>CAMJZI010000012.1 GCA_946410185.1 uncultured Porphyromonadaceae bacterium
AATCTTTGGATCATAATCATGTCTCTGTTTTGGTTGTTCGATGGCAAAATTATCGAGACCAAGTACAATAGAGACACGCACTAAAGGGTGAAAAGTTGCAATACCGGCCTGTCGAAACCGCATTTTCACACTTTAGGGTGTTAAAATGCCTTGACGCGCGTTACCTCATCTTAATGATAAGGCTTTTTAAGTTTCATCATTTGCAGTGATTGGGCAATTGGTGTACATTTGCATAACTATAAACCTGAAAACCGATATGGCTAAAGTTGAAGAATTTTTCACACTGACCAACATTGTCGAGGGCATTGATGACGAGCGATATCAGCATCTCGATCCCATGATACGCGCTATCGATGCAATGGCCAATGCTACCTACCAGAGTATATACGTCATCGACTACCTCAGGCAAGGTTTCCTGCATGTGGCGAGCAATCCGTTGTTCCTGTGCGGTCACACTGCCGAGGAGGTGAAACAGATGGGCTACCGCCTGTATATCGACCATGTCCCGGCCGAGGAACAACCCATGTTGATTGAGATCAACGAAGTGGGCTTCAAGCGCTTTAATGAGGAACCCATCGACGAGCGCAGTCACTGCTTCATGAGCTATGACTTTCATATCAGGAGCGGTGAAGATTGCTAGCTGGTAAACCACAAGATCACTCCGTTTGCCCTCGCGCCCGACGGTCGTGCGTGGCTGGCCATGTGCGTGGTGTCGTTGTCTCATCACACCACGCCAGGACACATCGAGTTTCGCCAGAAGGGGCATTCAACCTATTGGGAGTATGACCTTGGCAGTCATCGCTGGCAGGAGCGCAAAAACATTACCCTGCGCCCCCAGGAAAAGCAGGTGCTCTTCCTGAGTGCGCAGGGTTATACTGTACCACAGATTGCTGAAAAGATGTGCCGTGCGCTGGATACTGTCAAGACCTACAAGCGTGCGCTGTTTGAGCGGCTGGGCGTGCGCAGTATTACCGAGGCACTGACTGTTGCAATCAATCAGGGACTGTTGTAGAAGCCGGGAGTTTTATTCGGTGAGGTCGAGGAGTTCGAGACCGTAGGGGGTGTAGAGTTGTTTTATCTCCTCGGGCTTGAGTAGGTAGGGATAGATGGGTGCGTCAATAGCGCCCTGGGCATAGCTGGCGATCTCATAGACCTGATAGACGGCATGCAGCACTGTGCCCTCGATAAAGAAGTCTCGTGGCAGGGGCAACAGGCCGTTGTCGGGGATGAAGAGGTCGTCCTTAGTGTAGTCGTAGGTGTTCTTGATTGCCTTATAGATGACGTCGCGCAGCAGGGTAGTGTCGGCAATGACGTCTTCAAAGGCGACAGCCTTTTCGGTCTTGAGGTCGTAGGTGACGTAGTTGTTGGCATAGATGCCGTGGGCGGCGCCGGCCATATAGGAACTGGTTCCCAGGTGATAGATGAGCAGGCGGTCGGTCATGCTTTGCATGATCACGTCAACTTCGCTGGTAGAGAGTTGACCCTCATCTTGCTTGACGGCGTTGGTGGGAATGAGTCGCTCGCCATCGATTTCGGTATAGTTAGAGGGATCCAGCAGGAAGTCGATGACCTTGTCCAACTGGTTGAGACCACCGCTGTCGGTCATGGCACAGAACAGGGCTTTCTGTAGCTCGGGACAGGGTTTGCCATTGATGATCTGGGGCCAGAAAGCCGAGAAAGTGTTGTCAAAATACAGTGTGTCACCCTCATCGTCAACGTAGGCGAACATTTTTTCAGCATCGATGTTATTGAACTGGCAAAGGGTGCTGTCGGTGGCCTTATTGCCGTTATTGACTGCTGTGCCCTTGTCGTTGTTGCCGCAAGACAACAGAGCCGTCACAGCGAGAATAGAAAGAATAAGATACTTGTTCATAGTTGTCATTTGTTTAATGTTATCACCGCAAAATTATAAATAATCGGTGAAATAAGATTCCTGTATATATAAAAAAATCCTCGACTCACGTCGGGGATTGCTTAACTAATTAACCTTCTAATACCATTAACATAAACCTTAAAACATTCTTGAAAAAACAACTGCCTCGCGGCACCTGGTTTTTCTTAACCTTAAAAACTATTACCATGAAAAACCAATGCAAAAATAGTGCAAATATGTTTTATAACATAATTCTATGACACGAAACGGCTAAAAATTAACATTTGTTCAACGAAAACGATTGCAAGCCTGCAAGTGTTGACACATTTTAACATTAAAAAACAGCGGGCTCGGGCCCGCTGACGAGAGAGGTTTGGAATCACAAACTAGAGGGGTAACTGAAAGGGCAGGAGGTGTTACCTGGTGAGGGTGGCGAAGTAGATCATGTCGATTTCCTCGTAGGAGAAATCTCCGCTGAAGAAGTTGCCCGTCTTGAGTTTAAGGCAGTCAGAGAGGCGCTGCAGGGCCTGTTCAAACATCTGCTGGTGGTCAAATGCCAGCGGTGGCAGCTGGTTGATGGGGAACCAACGGGCCACGCGCGCATCGTCGTCGCCCTGCACATCCTGGACGCGAGTGAGGGTGAAATAGGCGATGGAGATGACACGCTCTCGCGGGTCGCGGTCAGGCGTGGCAAATGCTCCCAGTTGCATGATGTTGGTCACTTTGAGTCCTGTTTCCTCCATGAGTTCGCGTCGTGCCCCATCGGGGGCATCCTCATCGATATTGAGGAAGCCGCCAGGAAAGGCCCATGAGCCCTTGAAGGGTTCGCCGCCCCGTTCGATAAGTAGCACATTAAGTCGTAGTCCGTCATAGCCAAAAACGACGCAGTCGGTTGTGACGGCAGGATGAGGATAGCGGTAGCAGTACTGGTTGTCCATAGCGTTATTTCTCGATAAAAAAGACCTGAAGCTGCTGGGGATCGGCGCTCCTGTTAAGGGCGATGGCGGCAAACGGCACCAGCTTGTAGCTCGTCTTGTTGCCGCGGTTCACCCGATACTCAAAGATGATGTTACCGGGGCTCTGTTTCACCTCCAGTGGGGTGACCATGGTGGGACGGTTGGTCTGTGGCAGCAACACGGCAATCACATATTGTTTTTGCCAATTGATGTCGGTGGGAAGCCCTCCCATGATGGCCGCGGGGCCAAAATAGCCGTTGAAGTCCTGCTCATTGTCGATAATGAGCCGTTGCAGCTTGCTGCAGTCCACGTTATTGCGCACATAGTAGTTCTCCAGAACCTGATAAGGGGCCTCTGTGGCGCCTTTGCGGGCTTGCCTGAGTTGGCTGGGTGCGCACTGGCAGCACAGCAATATCAGGGTCGTCATCGATAAAAATAGAATAAGCGTCTTCTTCATTTAGCGTGTTCGTTACTGATTTTGCTATAATAGAAGTTGAGCACGTCGCTGGCAGCGACAAACGACGTCTGCTTGCCGCTGAGCACCGTGTCCTCCTTGATGGTGAGCAGCCGCTCGATCTCGGGATCGAAGTAGAAGCGTGCGAGCAACTGCTCGTTGATGGTCTCACGCATCCAGTAGCGCTCCTGCTCGTGGCGTTTCTCGTCAAAGTAGCCGCTCTTCTTGACGTGGGCAAAGTAGCGGTCAATCATGTCCCACACGCCGTCGATGTTCAGGTCATAGTAGCCCGAGTAGGTGATGACCTCGGGCAGGAAGCCGCTGGGGGGCAGGGGATAGAGGTGCAGAGCGTTGCGGAACTGTGCAGCGGCCAGATTGGCACGCTCGATGTTGTCACCGTCGCACTTGTTGATGACGATGCCGTCGGCCATCTCCATGATGCCGCGCTTGATGCCCTGCAGTTCGTCGCCCGTGCCGGCAAGCTGAATGAGCAGGAAATAGTCTACCATCGAGTGGACGGCAATCTCGCTCTGTCCTACGCCTACGGTCTCGACAAAGATGGTATCATAGCCCGCGGCCTCACACAGCACGATGGTCTCGCGCGTCTTGCGAGCCACGCCGCCCAGCGAACCAGCCGAGGGGGAAGGGCGGATGAACACATCGGGCTCGATGGCCAGGCGTTCCATGCGCGTCTTGTCGCCCAGGATGGAGCCCTTGGAGCGCTCGCTGCTGGGGTCGATGGCCAGGACGGCCAGTTTGTGCCCCTGCTTGATGACGTGCATGCCAAAGGAGTCGATCGACGTGCTCTTGCCTGCGCCAGGCACTCCCGTGATGCCGATGCGGCGCGAGTTGCCCGTGTAGGGCAGACATTTCTCGATGACCTCCTGGGCGATGATCTGGTGCTCGGCGTTGCGGCTCTCGACCAGCGTCACTGCCTGTCCCAGCACGGCGCGGTTGCCCTTGCGGATGCCCTCGACATACTCGGCCGGCGTCAGCTGCGGTTTGCGCTTGCGCTTCAGGTACGGGTTGACGATGGGCGGTTGTTCCACGCCGCTGTTGACTTGCAGTCCAGCATACTGTTCATCATTCTCGGGATGATTCATGCTGGGGCACTCTTCCTGGGTGTGCTGTATGATTCTTGTTTTTTTTGCCATATCTTAATATTGTAGTTAATGTTTGTCGATAATACCTACCAGGCGGACGGTGACGCGCGGCTTATCAGGGTCGTTGGTCATCAATGTGAGCGGCGCATTGAGCAGTTCGCCCTCGATCAGCGACGTGTCCACCGTTATAGTGACGGTGGCCGACTTGCCGTGCTTGACCTCCAGCTTGTCGGTGCTGACTGTAATGCCGTGCTCCACGGGAGTCCACAGGCGGCGGATGATGAGCGGGTCCTTGCCGTGGTTGGTCACTTGAAACGAGTTCGACACGATCTTGCCCCTCGTCATGGAGCCAAAGTCCAGCGATTCGTTCAAGCCGGTCCACATGACAGGAGCGCGTTTCAACTGCTCGTCGGTCATGTTTCCGAAGTCCTCAAGCACCTGCGCCATCACGTTGATCGAGGCTTTCCATGAAGGAGTCCCCGATGAATGCCTGATTGGCTCGCATGTCAGTGTCAGGGTGTCCACATTCAGCCCCCATAATGGCGCTTGAGCCGACCGGTAGTGCACCGTGAGCGCAGTGACGCGGCCGGGAGCCACGGTGTCGGGGACGATGGCCGGGCTGATGTGTGGCTGTGCGCCTTGCACATGCACGAGAAGGGTGTCGGTTGATGCATTATAGGCGCTCAGATAAGTCGTTTTGTTCTGGCCGCGCGTGAGTTCACCCATGGGCATCAGTTGTTGAGTAATGCGCAAGGGTCCCGCTTTGACAGGATATTGCTTGTCCAGAGTCGCGTCGGTGGGGATGACATTGCCCGTGATTTCCAGGACGGAGCGTTTGGGCGTCGTGTTGGTAAAGATGAGAGCCTGCTTGGAGAATTGGCCAGGCCGGCCCGACGGGTTGTAGGTCAGAGTCACGGCAGCCGTGTCGCCCGGGGCAATGGCTTGTTGGGGATAAGAGATGGCCGTGCAGCCACAACCCACTTGCGTCTTGACGATGAGCAGGGGTTGGGAGCCTGTGTTGACCAGCCTGAAGGTGCTGTTCACCTTGCCATTCTTTTCAAGGATGACGCCCATGTCTTGCCGCTGTTCCAGCCATGTGACCTGTGGTTGCGCCTGGGCAATCACGGCCATTGAGGTGACCAGTAGGGCCGATATGTGATGCCTGAGCCTCACCTTTTGCTTTACTTGGGAATGACAGTGCCCTGGATGTGCAACGTCGTGGTGCGTACCTTGCCGTTAGTCTTGACCTTGACGGTCTTCTTGAAAGCGCCGGGACGGCCAATGGGGCTGAAAGTCACTTTGATTTTGCCTTTCTTGCCAGGCTTGATGGGCTTGGTGGGGTATTCGGGACGTGTGCAGCCACACGAGGCGGTCGCGTCGATGATAAGCAGGGGCTTTTCGCCCGTATTGATGAATTCAAAGGTGCATGATACGGGGCCATTAGCCTCCTTGATGGTGCCAAAGTCATGACTCTTGACCGCAAAGGTGGCCTCGGCCTGCTTGTCTTCAGCCCAGCCGCTAATTACAGTCATGCAAAGGACCATCATCACTATGAAAAATCGTTTGGTCATAGTTTTACTTTTAAAGATTCAGTATAACTTGCAAAGTTAGGAACATTTTTTGGGATACATGCCTAAAATCGGAAAATTTGTATGGATGTTGTGATTATGTTGTTATTAATAGTTGGATTATAAAAGAAAAGTGATTATTTTTACAGCATTAATCCAGAGATTATTAACTTTAAAATGATATCAATTATGAAAAAATCAAGATTACTCATTGCAATGCTGGTGATGTTGATTGCCGCCAGCGGCTATGCCCAGGACAGTTATCGTGAGGCCGTGAAAGAATACATGGCTGTTACTTCTCAAAAGGCTATGGACGCTTACTTGAATCGGATGGATTCTGTTTATAAGGCAAGTAGCACATTTTGGTTTGAGAGTGGAGATGTTGATCTGAATCAATTGACTGAACGCTATTTCAAGGAGGGATTCATGGATTATATGACGGATTTCATGTGCGCCAAGATAAAAGAACTCGGTGTCACAGAAGCAGCTCTAAGGGAACACATGTCGCTCATGTCCACGCCAGAGGGCCAGACCTACAATGAACACAGCGCGCAATGGCTCGAGGCCATCAAGCACGATACTTCATTTTTCGATGGTCTAGACAGTCTCAAGATTATGGCTGGAGAAGATCCAGGCCAGGTTCAGATCAAAGCCGGAATCGATCCAGGGTATGTTGAGAAATACAAGAAGGCCCTGGAAACCGATCAGGTCAAGCACTACTTGCAGGGTTACTTTGATCAGTATTTCAATTTATTCACAATGATATTCCAGCAAATGCCCGATGAAATGAATGATATGCAGAATAAGTTGGATAGGATGAAGAATTGGATGACAGCTAATTTGCCAACGGTGATGTTAAACAACGCTTATGGCATCATCACCGAGGATGACCTCGATTTTCTCGCTAAGCTGCAAACCCTGGATACCCACAAGTTAATGGGCCTCCTTCCCATGAACCCTGGTGACATGATATCAATGGGACAGGGTATAATGAAGAATTATTTTGAATGGATGGAGAATCATGGTGCTGTGGTGAAGGAAGATATGAAGGATTTTCTTCAAGATTTCCAATTATCCAACCCATAGGTGGGTGACCAGGCAGTAGCGGGGCTCATTGCCTGATTGCTGAATAATAATCATCAGCCGCTGTTATCGATGGCTCGGACAGCGGCTGATGTCATCTATAGCAGATAGTTTTTTGGCGTTTTTCTGCGAGAAATGGGGAGTGAAAAGGCTTTTTTTGTAAATTTGCAGGATAAACCAATAAAGTACAATCATAATGAAGAAAATCTTGCTTTCTCTCGCCGCAGTGACGGCGATGACCGCGATGGCCGACACGCCGTTGTGGATGCGTTATGCGAGCATATCGCCCGACGGTAACAAGATCGCGTTCTGCTACAAGGGTGACATCTATGTGGTGCCCTCGAGTGGCGGACAGGCTGTGCAGTTGACCTCACAGTCGAGTTATGAATCCATGCCCGTGTGGTCGCCCGATGGTGCAATGCTGGCATTTGCCAGCGACCGTAAGGGAAATAATGATGTGTATGTCATGCCCTCGGGTGGCGGACAGCCCAAGCAACTCACGCGCAACAGCGCCGGCGAGACGCCGTGGACTTTCAGCCCCGACGGCAAGTACATCTATTACAGCGCCTCGATCCAGGATCCTGCAAGCAGCATGCTCTTCCCGAGCGGTCGTTTGACCGAGGTCTATAAGGTACCTGTGGAGGGTGGCCGTGCCACGCGCGAACTGGGCACACCTGCCGAGTACATCTGCTGGAACAAGACTGGAGAGTATTTTGTTTATCAGGACCGCAAGGGCGGTGAGGATGAGTACCGCAAGCATCACACCTCGTCGATTACACGCGACATCTGGCGCTATGATGCCAAGACAAGTCATCATACCAACCTGACCAACATCGGCGGCGAGGACCGCAATCCCGTCCTCAGCCCCGATGGCAAGACGGTTTATTTCCTGAGCGAGCGCAATGGTGGCTCGATGAACGTCTATTCGATGCCCATCGACCACCCCAGCCAACTCACCGCAGTGACCAATTTCACAGTCAACCCCGTACGTTTCCTCTCCATCGCCAATAATGGAACCCTGTGCTTCACCCAGGATGGTGAACTGTATACCATGCGTCAGGGCGGTCAGCCCAGCAAGGTTGACATCAGCCTGTGGCATGACGACAGTGACCAGGTGCAGCGCATGTCACACACCCGCGGCGCTACCGATGCTGCAGTGTCGCCCGACGGCAAGATGGTGGCCTTTGTAGTGCGCGGTGAGGTCTTTGTGACTTCGGTCGAGTACAATACCACCAAGCGCGTCACCAGCACCCCTCAGGCCGAGAACTGGGTATCGTGGGGTAGTGATAACCGCACGCTGGCCTATGCCACCGAGCGTAACGGCAACTGGGAACTCGTCCTGGCCACTATCGAGCGCAAGGATGACCCCAACTTTGCCAACGCCACCCTCATCAAGGAGGAAATCCTGCTGCCCTCGACCACCGTGGAGCGCACCCGTCCCTGTTTGTCCCCCGACGGCAAGAAGCTGGCCTTCATCGAGGATCGTTTTAGCCTCAAGGTGCTGGACCTCAAGACCAAGCAGGTGACTCAGGTGACCGACGGCTCGACCTGGTATGAGACCAACGGCGAGTTCAATTACAGTTGGTCGCCAGATGGTAAGTGGTTTGCCCTCGAGTTCATCGGCAACCAGCGCGACCCCTACACCGACATCGGTATCGTGTCGGCCAGCGGCGGACCCATCACCAACATCACCGGCAGCGCATACATCAGCGAAGATCCCCGCTGGGTCATGGAGGGCAACGCCATCATGTTCCGCAGCAACCGCTATGGAATGCGCAGCCACGCCTCTTGGGGCTCGCAGGACGACGTCTTCCTGGCTTTTGTCAATCAGGAGGCACTCGACCGCTACAATCTCAACAAGGAGGACTATGAACTCTTGACCGAGGCCGAGAAGGAGGCTAAGAAGGCCGAAGAGAAGAAAGCCGAGGAAGCTAAGAAGAACAGCAAAAAGAAAGGCAAAACCGATACCGCAGCCTCCAAGGCCGACGACAAGTCGGTGAAAGTGGAACTCGACGGCATCGAGGAGCGCATCGTGCGCGTGACGCCCAACTCGAGCAACATCTCGGGTTGCATGATCACCCCCGACGGCGAGTCTCTCTACTACCTCTCGGCATTTGAGAGCGGTTATGACCTGTGGAAGATGGACCTGCGCAAGCACGAGACCAAGTTGCTCAACAAGATGGGCGGCGGTGGTGCCGACATCCAGGCCAGCAAGGATGGCAAGACCCTGTTTGTGCTGGGCAGCAGCAAGATGCAAAAACTCACCGTGTCGGGCGACAAGCTCACGCCCATCACCTATCAGGCCGACATGAAGATGGACCTGTTTGCTGAGCGCGAGTACATGTTCAACCACGTTGACAAGCAAATCGAGAAGCGTTTTTACAACCTCAATTACCACGGCTGTGACTGGAAGGCCAATGTGGAGACCTACCGCAAGTTCCTGCCTCACATCAACAACAATCAGGACTTTGCCGACCTGCTCAGCGAGCTCTTGGGCGAACTGAACGCCTCTCACACCGGTGGCCGCTACTATCCCACCGGCGGCGAGGGGACCTCGGACCTGGGCCTGATCTATGACTGGAACTATACCGGCAAGGGTCTCAAGGTTGACGAGGTGATTGCCGGAGGCCCTCTGGCCAAGGCCAAGAGCCAGATCAAGCGCGGTACCATTGTGGAGAAAATCAACGGTGTCGCCATTGACGAGGAGAACGATTACACCGAACTGCTCAACGGCCAGTCCGGCAAGAAGACCCTGCTCTCGCTCTATGATCCCCAGGCTAACAAGCGTTGGGAGGAAGTGGTGAAACCCATCAGCAAAGGTGCCCTGAGCGAGTTGATGTACAAGCGTTGGGTGAAACGCAATGCCCACATCGTGGACAGCCTGTCGGGCGGACGCCTGGGGTATGTCCACCTGGAGTCGATGAACGATGCCAGCTACCGCGACATCTACAGCGACGTGCTGGGTAAGTACAACAAGCGTGACGGTATCGTGATCGACACCCGCTTCAACGGCGGCGGTCGCCTGCACGAGGATATCGAGGTGCTCTTCAGCGGCAAGAAGTATTTCACTCAGGTGGTGCGCGGCCGCGAGGCCTGTGACATGCCCAGCCGCCGCTGGAACAAGCCCAGCATCATGCTACAGTGCGAGGCCAACTACAGCAACGCCCATGGCACCCCCTGGGTTTACAGCCATGACAAGCTGGGCAAGCTCGTGGGCATGCCCGTTCCCGGCACCATGACCAGTGTGTCGTGGGAGAGGTTGCAAGACTCGTCGCTCATCTTTGGTATCCCCATCATCGGCTATCTGTTGCCCGAGGGTAATTACCTCGAGAACACGCAGCTCGAGCCCGATATCAAGGTGGCCAACAATCCCGAGACTGTGACCAGAGGCGAGGATTTGCAGCTCAAGGCCGCCGTCGAGGAACTCATGCGGGAGTGCGGTCTGAAGTGATGAATCTTAAAATAGGTTAAAGGCAAAGAGCATGAAAGGTCAAGCCGAAAAAAAGCGGTACCTTTGCAGTCAAATTCAGAGGAAAGATGTTTTTACTGAGCAACATATCTTACCAGATACTGCGTGAAACGCGAGTTTTCTCTGTGCCTTTTCTGTCTAAGAAGAATCATAACTCAGCGATATAAATGTGAACGGTGGGACCCAGTCAAGGGTCCCACTTTGTACACATATCAAAGGATTATTATATTACTTACTGTCTATGTCTGAATTTATCTCCAATTATCTTACCGATATCATCGGTTACACTGCGTCGATTTGTCTGGTGCTGGGTTATATGCCCCAAGCGATTTACACCATCCGCACCCACGACACCGATGGCATCGCCCTGCCCACATTCCTGATGATGGGACTGGGTGGTATATTCTTTGCCATCCAGGGTTTGATGCTCAAGAACTGGCCCCTGTTCATCACCAATGTCATCACCACAATCTCGAGCGCTATTGTGTTTGGCATCAAGATGTATAACGATTATTTCAAGAAGAAATAAGTTGCCCCATGGCGGCATGGCGGGAGCGGTCATCTAAAGAGTCATCATCGCCATGTCGGTAAAAAGCGTGATTTTTCTTTAATATGTCAGAAAAAATCACTACCTTTGACAAATTTTACCCGGTCAATCAAGCCTCTTGTGGTCGAGTTTTCTTTATTATACCATACGATGGCGCATTGGCCCCTTGAAAGATATCATCTATAACTTTAATACTTTATATGAACTTATGAGACTTAAACTGTTTTTGCTATTAGCACTCTTTGCGACCCTGCCGCTGCTGGCTCAGCGTGCCGGGGTGCAGGGCGTGGTGATTGATGCCAAGAGCGGGCAACCCGTCGCCGGGGCTACCGTTATCCTCGACAATCAGGGCAATGCAGCAACGACCGACTCCCAGGGCTCCTTCATCATTGATGATGCCAACCCGGGTCCCGACCAGCTGCTGGTACTCGCTTATGGCTACAATGACTGGTCGAGTGCTGTCACTATCGTCAACGGGATGGTAGAGAATTTAGGCACCATTCAGGTAGAGCCTGTCTCCTTTGAGAGTGCTCAAGCCCTGGAGTTCCGTAATGCCATGGCCGACATGGCACTCTCTGAGTCGCAACTCGAGGACGAGGAAGGCAACACACAGGAAGTGGCACTGTTGAGCGGTGCGACCGACAACCCCTTCTATCAAGCCTCGAGCTACAACTTCAGCACGGCGCGTTTCCGCATCCGTGGCTATGAGAACCAGAAAACAGAGACCTACATCAACGGTGTCCCCTTTAATGATGCAGTCCGTTTCTCGTTCAACTACTCGATGACCGGTGGCTTGAACCAGGCGTTCAAGAACAAGACCATCGGCATGGGCTTGGAGGACAACTCCTATGCTTTTGGCGGCATTGGTGGTGCTAACAACATCAAGACCTTTGCAGCCGATTATGCTCCCGGAACCCGTTTAAGTCTTGCTTATACCAATGGTAATTACCGCTGGCGTGGCATGGTTACTCACAGCACGGGACTCAACAAGCATGGCTGGGCCATGACCGTATCGGCAGTGGCCCGTTATGCCGACGAGGGAGTTTATCCCGGTTCGTTCTACAACAGCTGGGGTTACTTCCTGGCGTTGCAAAAGGTATTCAACCCGCAGCACTCGCTGTCGCTGACTACCTTTGGAGCCCCCACCAAGCGTGCCGCCAACTCGGCAATCTTTGCCGAGGCAGGTCAGTTGACAGGAAGCAACATGTACAGTCCTGACTGGGGCTGGCAGGAAGGCAAGAAGCGCAATTCCAAGGTGGTTGAGTCGTTTGATCCCACCGCAATCCTGAACTGGCTGTGGAAACCCAACGAGAACACCTCGTTGAATACGGGTTTTGCTTATCACAAGTCGTTCTACAGCAAGGCCGCCCTCAACTGGCATGATGCTCCTGATCCCCGACCTGATTATTATCGTTACCTGCCCTCGTACTATACCGACGAGAATTCCAAGCAGCTCTATACCGACCTGTGGACGAGTGAGAGCGAGATAACCCAGATACGCTGGGACCGACTGTATAATGTCAACTACCTGAACAACCACATGGCCGACCAGACGGGCGAGGAGCTCGGTTCGACCTATGTGCTTGAGAAACGTCACAGCAACCAGTCGAGCTTCACGCTGTCGTCGGTGTTGAACAAGCGCTTCTCCAACCAGCTGACGATGCAGACGGGTGCTAATGCCAACTACACTGTTTCGTCATACTACAAGACCATCAAGGATCTGCTGGGTGGTCGCTACTGGCTCGACGTTGACCAGTACAGTGAGCGTGACTTCCCCGATAATGCCGAGATGGCTCAGAACGACATGAACAACCCTGACCGCAAGGTGGGCAAGGGTGACCGTTTCGGCTATGACTATGACATCCTCACCCTCAAGGCTCAGCTGTGGCACCAGTGGGTGCTCAACCTGGCCAAGTGGGAGATGTTTGCCAGTGTCAAGGGTGATTACTTCCAGTTCCAGCGCGATGGCAAGATGCGCAACGGCCGTGCCCCTGAGAACTCTTATGGCAAGGGCGAGACCCACCGTTTTGTCACCTATGGCGCCAAGGCTGGTATTACTTATAAACTGGACGGCCGCAACAGCTTCACGGGCCACGTCTTCTACGGCACCGAGGCACCGCGCCCCTACGACGCCTACATCTCCTCGCGCACCAAGGATGATGTCATTGACTTGAAGGTGGAGAAAATCTTCTCGGCCGACCTGAGCTATGCGATGAACTTCCGCAACTTCAAGGCTATCGTGACCGCCTTCTATACCGACCAGCGCGACAACACCGAGCGCACCGCCTTCTACGACGATGTCCACAGCACGTTTATGAACTACGCGCTCACGGGTGTCAACAAGCAGTACAAGGGTGTTGAGGTAGGCTTGAGCTACAAGTTGTCTCCCTCATTCACTGTGAGCGGTGCAGCCAACATTGCCCGTTACCAGTACAAGAACAACCCCATAGGTACCCGCAGCTACGAGAACGGCTCCGAGGCCGATGTCACCAATCAGGTATACCTCAAGAACTTCTATGTGGCCGGCACCCCCCAGGAGTGCTATTCACTGGCCTTTAACTGGGCCGGTCCCAAGCAGTGGTTTGTCGAGGTGAACGGCGCATGGATGAACCGATCCTATGTGAACATCGCGCCCAACCGTCATGAGCCCTTCTCCGACCTCTTCTTCATGGCCGATAATGAAGAGGAACTGAAGGCGCTGATACGTGACCTGAGCGTTCAAGAAAAGCTCAACGAGGCACTGGTCATCAATGCCAGCATCGGTCACGTGATTTACATCAACCGCACGGCATCGTTCAACATCAACTTGAATCTGAACAACATCCTTGACAACAGGAACATTCAGACGGGTGGATATCAACAGGGACGTACCGACACCAAGGACATCACAAACACCGCTACCAAGTTCCCCAACAAGTACTATTATGCGCAGGGGTTCAAGATGTTCCTGAACTTGGGTCTGCGTTTCTAATCATTAATTTTCATCAATCAACCAGATATTAATAAAAACAAAACAATAACCGACTATGAAACGTTTTAATTATTATCTCAGCTTAATGCTCTTGTTGGTGTTCACCGCTGCATGTAGTGACGAGTTCGACCAGCCGCCCATGGTGGTCCCTCAGGCATCGCGCACTGCCAACATCACCATTGCTGAATTCAAAGCCAAGCACTGGCAGGATGTCAAGAACTACATCGACACTATCAAGGAGGACGAGGTCATTCACGGATGGGTCACCAGTAGTGATGAGGAAGGAAATATCTATAAGCAGATCTACATCAGCGACGGCACGGGTGGCTTGACCATCTCTGTTGACCAGAGCAGCATGTACACCAAGTTCCGCCTTGGCCAGGAAGTTGTGATTCCCATGAAGGGTTACTACATTGGCAAGTTCAACGGCTTGCTGTGCCTGGGAGTCCCCTACCTGTGGGAGGAGCAGAATGTGTGGGAATCCAACCGCATGTCTATGGAGCAATGGGAGGCAATGGCCGAACTCAACGGTTTTCCTGATGTCTCTAAAGTGGATACCACTGTCATCGAGCTGAGCGAGATCAAGGGCTCGGACAGCGAGACCTTGCTGAAATACATGAGCCGCCTGGTTCGCATCAATGGTGTGACCTTTGCTGATGCCGGCAGCCCCTTCTCGGAGCCCGATGCCAGCACCGACCGTGCCATCGTGGACGAGAGCAACAACTCCATCATGGTGTATAACAGCTCATATGCCACCTTCCGCGCCGACACGCTGCCCAAGGGCACCGTTGACGTTGTGGGCGAACTGTGCTACACGTCAAGCAAGGGTTTCCACCTGTTGCTGCGCAGCGCCAGTGACGTGATCCTGAACACTGCCGGCGGTACCAAGAGCAATCCCTTTACCGTGGCCGACGCTATCGCAGGCGTGACCAGTGGCATGAGAGGCTGGGTAGGCGGATATGCCGTGGGCGCTGTGGCTCCCGAGGTGACCTCTGTTACCAGCAATTCCGATATCGAGTGGAAGGCTCCCACCACGCTCGACAACACCATTGTGCTGGCCGATGATCCCGACTGCAAGGACTACACCAAGTGCATCATCGTGCCTCTTGCCCAGGGTTCGCAATTCCGCGTAGATGCCAACCTGAAGTCCAATCCTAATGTGTACAAGTCCTTTGTGAAGGCTAAAGGAGCCATCACCTCCTATATGGGTATCGTTGGCCTCACCGATAATATCGGTTCGACCGACACCTATGTGCTCGATGTTGCCCTTACCAAGTTTGAGGAAGGTTTTGACGGCGGCATCCCCAGTGGCTGGACCAACCTTGCCGTTAGTGGAGGCAAGACCTGGTCGACCTATTCCTACACAAGTGCCGGTCAACCCATCACCTGTGCCCAGTTCAGGGCTACTGGATCATCCAGCCAGCCGATTGATTCGTGGCTGATTACCCCGAAACTGGATATCAAGAATGCCAAGAGCAAAGTCTTTAATTTCACCTCCGAGGTCAACAATGTGGGCAATAACACGATTGAACTTTATCTGCTCGACAGCAATGATCCCAGAACCGCTACTGTAAAGGTGAAATTGAATCCCACCCTCCCTGCCAAGCCTACCGGCAGCTCTACTTACAGCGCATGGGTATCCTCGGGAGATATCGACTTGAGCCAGTGGTCTGATGGTGAATACTTCATCGGTTTCAACTTCAATGCTCCCGCTGGAGGCAACTATACCACATGGTGCATCGATAACGTGACCTTCGGCATGGGTGAGGTTCCTGTAGAATTCCCCGAGAACTTTGCCGACTTCCACACCATGGGCACTCCCACGAGCACGATTGGCAATTTTACCTCCGAAAACGGTTGGGTGGCTAAAAACTGCACCCTCCTCATCGGCAAGTCGGGTAGCAACCCCAATTTCGCCTTCATTGGCAACATTCTTGACACCAACGAACCTGCAGTGGCTCCGACCATGAATGGTGGTACCAACATGGTGGGCACCATCGTATCGCCCAAGCTCAAGGGAGGCCTGAGCAAACTCAGCTTCAATTATGGCGCTGCCTTCTCGGGCAACGTGATCTCATTCCGCGTTGATGTGAAGCAGAATGGCAATGTAGTCAAGAGCTGGACGATTACCGAGAACCCCATGACGCAGAAGCATGCCTATAGCTTTGAGGGTACCTGCTCGGTAAGTGGCGAGTTCACCATTGAGTTTACCAATCTGAGCCCGTCTAATGCTACTGGTGACAAGAAAGACCGCTTCTCGGTTTGGAATGTGACCTGGGAGAACTAATTCATCGATATTAATTTATTATCGTCATGATCAAGAAATCATTATTCATGGCCCTGGCGCTGGTGGCTCTGCTGCCGGCGCTGGCCTGGGGCCAGGACTCTCAAGAACAGCAGGAACGCCGTTACACGATGTATGGCGTGATGTTCTATAATCTGGAGAACCTGTTCGACACCATCAACAACAATGGTGTCTATGACAAGGAATTCTCGCCTCAAGGTGCCCGCCAATGGAATGGCACCAAGTATTGGCAAAAGCAGCACAACATGGCCTATGCCATCAGCCAGATGGAGGTGAAGGGATCTCCCGCCGAGGGACCTGTCATCGTCGGTGTGAGCGAGATTGAGAACATTACTGTTCTTCAGGACCTCGTGCGACAGCCCGAACTCAAGGATCGCCGCTACCAGATTGTTCACCACGACAGCCCCGACCGTCGCGGCGTGGACGTGGCGTTCCTGTACAATCCCCGCTTCTTCAAGGTGTTGAACGTGACAACCCAGAACATTGGCAAGTATCTCCCCGATTATCCTGAGTTCAGGACCCGCGACCAGCTGACCGTCACTGGACTCTTGGCAGGCGAGAAAGTCTCGTTGATGATCAACCACTGGCCCTCGCGACTGGGTGGTGAGGAGCAGTCGAGCTATCTGCGCGAGGCTGCGGGACGCATGGCGCGTGAGACGATTGATTCGCTCCTGCGCGACGACCCCAACCAGGGCATCATCTTTATGGGTGACTTGAACGACGACCCGCAGAACCGCAGCTGCAGCGAGGCACTTGGCGCCAAAAAGGACATCAAGGACTGCACCGAGCCCGGCTCGTGCTTCAACCCCTGGTGGAATATCTTGAACAAGGGCATCGGTACACTGGGTTACAAGGGCAACTGGAACCTGTTTGACCAGATCATCTTCACCAACTACTTCTTGAAGAACTATGAGAGCAAGGACAAGCCCACCTTGACCTTCTCGCGTGCCGAGGTGCTCAACCGCAAGTTCTTGCGCGGCAACGAGGGCGACCGTCAGGGTTACCCCCTGCGCACCTTCTCGGGCGGTGTGTTCCTGAACGGTTATAGCGACCACTTCCCAACCATGATTTATCTGGTGAAGGAAATCAAGTGACCACTTACTGCTGATGAGCAGAAAAAAATTACTGCTCCGTAATCCGTGTGTAAAGGGTTTACGGAGCAGTATAGTAATATAGTAATAAGTAGAATCCATCGTACCTCAAAAGTAGACATAATCATGAAAAGATTGTATTATATGTTCGTGGCGCTCATCGTGATGTTGCCGTCGATGGTTGTGGGCAAGGTGCCACAACTTGTTGAAGACCAGCGGGGACAACTGGAGCAAGACCGTCGTTACACGATGTATGGCGTGATGTTCTACAACCTGGAGAACCTGTTCGACACCATCAACAATAACGGGCAGAATGACTACGATTTCACGCCCCAGGGTGCCTATCAGTGGGACGGTGTCAAGTATTGGCAAAAGCAGCACAACATGGCCTATGCCATCAGTCAGATGGAGGTCAAGGGTTCTCCTGCCGAGGGTCCCGTCATCATCGGTGTGGGCGAGGTTGAGAACCTCTCGGTGCTGCAGGATCTCGTCAAGCAACCAGAACTCAAGGGCCGTCGCTATCAGATCATTCATCATGACAGCCCCGATCCGCGTGGCATTGATGTGGCATTGCTCTACAATCCCCGTTTCTTTAAGGTGCTGAATGTCACTACCCAGAGCATCAAAAAATACCTGGATGAACCCGTGGAAACCCGCGACCAGCTCACAGTCACTGGTATGCTCGCAGGCGAGAAGGTGTCGATTATGGTCAACCACTGGCCCTCGCGTCGCAGGGGTACAGAGGCTTCAAACTACCTGCGTGAAGCAGCCGGGCGCATGGCCCGCGCGACGATGGACTCACTGCTGCTTGACGACCCCAACCAGGGCATCATCTTTATGGGTGACTTGAACGACGACCCGCAGAACCGCAGCTGCAGCGAGGCACTTGGCGCCAAAAAGGACATCAAGGACTGCACCGAGCCCGGCTCGTGCTTCAACCCCTGGTGGAATATCTTGAACAAGGGCATCGGTACACTGGGTTACAAGGGCAACTGGAACCTGTTTGACCAGATCATCTTCACCAACTACTTCTTGAAGAACTATGAGAGCAAGGACAAGCCCACCTTGACCTTCTCGCGTGCCGAGGTGCTCAACCGCAAGTTCTTGCGCGGCAACGAGGGCGACCGTCAGGGTTACCCCCTGCGCACCTTCTCGGGCGGTGTGTTCCTGAACGGTTATAGCGACCACTTCCCCACTATGATTTATCTGGTGAAGGAAATCAAGTGACCGCTTACTGCCGTTGAGCAGAAAAACAATTACTACTGCTCCGTAACCCGAGTTTCTAGTGGGTTACGGAGCAGTGTTTTTACTTTAGCCCTGCTGCAGTACAGTAGCGTTGTTACAAGCCGGTGATACGGACGACCGGACCTAGGGGCTTGAGGTTGTCCTCATTGCCGCCATGAGTGGTCAAAATCCATGCCAGGGGCTTGTGCCGTTTGTCATCTGGCAGTTTGGGAATGGGGGCGAAACCATCGGTGAGGAAGACCAGTCCGTCATATTCCTCGTGCTCGTAGTAGAAGTCGATGGCAGGCTGGAAATTGGTGCCTCCGCGGCCTGTTACCCTGATGCTGCTGGTTGCCTGTTTGAGCAATATGGGTTTCTCGGTCGTGATGTGGCTGTCAAATTCAATGACTTCTATACTTTCGATGCCTTGCTTGAAGAACCGGTTGATTACGGCAAGAAACTTCTTGATATCCTCGTCGGGAACACTGCCGCTCACGTCAACAGCCACCAGCAGGCGGGTACTATAGGCGTACTGGCTGCCCATGGCATCAAATCCGTAGCGCCTGTTGGGACGCATGCGCGTCAAGTGTCGCCTGGTGCTCAGGATGCTCGCACGGAATTGGCTCAAAATGGCGCGGAAATTTTGTTTGCTCACCAGTGTGCTCTCAATGAGGGCCTTGAGGTCTCCACCCAGCGAGCCCCACTGGTTGCATCGCTGGGCCGTCTCGATCTCATGATTGACCTTCTCGCTCATCAGCTCGTCCTCCTGCCACAGCGAGGCCCCAGCGTCGGCGCTGAGCAGGCTGTCGGTCAGATTGTTGCCGTCGCCTTGCCCCTTGCCAGGCATATCCATGTCCAGGGGAATGCCTTCACCGTCGGCATCCTGCTCAAGTTGTACGACCTGACCCGCCATGAGCGAGTAGTACTGTTCAAAAGCCTGGTTCCTGGGGATGTCGAAAATCGTGGGTGGTTCCAGGCCGATGGTGTCCATGCCCTCCAGGTTGTCGGCCAGGGTGAGGTCGCTCGACAGCCGCATCACGTCGCGTCGCGGATTGTAAGGCTGGCGCTGATAGGGATGCTTGAGGATGATGCGCACCACCTCGGCTTTAAGCCTGAGCGCAAGCTGGTTGTCGTCGAAGTGTTCCAGCCGTTCAGGGTTGTACTCAATCATCCCCCTGCCGCACCGCATGTCGCATCCCATGTTGTCGTTACGCTTGATGGCGTGGGTACACAACACGGCAAACAGCAGCGGTTCGGTGAGGAACCAATCCTGTGAGAGGGCCTTTATGCGTTCACCTACGGTCATAGGTTGTTGATCATCTGGTTAATGAGCTGCAGCGCCTCGCGGCAGTCCATCATGATATAGGCATTGGCATTGGGATAAGTCGCATTCTCAAAGAAGGAAGCAAAGTGGGCGATGGCTTCTTGACGGCCGTTGCTCAGCATCCAGTGGATGTAGCGCAGCAGGTTGTTGTTCACCCGGTCGGCCTCCTTCTTGTCGATGCCCAGTTCGAGCGTTTGGTAGATGCCCTCGTTGATGATGGCGATTTGCGGCATGGTATAGGTTGCCAGGTCCTGCTGGCAAGCGGCGAAGTCGCTGAGCACCTCGCGAGCGGTGAGCATGCGCGACTGGTTGAGGGCCTGGATGAACATTGATGCCGAGCGTGCGCCGATGATGCCGGTAATCATCTTGGCCAGACGGTTCATGTCGGTGATGTGGCCGCTGGCTTGCAGCAATCCCGACACGCGCACCCAAGCGCGGCGGTCGGGTGTCTTGTCAAAGGTGCCCTTGTTGATGTCAACATTCTTTTCCAGCTCGTCGGGATGTTCCTCGATAAAGGTGATGACACGCTGGTCGATGCCGTGTTGCTTGGCCCAGAAGAGCCATTCACCCACCGTGGGGCTGAAGAAATACACGTTGAAGCGTGACACCAGTGCTGGGTCCAGGTCGGTAAGCTGGTACTCCTCGCCGTCGTTCACGGCAGCGATGACGCGGCTGCCTGCAGGCAGTGACCGTCCTGCCAGCTTGCGATTGAGCGACAGGTCCATGACCGATTGCAGGATCTCGGGCCTGGCCCTGTTCATCTCGTCCAGGAAGAGCACCACGGGCTTGTCGTCCATGGGGAACCAGTAGGGCGGCATGAATTCGGTCTTGCCGGTCGCCTCGTCCTTGTTGGGCAGGCCGATGAGGTCGCCGGGGTCGCTCATTTGACCCAGGAAAAGGGCAATAACGGGAATACCCTGGTCCTCGAAGTGGCGGGTGATGATTTCACTCTTGCCGATGCCGTGTTTGCCCACGAGCAGGATGTTTTGTGTCGATGGCGTGGTCTCGAGAATAGTCTTGAGGTCGCCGGTGTTGATGGTGATTGCCATTATCTTTTTTGTTGAATTTTATGTTCTAAGTTGGGTGTTATTGTTATTCGTTACTCGTCGGTCCTGGGAGCGGTAATCCAATCCACCTTCTTGCGGGGGCCTGTCAGGCGGTAAGGGAACAACTTGGCCAGTTCGAGCAGGCGTGGAATGTAGGCCGTGTCGTGCTCGATGCGTGCCAAGACGTCACCGCCCTTGCTCAAGTCGATGATCATGCTTCTGCCGTGTGATAGTCTGATGTGCAACTCTTGGCGGCCGTCTTCGTCATCCTCGGTGAGGTGATACTGCCATTTCTTGCCCTCAAAGTACTTGTCGACCTGTTGTTGCAACTCTGACTTGTTGGGTTCTTCAACGGGCTTGTGTTTGCCGTCCAGCAAGCGGTGCAACCAGCCTCTGAGCCCATGTGGCTCTTGTTTTGGCGTCATTTCTTCTTGAGGCTTGGATGCTAAGGCCTGTTGCCAGTCGTCACGCACATCGCCACGCACGGTGAACCGTCCGTCGCGTGCCATGTAGGCAAACTCTACCATATAGGGCTTGACCAGATCCAGGTGATTGATGAAATCATCGTGGGGAATGGGCAGGTCCAGTGTCTTGTGGGAATTGAGGTGGATGAGCAGGCGGGCCTTGTGTCCGTCGGCGTGGCGCTTGTCAAAGAAATAAGTGATGCCTGTCCCTTCAAAGTACCGTTTCAGGTAGGCATCCATATTATTCATGGCCATGTTGCGCATCTTTACGCCCTTGCTGTCGGCCTTGAATGCGGCTGCGAGCTGTTCTTTCCACTCGGCGGCATGCTCCAGGAACACCAGTGAAGATTCCACGATGTGGTTGCGGTTGATGGCCTCCATGGGTGCGCCGCTCCACTGCTGGTGGAAGTGCATTTCGTCAATGTCGATGCGTGCACGCACGGTCGATCCCTGCACGGCATGACATAATGTCAGCCCACAAGGAGATTTCACGTTCATCCCCACGCTGTAATCGCCCATGTCCACAAGTTGCACCATCTCTTGGGTGACGATGCCATTAACGAGTTGTCGTTGTGCTGCTTCATACTCTTGCAGCATCCTGGCGCTTAACCGTGGTCCGGTATATTCACGCCCATTGGCCCCTGGCCTGTCGCCAAAGGCAGGCTTCATCACATGGTCGATTTCGCTGGCTATGCGCCGCGATTCGGTTCCTTCTGCTTCGGTATAGGTGTAGATAAACATTACCCCGAAAGAAGCAAAAACCGTGCCTAATGACAGGCAAGTCATTCCGGGTGACACCCACTTGTCAGCCCATTTGAACGTTTCTTTCTATGGTTTTCACCAGTTTGCCAGGTTGGTCCGATGTGATTAAAACGCAACAAAATCCTGATAGTATTTGGCTTTTGTGTTCGGCATGCATTAATTTTGCGGTTGAGATATGCAATTCGACACTTACACATATGGTCTGTTCCTGCCCCTGGTCTTTATGATTTACTGGGGGTTGCGCAACCACCTCAAGTGGCAGAACCTGTTTCTTCTCATCGCCAGCTATGTGTTTTATGGCTGGTGGGACTGGAGGATGTTAGGCTTGATTGTCCTCACGTCGTTATCGACATTTGGCACGGCCTTGCTGATGCATGGCGATGAGTCACGTCGTGACAAGATGTGGGCGCTGGCCAATATCGTCCTCAACCTGGGCATCCTGTGTGTGTTCAAGTATCTGGATTTCTTGCGCAACAGTTTTGTGCATCTGTTGGGCCTATTTGGCCTCCAACCCGACTGGCCCACGTTGCACCTCTTGTTGCCTGTGGGCATCTCGTTCTATACTTTCCAGGCCATCAGTTACACCATCGACGTGTACCGTGGCCAAGTGAGACCCACACGCGACGTGGTGGCCTTTGGTGTCTATATCGCGTTTTTCCCGCAGTTGGTGGCCGGCCCTATCGAGCGGGCTTCCAACCTGCTGCCGCAGTTCCTGCGCAGGAAGTCGTTTGACTACGACACCGCTGTGGTGGGCATGCGGCAGATTTTGTGGGGACTTGGCAAGAAGGTGATTATTGCCGATGGCGTGGGCTACTATGTTGACCGTTTGTTTGCCAATCCCTATGGCTACTCTGCTACCAGCATGGTGTGGGCGGCTATTCTGTTTGCCGTGCAGATCTATGCCGATTTCTCGGGTTATAGCGACATCGCCATCGGCTCGGCGCGCTTGCTGAACATCAGGCTGCAGCCCAACTTCAATTATCCTTTCTTCTCACGCGACATGAAGGAGTTGTGGCAGCGATGGCACATCTCGTTGATGACCTGGTTCCGCCATTATGTCTATTTCCCGCTGGGCGGCTCCCGCGGGGGGCAGTGGCGCACGGTGTTCAACATCATGGTCGTGTTCTCGCTCTCGGGGCTGTGGCACGGTGCCGATTGGACCTTTGTCATCTGGGGCATGGTGAACGGTTTGCTGCTGGTACCTTTTGTCTTCGTGCCGCGGCATCGGCTTGGTGAGCATGCCCATTGGCGCGACCTGCCCCGTTGTCTGCTCACGTTTATGGTCTTTGCCATTGTGTTTATCGCATTCCGTGCCAGTGGCCTCACCCATTTGAGTCAGATTTGCGACGTGATAGTTCACGGTTCATGGAGTCAATGGCCCAAGTATGGACAATGTATTTTCTATGTCATCCCCTTCTTTGCCATCGAGTGGTTGGGCCGCAAGCATGAATTCCCATTGATGCGCTTGCCATTGCCCACGGTCGTCAGGTGGATGATCTATTGGGGTTTGCTTGCGGGTATAGCGATGGCGAGCCTAGACCGCAACATGCAGTTCATCTACTTCCAGTTCTAACTTATAACCAGGCCCATTGGTAGGTATCATTGAGAGAAGCTGTATCAAGCAGGCCATGACACAATAGCTATCGGTTTGTTTACCCGGCACCACGGGCTCCGGCACCATTAAACGACACGAGGGCGCGGCAATCGTTGCCGTGCCCTCGATACGGGATGGATTTAACCCTGTCTTAATTGAGTCACCATTGCGATGACAGCAGGTAGTCGATAAGAAGGGTGATGTCGTTGATGGTCACCTCACCGTCAAAGTCACAGTCGGCTGCAACAGCATCGCCAATTGTTGTGGAGTTGGTGAGCAGCATGTCGATGATGACGGTCACATCGTTGATGGTCACTTCGCCGTCGCTGTCGGCATCGCCACGCAGGCTGCTGGGAGCGTCCTCGGCATTCTCGTCCAGGAAAATCTGGAACTGTGACGCATCGCTGTCGGCAACGTTATCGGCATAGACCTCAAAAGCCCTTACCGTGCCATTGGCGGCCTTGACGAAGTGGCTGCCGGCTGCATTGAGGAAATATGCGTTCTCAACATTCTTCTTCACATATTCACCTATGGTCATGTGATAGGTGCCGCTTGTGATGGCCGTGGGATTGGGCTTCACGGTCACGTTCTCACCGCTGAAGACGAAGGTTTTGCCGCGCATGTCGGTACCGTTGGCTCCATCATAGGGAGCGACAAAGTAGGGCACATTGGCTTCCAGCGAGTTGCCGACGTACTCGGCCAGCATGCGTGCCTCGTCGGTGCTGTCCTCTTCCTTGTCAAAGTTGCAGATCCACAGACCCTTGGGGTCGGTCTTGCGGTGCATCCAGTCGATGGGAGCGCCATCGGCGGTCACTGTAGTGGCGGCAAAAGGCAATACCATCGTGCTCCAGCCACCTTCCTGACCGGCATGGCGTCCGCGGGTAAAGGTGCGCTCATAGCTGATGTTAGCGGCAGTGAAGCGGTAGGGAGCGTAGAAGTCATAGCCATGCTGGAGGACAACGTCGCGCAGTGCCACATGGTTTTGAATCACGTTTCTGGCCTCAAGTCCAGCAGGGATGTACTTGGCGGTGGTGTTGAGGTAGTAAAGCGCGTTGGGATTGTCGTTGGGGATCAATGATGTGAGGTTGAGTCCCTCGAGGCTCACTGCGGCGGCGTTTTCAGGAACACGGATGCCATTGTAAGCCTTGATGCCCGTGCGGTTACCATTGCCGTCCCAAACCACCATACCGCGGTTGATGGTATAGTACTTGGAGCCACCGGGAGGAACGAGGTTGGTGGTCTGCTCATTCTCGTTACGGCCATAGATATTGAGCGCATATACCGAGCCGAAGGCCAGGTTGTCAAACTCGAAGTAGAACGTCTGGGTCTCGCCAGCGGGGATGACCACGTTGCGGCTCAGGTAGGTTACCATCTCGCCGTGGCCGTTCTCGTCAACGATGAACAGGGGAGCCAGGATGTAGCGGTTATACTCACCCTCGGTGTTGTTGTTGGTCACATCCACCTTGAACTTGATGTAGCTATCATAGATGTTCATGTCCTCGCTGGCGCCAACGGCGTTGATGTCAACGCTCAGGTTCATGGGATAGGTCACGCTGCCGGCGATGTTTACCGAACCGGTACCGGGAATTGCGGGATTCCACGAGGTGTCGTGGGTGGACAAGTGGGCGCTCTTGGTGCCTGCGTTCTTCGGGGTGAAGTTAAAGGTCACCACCTTGGTGCCGCCAGCGGGAATCTCGGCCTCGACAACGGTGGTATATTCGCCATACTCGTCGATGTTCTCGTTTTCAACATAGAGGAAGAGACGGCCACTGAAGCGGTCGATGCTGTTGTTCTTCACTGTCACGTGACACTGCTCGGCCAAGCCGACTTTCTCGCCGCCGGTAAACTCAAAGTTGGTTGCCTCGAGGTTGACAACGGGATGGTCGGCAAGCGTGATCATGTTGCCGTTGATGGTTGCCTCGATATAGTAGCGGTCGCTCTCGATCATGGGCTCCCAGGTGTTGCTACCGGCAACAGAGCTCACGGGAACAATCTTATAGGTGCCGCTGGTAATGTCCTTGGCGAACGGATAGGAAACCGAACTCTGGTTGTCGGGCCAGCTGTCGGTGATAGAGATGAAGCTTGAGCCATAATAGGTTTGGGCAATCAGCTCAACAAAGTTGTCGTTGCTGTCATAGAGGGCGATACCGCGCAGGTACTTGGTGCCGTCGTCGATGTGGTCCTCGGCAGTCACCTTGATATAACGGCGCTTGTTGAGCTTGAAGTTGCCGTCATCGCTACGCTCAAACGAACGCGTACCGGTGTAGTACATGTTGAACACGGTAAGACGGTGGTCGGTTTCCTCATGGTGGCCGCTGTAACCGGGCTGGATGCCGATAACGGCGGTCTGGTCGATGTTGTAACCTTCGAGACTGGTCGTGGAGCCGATGCCGCCGGCATAGGGGTTGAGTACCGACAGCACAAAGTAGCCGTCGCCCAGGCCGCCCCAGCCCCAGTTGATGTGGAAGTAGTCGCCATATGCGTAGCCGTCGCACACAAACGAGTGGCCACCGCCGGTTCCTGCACGGCCGTTATAAATCATGGGGCGTCCGGCAACCAGCTCCTGATAGATCATATCTTCCCAGTCGGCCTGGTCATAGTCGCTGCGGTAAACGAGCTTGGCATCATAGTTGAAGTACTCGTTGAGTGCCGTGGGGATGTAGGGGTCGCTGGTGCTCGATGCGTTCAGGCCATACTGCATTTGGGCGGCACAGCCGGCATAGAGCATGAGCCATGAAACGGCTTCTTTCTCGGCATCGCTCTCGGCACCAGTGTAATTGTCGCGCATGTTGTCCCAGTCAAACATGATGGGATCCAGGGGATCGGTCTCGAATGCGCCATACTCCTCTTGCCAGTAGTAGGTGACGATATAGGAAGGGATAATCTGTGTGCAATAGAGCGGGAACTTGTAGTAGTTCATCACCTGGGCCATCGAGGTTGCCACGCAGCCCGTGTAGGCATACTCGCCAATGGTGTCGCCATTCTCATCGATGTCCATAAACTCTGGACAGTGGTTCCAATAGGGAGCTCCCTGGTCCCAGTGGCTGGTGATGAGCGGCGATATACTGTTGCGGGTGGGTCGGGGAGTGTTGAGGTCCTGGCCGGAAATTCCCAGTTGGTCAAGAACCGAAATCTGCTGTGCATAATTCTCGAGCCATGCCTTCATGTTGGTAGGAACATGGTTCGGATCGAATTTACCACTGTCGGTGTAGCCCAGGACTGGAATAGTGCGGTCATCACCCGAGACAATGACGTATCCATTGTTGCCAGAGGCGTTGAAGATATAGTAACTGGTTTGTGTGGCCGATGCTGTGCCATTGGCCATCATTTTGGGGGCTCTTGTGACAGGCGAGGCATTCAATGTCACCCCTGCACGGTGTTGCAGCATGAATTCGCTGGCAATCTGCTGAGCCTTGTCAGGTGACACAGGTGCCGCTATTGCCATCAGGGCAAAAAGAATAGCTGCAGTGGTTGTTAATGTTCTCATTCTGATAATGTTAATGTTATTATGGTTAATAAAATATACTGTTTTAGATACACCACAGTGATCAAAGCGATTGCAAAAATATAACCTTTTTACTAAATATGCAATTTTGGGCACGAAATTCACACCTCGCGCCCAAAATGATTACAGTTGTAAACCAAAAGCACCCTAAATGCTTAAATATTATTATTGCGCTTGTTCTGCGTTGTCTTTAGCCAGGTTTTTCTGGCCCTTTTTGTTGTGGACGCGCACCTTCAACTCGTCAAAGCCAAAGCCATACACGCCGTTGACGTTGCTCTGAGTGATGATGGCCTCGCGGTCGGTCTCCTTGATGATGCGGAAGATGTGCACGCTCTCGTGCTTGCGGCACATGACCATGACAATTTTAACAGCGTCCTTGGTATACCAGCCGGTGCCGTCCAGGATGGTGCAGCCGCGGTGAGCCTCGGCGATGATGTTGTCGGCAATCTCCCGCCACTTCTTGCTGATGATCAAGAACTGGACGCTCTGACGTGTGTTGTTGATCACGCGGTCGGCGGCCACCGAGTAGATGACCATGAAGATGAGACCGTACACAATCTTGTCGATGGAGTGGAAAAGCAGGTAGGACGAGCAGATGATGAGCACGTCGCAGTACATCATCGTGCGGCCAAATGAGATGGTGCTGTACTTGGCTACCATTGCGGCGATAATGTCGGTGCCGCCGGTACTGCCGTTGTGGGTGAACACGATGCCCAGGCCCATACCGCACAGCACAGCACCCAGAATGACGTTCATAAACGTTTGCTGCTCGATGATGGGGGCGGGGAACATGGGCTGCAAGATGCCCATGAATAGGGTTGCGATTGACGCACCGATGATCGTGCGCAACACAAACTGCTTGCCCACGCTGCGGAAGGCGATGCACAGCAAGATGATGTTGATGGCATAGTAGGTGATGGCGACATTCCAGCCGAGCCAAAAGTGGATCAGCGACGAGAGACCCGTCACACTGCCAATCACGATTTTCTCGGGGAGGATAAATGCGGTGAACCCAAAGGCGTAGCTCAGCAGTCCGAGGGTGATCATCACATAGTCTTGTCCTAGCTTGATGTATTTTCTTGTCGATTCAGTCATAGTGCTTTAATGTTTTGAGTGCGCAAAATTACTGAAAAAAATCCGTATTTGCCGGAAAAAGCCCGATTATTGATGGCAAGCATCAAAAAATATTGTACCTTTATCGGGTCATAGATGACTATGCATCCACACATTAATATAAATATATCTAATTCTAAACGACAATGATTACAAGATTGTTTATCTCAGGTCTGGCGGTGCTCATCACGGCACTCACGCTCGACGGTGTCACCGTTGAGCCCTGGTGGTGGGCAGTGATTATCGCCATCGTGCTCGGGTTTGTCAACTCGTGCATCAAGCCGTTGGTCAAGTTGCTTGCTTTGCCCATCAACATCATGACGCTTGGCTTGTTCACCTTTGTCATCAACGCGTTGATGGTCATGTTGTGCTCATGGATTGTCAAGCCTCACTTCGAGGTGGACAGCTTCTGGTGGGCGCTTGGTTTCAGCATTGTGCTCACGCTGGTGAGCTGGTTCCTGCACCTGTTTTTCCCGTCAAAGAATTGACAAGTTAACCAGGCAGGATGAGGGGTGTGAGTAAGGGTTAAGAGCGTTTATTCGCCCTCAAACTTAATGGCATTGCGGTTGGTGCTCTCGATGCGTCGGTTGCGCCAGCAGCGGCGGCACAGCGACACATACTTGTCGTCGCCGCCTATTTCTACTTGATTGCCGTCGGTGACGATGTTGCCGGCACTGTCGATGCGGGCGTTGATGATGGTCTTGCGTCCGCATGAGCAGGTAGACTTGATCTCCTCGATGGTGTCGGCGAGTTCAAAAAGCCGTCGTGAGCCTTCAAACATGTGTGACTGGAAGTCGGTGCGCAGTCCGTAGCACACCACGTTCACGCTGTAGTCATCCACGATACGGGCCAGTTGGTCGATCTGGGGTGCCGACAGGAATTGGGCCTCATCGATGAGAATCCAGTCCTTAACGACCAGTGTCTTGTCAAACATCTCCTTGAGCATTTCATACAGGTCACTCTCGGGATAAATCCAGGAGCACTTGCGTTCAATGCCTATGCGAGAGCGTATCACGTTGTCATTCTCACGGTCATCGATGATGGGTTTCATGCACAGGTACTGCATGCCACGTTCCTCAAAGTTATAAGCTTGGGTGAGCAGCATCGCGGTCTTGGCCGAGCCCATGGTGCCATATTTGAAGTATAATTTACCTATTCCGTTCATGATGTTGTCCTAGAATGCTCATTATCAGTTTGATGCAGCCTTGTTGCCATTGGCAGGAAGGCCGACAACAAAGTTACTTCATTCCTTCCACTCGGCCATAGTTTTTTCGCTAAAAAAGTTATTAACACGGTTGTTGTTGGCTCATCCTTCAGGGAGGTCCGCCTATAACAAAAAAGCACAATGACAGCATGCCACACGGGGCGCGCTGCCATTGCGGTGTCTTGTAGTGGACAGGTTCCCGATATGCTAAGGCCGTCGTGTGGCCTCTAGGTCCTGTGCACCACCTTCTGGACGAACCAGAATTATTTGTTCTTTGCCTCCTCGGGGGCGATACCTACCAGTTCGGGATCAATCAGGATGCGACCGCAGTACTCACACACGATGATCTTCTTGTGCATCTTGATCTCCATCTGGCGCTGGGCGGGGATGCGGTTGAAGCAGCCGCCGCAGGCGTTGCGCTGAACGACCACGACACCCAGGCCGTTACGGGTGTTCTTGCGGATGCGCTTAAAGGCGGTCAACAGTCGCTCTTCAATCTTGTTCTCCTGTTTCTTGGCCTTCTCGCGCAGGGTCTCTTCCTTCTGCTTGTTCTCGGTGACGATCTCGTTGAGCTCGCTCTTTTTTTCTTCGAGAGCATGCTCACGGTCGGTGCACATCTCCTTGGCTTTCAGGATTTCGGCCTGTAGAACCTCGGCCTTGCGGCTGGCCTCGTTGATGCGCTTCTCGGCCAGTTCGATGTTCAGGGTCTGGTACTCGATCTCCTTGGTCAGGTAGTCATACTCACGGTTGTTGCGCACGTTGTCCTGATCGGCGGTGTACTTGTCGATGAGTTCCTCGGCTTGCTGCTTGGTGTCGCGGTTGCGGGCGATTTCGTCCTTCTGGATGGCGATTTCGTCTTCATACTTGGCCACGCGGGTGTTCAGGCCTGCGATCTCGTCTTCAAGGTCCTGTACCTCCTGGGGAAGTTCGCCTCTCAGGGTCTTGATGGCGTCAATCTCCGAGAGTTTCTGCTGCAAGTCATAGAGCGCCTTGAGTTTTTCTTCAACAGTGAGTTCTTTTTTGGGTGTTGCCATAAATTTTTGATTCTAGTTTCCAGTCCCTGGTTTCTGTTTTTTTAAATCTATAATTGGCGTATGCCTATTATTCACAAGAAACTGAGGACTAGTGACTTTATAAATAATTGACTTGATTCAATTCTTTTTTTGCAAAAGCGACTGCAAAGGTAGGATTTTTTTTCTGAATAATCTCTAAAAAAATCTCTTTTGTGAAGTGTTCGCTCTCGTAGTGTCCGATATCGGCCACGACAATGCGCTGGCTGTTGTCCAGGAAATCGTGGTAGCGCATGTCGGCGGTGACATAGAGCTGTGCACCCATTTCAACCGCTTTGTCGAGCAAGAACCCGCCGGCACCGCCGCACAGTGCCACGCGCGACACCATGCTCTCGGCATCGCCACTATACCTGATGGCGCCTACCTCAAAGGCCGCTTTGACACGCTTGAGGGCATCGTGTGCGCTCATCGGCTCGATGTTGCCGATTACACCGCATCCGGCCGTTGCGCAGTTCATGTCGCCATAGGGGGGCACTGCGTTATCGTCCAGGAATTGCACATCGGTCATCCCGATTTTGTCGGCCATGCGGAACGACACGCCCTGCCACGCGCTGTCCATGTTGGTGTGCGCGCTGTAGATGGTGATGTCATGCTTGATGGCCATAGCTACGGTGCGCTCGACAGGAGTGCGGCCCATGATCTTTTTCAAGCCATGGAAGATGAGGGGGTGATGGGCAATGACAAGGTTGTAGCCCAGCGCGATAGCCTCGGCGACAACGACCTCGGTGGCATCGGTGCACAGCAGCACACCGGTAATCTCGGCCTCGGGATTACCCACCTGGATACCCGCATTGTCCCACTCCTCCTGCAATCGCAGCGGGGCATATTGCTCGATAGCGTCGGTGATTTCTCTTATTCTCATTGATCTAGTGGTTGATTGCCCCTAGTGCTCTAGGAACCAGGGACTGGAAACTAAACTAAATCTTGTTCTCGGCCTTGAGGCGCTCGCGGTCCACGTCGATGTAGAGCTCATCGAGCTGACTCTGGTCCACGGGGCTGGGTGCATCGAGCATCACATCACGGCCACTATTGTTCTTGGGGAAGGCGATGCAGTCGCGGATGCTATCCAGGCCAGCCATAATCGACACGAAGCGGTCGAATCCGAATGCCAGGCCAGCGTGGGGAGGTGCGCCATACTTGAAGGCGTTGATCAGGAAGCCGAACTGAGCCATGGCGCGCTCGGGGGTGAATCCCAGGATGTCAAACATCTTGGCTTGGAGCTTGCCGTCGTGGATACGCAGGCTGCCGCCGCCCACCTCGATGCCGTTGCAAACAAAGTCATAGGCCTTGGCGCGGACGCGTTCGGGATGCTCGTCCAGCAAGGGGATGTCATCGGGGTTGGGCATGGTGAACGGGTGGTGTGTTGCCATCAGGCGCTGCTCCTCGTCGCTCCACTCAAACAGCGGGAAGTCGATGATCCACAGGCACTCGAACTTGTTCTTGTCTCTCAAGCCCAGGCGCTCGCCCATCTCCAGACGCAGGGAGCACAACTGCACGCGGGTCTTGTTGGCATTGT
>CAMJZI010000013.1 GCA_946410185.1 uncultured Porphyromonadaceae bacterium
TTCCCTGCCCGAGAACAGGTGTGACGAGTACAAGATGAGCGACCTGCCCAAGGAGTTGATGCGCGAAAACGCACCCATGCTGCCCGAGGTGGATGAGCTGAGTGTTGTACGCCACTATACCAACATGAGCAACAACAACTTCGGTGTGGACACGGGCTTCTACCCCCTGGGGTCATGCACCATGAAGTACAATCCCAAAATCAACGAGGAAATTGCCGCCCACCGCGAGTTCACGGGCCTGCACCCGCTGCAGAACCCCGAGACCACCCAGGGTGCCCTGGCCGTTTACTACTTCCTGCAGACCAGCCTGGCCGAGATTTCTGGCCTGAGCGAGTTCACCCTGAACCCCTATGCAGGAGCGCATGGCGAGTTGACCGGCCTGATGATCATGCGCGGCTACCACATGGAGCGCGGCGACATGAAGCGCACCAAGGTGATTATCCCCGACAGCGCTCACGGTACCAATCCTGCCAGCTCGGCTGTATGTGGCCTTGACGTGGTGGTTGTAAAGAGCCGCCCCGATGGCACAGTCGATGTGGACGATCTGCGTCCTCTGCTCGACGACACCATCGCCGGTATGATGATGACCAACCCCAACACACTGGGTATATTTGAGCACAACATTGGTGAGATTGCCAAGGCTGTTCACGATTGTGGTGGTCTGATGTACTATGACGGTGCCAACCTTAACCCCATGCTGGGTAAGGTGCGCCCTGGTGACATCGGCTTCGACATCATGCACATCAATCTGCACAAGACCTTCTCAACACCTCACGGTGGTGGTGGTCCCGGTAGCGGTCCCGTCGGCGTTCGTGCCGGTCTGGAGCACCTGTTGCCCAATCCACGCGTCGTGAAAGTGAGCGAGGACGACTATGACTACTTCAAGGTTGAGTGCAACGACAAGTCCATCGGCAGCATCAGTGGTCATCTGGGCAACTTCGGCGTGATGATGCGCGCCCTGGCCTATATCCTGACCCTGGGCCGCGACCAGCTCAAGTGGGTAGGCCCGCTCGCTACGCTCAATGCCAACTACATCAAGGAGTCGTTGAAGGACGTTTACGAACTGCCCATCGGCGGAGTATGCAAGCACGAGTTTGTGTATGACGGTCTTAAGGACAAATCCACCGGTGTGACCACGCTCGACGTGGCCAAGCGCCTGCTGGACTACGGCTTCCACGCTCCCACCATCTACTTCCCCCTGCTGTTCCACGAGGCTCTCATGGTTGAACCCACTGAGAATGAGAGCAAGCAGACCCTGGACGAATTCATCCGCATCATGCGCGTGATTGCCCAGGAAGCCAAGGACGATCCCGAGATGGTGAAGACCGCTCCTCACAACACGCCCGTTCGTCGTCTCGACGACACCCAGGCCGCCCTGCATCCCATCGTGACCTGGCGCGAGCTCATTGCTGACAATCAGTAAACTCACCTAGAAGACAAGAAGGACAAGAAAGACAATTTCCTTTTTTATATAAAAATTTGTCTTATTTGTCTTTCTTGTCTTTAGTATTATCATTATATTTGTATAGACACTATGTTTGACATTATTATTATAGGTGCCGGACCTGGCGGATATGAGACAGCAGCCGAGGCTGCCGCTCACGGCCTGACCGTCGCCATCGTTGAACGTGACCAGATGGGTGGTACCTGCCTGAACCGCGGTTGCATTCCTACAAAGGCCCTGTGCCGCAATGCCGAAGTCATCAACCTGATGCGCGAGGCTGAAGTCTGGGGCGTGAAGACCGGCGAGATGGCATTTGACTATGCACCAGTGTTTGAGCGCAAAGAGGCAGTTGTTAAGCAACTGCGCGATGGTGTTGAGATGCTGATGGGTGCTCCCGGCATTACCGCCATCAAGGGTGAAGCCAGCCTGAAAAACGCTAATACTATCGTTGTCAACGGTGAGGAATATCAAGCAAAAAATATCATCATCGCTACTGGTTCGGCTCCGAGAGGCCTTCCCATCCCAGGCGCTGACTTGGCCATGACCAGTGACGACATTCTAGCGATGGAAGCACTGCCCAAGAGCCTGTGCATTGTGGGTGGTGGCGTCATTGGTATGGAGTTTGCTGCCGTATTCAACACGTTTGGCGTTGAGGTGACTGTCATCGAGTACTGCAAGGAAATCCTGCCGCCGTTTGATAAGGACGTGGCTAAACGCCTGAAGACCGTCCTGAGCAAGCGAGGCATCAAGATCATTACCAGCGCCGCCGTCAACGGCATCACACAAGGCGAAGACGGCTATACCGTTTCGTTTGAGCTCAAGGGCAAGCCCCAGAACGTCACCTGCGAGAAGGTGCTCATGTCAGTCGGTCGCCAGCCCGTTCTTCCCCTGGGCCTTGATGCTGTTGGCATTACCGTGGGCCGCCGTGGAATCGAAGTGGACGACAACATGATGACCAACGTGGCTGGTGTTTATGCCATCGGTGACGTGAACGGTCGCATGATGCTCGCCCATGCCGCCAGTGCGCAGGGACAGCGCGCCCTGAACGCAATCATGGGCAAGACCGACGACATCAAGCTCGACATCGTTCCCAGCGCTGTGTTCACTGTGCCCGAGCTGGCCATGGTGGGCCTCACCGAGGAGCAGTGTGGCGAGAAAGGTCTTGACGTGACGGTGAAGAAATCATTCTTCCGCAGCAACGGCAAGGCTGTCGCCATGAACGAGACCGACGGTTTGATCAAGATGATTGTCGATAATGCAACGCGCCAGATTGTGGGCTGCCACATCTGCGGAGCACACGCTGCCGACCTCATCCAGGAAGTAGTCACCGCCATGAACGCCGGTGCCACTGTTGACCTGCTGGCCCGCAGCATCCACGGTCACCCCACCTTGAGCGAGGTGATGTTGACCGCTGCCAGGCAGTTCTGATATTCTCATGCAAGCCCAGGCTTGCAATACAACGACACGACACGCCACCCGCAACAAACAAAACGGGTGGCGTGCCATTGTCACAAAAATAGTGATGAGTGAAAATAATAAAGAACTGAAAAGTTTTTTGTATCTTTGTGGTTTGGAGTAAATGTATTGAATGATGGACTATAGACTGCATAGTGACTATGAGCCGACGGGAGACCAACCGCAGGCGATTGAGGAACTGGCCCGTGGCGTCAACGACGGCGTGCCCTATCAAACGCTATTAGGCGTGACGGGGTCAGGAAAGACGTTCACGATGGCCAATGTTATTGCACGGACAGGTCGTCCCACCTTGGTGTTGTCACACAACAAGACACTGGCAGCACAGCTATATGCCGAGTTCAAGAGTTTCTTTCCCGAGAATGCGGTCCATTACTTTGTCTCATACTACGACTACTACCAGCCAGAGGCTTATATTCCATCGACCGATAAATACATTGAGAAAGACCTCGCCATTAATGATGAAATTGAACGCCTGCGACTCTCGACAGTGACAGCGCTCATGTCGGGACGCCGTGATATCGTGGTGGTGTCGAGTGTCTCATGCCTGTACGGCATGGGCAATCCTGATGATATTCTTGCCAATGCCATCGAACTGAAGGTGGGCGACCAGATCGGGCGTGACGATTTGCTTCACCGCCTGGTTGATGCTCTGTATTCGCGCAGCGACACTGAGCTGAGAATGGGCACATTCCGCGTCAAGGGCGACACGGTCGACGTGTTCTTGAGCGACGAGGACATTATGTTGAGAATCATCTTCTGGGGCAACGAGATTGAGCGCATCCAGATACTGGACAGCGAGACTCAACTGCCCACCGAGGACGTTGAGGGCTTCAAGATTTTCCCAGCCAACATTTTTGTCACCACCAAGGATCGAATGCGTGCCGCCATGGGACAGATTGACCTTGACCGAGAGAACCAAGTGGCGGCCTTTGCCCGAGAGAACCGTTTTGCCGAGGCCAAACGCTTGAATGAACGCGTGACCTACGACATGGAAATGATGCGCGAGGTGGGCTATTGCTCGGGTATAGAGAATTACAGCCGCTACTTTGATGGACGTCGACCTGGTATGCGTCCGTTTTGCCTGCTGGATTATTTCCCTGATGATTTTCTTACCATTATCGATGAGAGTCATGTGACTGTGCCGCAAATTCAGGCTATGTACGGCGGCGATCAGTCTCGCAAGACCAATCTGGTACATTATGGATTCAGGCTCGAAGCAGCTCTGGATAACAGGCCGTTGAGATTTGAGGAGTTTGAGGCCATGACCCATCAGACTATCTATGTGAGCGCCACACCTGCCGATTATGAATTGAACAAGAGTGAAGGTATCATCACTGAACAGTTGATACGCCCGACAGGCCTGCTCGACCCGCAGATTATCGTGCGACCCTCGCAGGGACAGGTCGATGATCTAGTCGAAGAGATACAATTGCGCATCGAGCGAGGCGAGCGCACCCTAGTGACCACGTTGACCAAACGCATGGCCGAGGAATTAAGCGACTACCTGAAGAAACTGGACATACGCACCGCCTATATGCACAGCGATGTTGAGACTATGGAGCGTATAGAAATCATCGACAACCTGCGCGCAGGCGCCATCGATGTGCTTGTGGGCGTGAACCTGCTGCGCGAAGGACTTGACTTGCCTGAGGTGTCACTCGTAGCCATTCTAGACGCCGACAAAGAGGGATTCCTGCGCAGCCGTCGCTCACTGACACAGACGGCAGGCCGAGCAGCCCGCAACTTGAACGGCACCGTCATCATGTATGCCGACCAAATCACCGACTCGATGCGGCAAACCATTGACGAGACCGAGCGCCGCCGCACGTTGCAGCTCAAGTATAATGAGGAGCACGGCATCACTCCCACTGCCATCATCAAGGCCCGCACCGCCATTATCGGCCAAGATACCGACATGAGGCACACGACAGCGCCCAGTCGCCACAACCAGTCACCGATGCCAGGCACTGCTGCCAAAGCGCCTGCCATGCGTTATGCCGAGGAGTTTGACGCCAGTGCTGGTGTCGCCGCAGATCCTGTTGTAGCTTATATGAGCGATAAGGATCTCAAAGCCGCTATCGACCGCCTAAAGACTCAGATGATTGAGGCTGCTAAGCGTATGGACTTCCTCGAAGCCGCACAGTATCGCGACGAAATCTTGAAACTCGAAGAAAAACTTCAAGAGTTAACAGTTAATTGATAATAGATTATTTGAGGGGGAGCGATTCTTTTTCATGAAGCAGGTGAAGGAAAATAAGGACCATCGTATCAAGGGCCAGTGGTTGCCCACAACCAAGAAAGAAATGGAGCATCTGGGCTGGGATCAGGCCGATGTCATCCTGTTCACGGGCGATGCCTATATAGACCATCCATCGATGGGAACCGCCGTCATCGGTCGCGTGCTTGAGGCGCACGGCTACAAAGTGGCCATTGTGCCGCAGCCCAACTGGCGAGATGACCTGCGCGACTTCAAGAAACTAGGCAAACCCCGACTCTACTTTGGCATATCGGCCGGCGCGATGGACTCGATGGTAAACCACTATACCGCAGCCCGTCGCAAACGCAGTGACGATGCCTACACCCCTGATGGCCGCGCCGGAGCCCGTCCCGACTACCCCACTATCGTCTATAGCGAGATCCTGAAGCGCCTTTTCCCCGATGTGCCCGTTGTGGCTGGCGGTATCGAGGTATCACTCAGGCGGCTGGCACACTATGACTACTGGCAGGACAGGTTGCGGCCCTCAATCGTCATGGACTGTCCCGCCGACTTGTTGGTCTATGGCATGGGAGAATTACCTAACATCGCCATTGCCGATGCCCTGGCAGCAGGCAACCGCATTGAGGAACTGACTGATATTCCGCAGACAGTAGTGCGCCGTCCCATCAGTGAATTACCCTTGGCCAATAGCGAAAGTGATGTCGTATTGCACTCTTTTGAAGAATGTCAAAAATCGATGAAGGCCCAAGCCGAGAATTTCAAGGTCATAGAAGTGGAAAGCAATTTGTGGCACGGACATAACGTGTGGCAGGCTACAGGAGATGTCGCCGTAAAGGTCAATCACACCAATCCGCCGATGACCACAGAGCAGATTGACGCCTCATTTGACCTGCCATACACCCGCCTGCCCCACCCCCGCTATCAAGGCAAACGCATCCCCGCCTATGAGATGATACGTCACTCGGTGTGCATGCACCGCGGTTGCTTTGGCGGATGTGCTTTTTGCACCATCAGCGCACATCAAGGCAAATTCATTGCCTCACGCAGTAAAGAGTCTATCCTGCGTGAAGTCAAGCAAGTGGTCAAAATGGATGACTTCAAGGGATACATCAGTGATCTGGGGGGTCCCAGTGCCAACATGTATGGCATGCACGGCAAGGACCTGGAGCGCTGCCAACGATGCCAGCGTCCGTCATGCCTGCATCCTCATCCCTGCAGCAACTTGAACACCGACCATAGTCAACTGCTGGAAGTCTATCATGCTGTAGATGCATTACCAGAGGTAAAGAAGTCGTTTATCGGAAGCGGTGTGCGCTATGACTTGTCGATGCATCGCACGGGCGATCAACGAGTGGACAAAATCAATGCCCAATACAACGAGGAACTCATCCGTTATCATGTGTCTGGCCGATTGAAAGTCGCTCCTGAACACACCAGTGACGAGGTGCTCATGTTGATGCGCAAACCTTCGTTTGAGCTTTTCAGGCGCTTCAAGGCCTTGTTTGACAGAATCAACGAGAAGTATAACCTGCGGCAACAGCTGATTCCCTACTTCATCTCATCGCATCCCGGCTGCCACGAAGCCGACATGGCTGAACTTGCCGCAATCACCAAGGAACTGAACTTTCGCCTTGAACAGGTGCAAGACTTCACACCCACGCCCATGACCGTCTCAACCGAGACCTACTACACCGGCCTTCACCCATACACGTTGAAAAGGGTATATTGCGCCAAGTCACCCATGGAAAAACAGGCACAACGGCTGTTCTTCTTCTGGTATGACCGCAAAAACCGCGCTGCCATCACAGCAGCCCTGAAACGCATCCATCGAATTGACTTGCTGCATAAACTCTACTAAGCTAACACAATCATGATGAGAAATATAGGATTCCTATTGGCTGCATTGACGCTGGTGACGAGCCTGCGGGTACAAGCCGGCGATGACGCATTAAAACGCACAACCGATGTGATGTGCCTGCTGCCCGATGCCACCGCCCTGGGCGTGGCCATTGCCAAGCACGATAAGGAGGGCATGAAGCAACTGGCATTCAGCACAGCCACCTGCCTTGCCGTGAACTACGGACTGGAATTGTGTATCCGCAAAGACCGCCCCGACGGTACTGGGCACCACGCTTTTCCCAGCACCCATGCGGCAGTAGCCTTCAACGGTTCATCGTTCCTGATGAAACGCTATGGATGGAAATGGGGCATTCCCGCCTATGTGGTGTCGAGTTTTGTGGCTTGGGGCCGTGTGCACACCGACCGTCACGACTGGTGGGACGTGCTGGGAGGAGCCGCCATCGGGGCTGGCAGCGCCTTCATCTTCACTCGCCCGTTTGTCAAGGATGTTGACGTAACAATAAGCCCGACCACCTTTGGTGACCGGGCCTATGGATTGACAGCAACAATCCAGTTCTGATTACTTCAGCAGAACCTTCTTGGTTGAGCCATTACTCATCTTCACGATGTTAACTCCTTGACGGGGACCATCCATCAAGCGTCCCATCACGTCGTAGTATTCAACAGGAACAGCATCCTCATCATTAAGTATTTCTTCAATACCACCCTCTTGATTAATGAGTGGGACCATCTCGGCATTATTCAGGAACATATCGGTGTAATCATGCTTGGCAATAGGACGGCTAATAAAGGCAACAACGTTCATGTTGGCCATGTTCCACTCTTGAGGTATCGTTACCGTGAACTCATTGGAATAGCCATTATCCGTCTTATTGAATTCCACTCCGTCAACTGTAGCCAAAGCGCAGCGGAAGACGCCATTGTGCCTGTATTTTTCAATCCAGACGCCATTGTTGACTTGTCGAGCAACCAAGCTGTCCTCAGTTAGATACACGGTCAACCTGTTATCATCGCCCAAGAGAGATTCAAAGTCGGGTGACATTTCGCCTGAAACGGTGATGTGGGCCTCACGAGTCTCAAGATCCACCACAGGATTGATCTCGATAGTGGCAAAGGTGGGATTAGACTGCGAAATGTTGTCGAAGAAAAGACACAATTCATCAGCAATCTGTTGATGGTATTGTTCATAGTAACCAATGCTGTTAGCCACCTGCATATCGCTTTCCCAGCCAGTGGCACGGTCAAATGAAGCGGCAGGATAGCCAGTCATACCTACATAAGACATGATGGTATCGCCCTGGGCTGTTGTATATGGGTCTTTACCACCATTCAGGTCACCATGAACGCCTACCCAAATGACATCATCGCGCTGATTCTGAACAAGACTGAGCATCGAGTTGCCCAACGGGCAATAAGTGCAATAAGTTGAGGTGAATTGCTCAACGAGATGTTTTTGACGAGGATAGCTACCACCATGAGCGACAAAAGACACACTCATGGGATGAACGTAACTCAAGATTTCGTCGCCAACAACAGCGTTGGCAATAGTCAAAGTGTGCTCACCAGAGGTCAAATCCTCGGTATTGAGAGCACCCTCAAAAGCAGTAACGGATCCAACAGCCATTATTTCATCATTGGTAATAGTGGCCACTTTCTCGTCATCAACCTTTACATCAAAGGACAAAGCCTGTGCATCGATATCGATTGCTCCCCTATTTGTAACAGTGAAAGAGAAAGGCAGTTCCTCGCCCTTTTTCACAAAGTCAAGACTCTTCAAGTTACCGGTTTTGATCAAAATCTCGGGGAAATGATCTTTCTCGACAATGCACTGCAAACACAAGTTGCCAAGCATACTCAAGCCAGTAGAGGTCCACATATACATGTGACCAGCCCTCTTGTAATAATAGGAATCATACAGGTCACCTTCCTTGACAAATGCGAGGGGATTAACGTCGGCAGTCTGCTCATATTCAAAACCGATCATCAAGCTTCCACCCTCGGGCACATCGAGTTGATAAGGAGTATCCAAATCGACAAGATTCCACCCGGCCTCACTCACGTTGCAAGTCCATGAAGTCATGGATCCATAGGCGCCTCCTGAAGTGACCGGAATGACAAACACCTTGGTCACCGGTGTACTCTCGGCGAGACCAACCCTGAAAGCCGTGATTTTACCACCGCTAAAGACATCCAATTCTTCGGAATCCAGAATGACACCAATCGACACATTGCCAGATGTGCGTGCAATAGAAGCGCCCGTGGTACCAATCGCATCACTATCGTAGTGACCCATGATTCTTTGATTCTCGGATAAATCCACCGTGGCAGGCACTAGATGTGCTTGAGCGTCCACAACAAATGGCAACAGTAAAACAACTAATAAAAAAAGTATATGTTTTTTCATTGTATTCTCCTCAAAAATAAAAGGATGACAAACAGAATGATTAAAAAAAACCTTAGTCCACTGATGAATTCAGAATCAGACCGATAACAAAGCTGACATCGGCAATATTCACTTCGGTATCCTCATTGACATCGGCGACTTCGCTGCCCTCCTGAGGAGACAGGATGTAGCTAATTACCATGCTGACATCGGCAATATTCACTTCACCGTCACGATTGACATCGCCCTTGATAAATCCACCCTTCACAAAATTCAGGGTGATGGTAGGTCCCCATGCCTTGTGCAGATAGGTGGGCGGGAACATGCCCTGCCTGGAGAGTATCTCAAGAGTCAAAGTGACAACGCACTCACCATCCTCGGTCGGGAACCACTCGCTCTGGATATCCTGGACATTGCCCATGAGCATGCCCACAGGAGTCTCATAACTGCCCACATTGTCCTTTGTGTTGCAGCTCGTGGGGAAGCAAATCTGGTAACTACCATTGTCGATTCGCTCAATCTTATACAACATCTTGATGTAGTCAGAGGCGGATCCACTGATGTTCTTTACCGAAACACCTGAAAGGATGACTTCGGTTCCGCCTTCATCGTACTGTTCTACCACATTGCAAAGGACTGTAGAACCGTTTTCAATAACGTTTCCATCCTTATCTACAAAAGCATAGCTCTCATCGATGTCTTGAGCCAATGCAGGCAATGTCACAACAGACATGCCGAACAACAATAAAAAAGTAAAGATTTTTTTCATTTTTCTATTTAGCATATTGGTTAATAAGTCAATTTTTCTTTGGCTACCTGCCGTACACCATCGTTGTCATACAAGAATGTGACAATCGAACAATGCTCGGGCACCCATGCAGGATCAAGAATGAAATCATAGTTCTTGACAGCCACATCGCCATGGTTGACGCTCAAGTCGTCACCCCAAGGGTCATTGATGCTGGCACGGAACACATGCATGTGGTTGTAATGCTCTTTTAATGAACCGTCAGGCATCATCTGGAAACTGTCAATACTATCTTCTACCAGCCACACCTGCAACTTGCCACTCACACGGGTAGAATCTTGGCCAATCGTTTGCACCTCGATGGTCACATGACGAGACTCGTAGTCATAGACAGGATAGGTATGGATAGCTACCGGAGCCTTGAATCCTATTTCATAGTTGACTCCCGCAGCCCAATCGGTATAGCTAAACGGAGTGGATGAGTAGAGCCTGTCGATCAAGCCAATGGGTTGAGCCGATAGTCCCCAGTGGTTGAAATACTGGTTGCCCACCTCGGTGTATAGCGGCGTGTTTGAACCGTCTTTTTCTTTGGAGAACGGCCCCGAATGGATGGCAACAGCAATCACAACCGAGTCACCATATTGCTCCACGAGCCGCTCAATCTCCTCGGTAGCACGAGGACAATTCACACAATTCTGCCCCGTGTAGTCCTCGATGAGTACTGCACGTCCCACTTCAGGTGGCTCGACATAGATGAATCGGTCTTCCATCTTGACCTCGTCGCATGCCGCAAGCAGCAACATCACAAGCACCGATAGCGTGAATATTATCTTTTTCATCATAATGATCAAAAACTATAGTTATAAGATAACGTGAAACCTCGTGTTGCAGGAACCCAGCGGCAGACGCCACCCGAGCAGTTGTAACCCGCATCGGTGCGGCCATATCCTGCCTGAATGCGATGCGACTTGAGGCTATAGGTCACAAGAGCCTGATAAAAGTGCACCTTGGTTTCTCCACAATTCCACATGTCATTGACTGTGAACATCCAGTGAGGAGCGAAAGACAATTCAGCCAGGCCAAAAGCCCAATCCCCGACATCGCCTTTACAGAACTGATACTGCAACTCGCAACGAAGTGTGAGCTTGGGAGAAAACTTGTACTTACCATCAGCAACAAGGATGTTGCTGGTGATCATGCCGCCATGACCCTCAACTACCGTCATGTTATAACGCTGATTCATATACATGAAGATGAGCGAGAAATCACGCGTGAATCGCTTCTCAATCTGAATGTCCAGGTCCTGGTAGTAAGTTTCGTCGCTCATCTTGAAGAATGACGACTTGTAACCGTCACTACCCATCACATGACCGTCACGAACAGGATTCTTGATACCGCCATCATCCAGGCCACGCACATGAGAGAAGTTGGCTTTGAGCTTAGTGCCGTACTTGCCCCCCAGTGGCGTATCCTTCTTGAAGGTGTAACCAGCCTCGGCCTGGAATGCCCATTCGCCACCGAACTGGGTGGCATAGGGGTACTGGGCAGGCAAAGCATAGGTCTGGTCGTGGGTGAACGGTGGCAGATGGTTGATGAAACTAGATGTTCCTGTCATGCTGCGCCTGCTGCGGAAGGCCATGTTCTCGCTACGCTTAGCCTGCAAGAGCAGACTCATGCCCTTTTTGGAATAGGAGGCGCTAATCATGGCCACATTGCCCGTGCCGTAATGATAGAGATTGTCGAAGGATGGATCCTGGCTCTTCTGCGCATACTCGGCCAGCAGGTTAAAGCCCTTGTGGCTGAAATTCACACGAGCATCCCAGGCATTCACATATTCGGGCAGTTTCAATAGATGGGTCGCATCAAGCATGATGGCATCATCACTAGCTTTCTCGTGCTTATTGACCCACGATGCGCCCAGCATGATGCGGGTATCATGTGATTCTAGCGACTTGATGAACTGTTCCAGCCCCACCTCGACATCAACACCGCTGACCAGTGCATCGTTGTGGTGCCAATAGCGACGTTGCTTGCCGGTCAAGGCCTTCAAGCTCACACCAGCAACAGGCATGTAACTGAAGCGGGCGCCACGCAGGGCATTATCTATACCCAGTGAACGCTCCTCATAGGTACGCAGGATGAATCCCGAGCCAAACTGCTCATAGTAATCGCCCACCGTGAGTTCCATGCTCTTAACATGGCCTTTCACATAGAAATGAGGCACCCCCCAGCCCTCGAAATCAGACTCGTAGCCAGGCAATGGATACTTCAGGAACTCGAAGCGCCCTCCCGCATCAACATACTTGCTGCCCAATTTCAAATCAACATAAGTATTGGTCAGCACCTTTTCGTCATAGTGTTCGGTGCCGATTTCTTCGTCATCCTGAGGGAAAAGGATATCGCTCTGGATGCTACCACTTAATGTTACTTGAGAAAGCGCAGACTGTGGTGTAGCAATAGCAGCAAGCAAGAGGGCAAGCCACGCAAAACGGATTGTGATAAATCGATTATTCATTCTTGACCGTATAGTCCTGTCTTAATTGGCAAGCAGTTTGCGAACCTCTTCGATGAGTTCATTTTCAGCTCCATCGGTATAGCCACTGTGCTTCGACACGATATTTCCATTGCCGTCGACAACAACGACAAAGGGAATCATTTGACCACCCAGAGCCTTGAGCAAGTCACTGTTAGGATCAAGCAGGACCTCATATTCCCACTCGTTCTGGTCTACCAGCGGCTTCACCTTGTTGATGTTCTGACCCTGGTCGATGCTCACGGCATAGATCTTCACGCCCGTCTCCTCACGCCACTCGTCATAGACCTCGGCAATGGCCGACAACTCGCGGTTGCACGGCTTGCACCATGTGGCAAAGAAATCGATGATGAACGGCTTGCCATCGTTGGCAAGCGTTTCACTCTGAACAGTAGCGCCATCAATACTCTTGAGTGTGACAGCAGGAAGCTGTGCCTGTGCCACTCCAAAACCGGCCAGCAGGCAAACGATTAAGCATAAAAATACCTTTTTCATATACACAAATTTTGGGTTTTGTTTGATTTGGCAAAGATAAACAATAATGGACAAATTGATTAAAAATGCCGGAAAAAAAGCACCGATTTTTCATTTTTTTGACATTTTAGCCACGATCACAATAAATCGCTAAAAGCAAAGCCTGCTTTTAGCACAATAGATTGTGAATGAGCGTCAGCGAGAGGCACGATAATAGAGCACCGCAGCAATAATGGAATAGACAAAATTGGGAATCCACATGGCTACCCTGGGGCTTGTGTAGCCCGACACTGCAAAGGTCGAAGTCACCGTCATAAACAGGATATAGGAGAAACTGAGCAACAGGCCCAAGCCGATATTAAGGCCGATACCACCTCTCACCTTGCGTGACGACAATGACAAGCCGATAATCGTGAGGATGAATGCGGCGGCCGTCATGGCGATGCGTCGCTCGTACTCAATCTCAAAGTCCTTGATGTTGGCGACACCACGGGCTTTCTGCTTATTGATATATTCCTTAAGTTCTGGCGACGTCATGGTCTGCTCATCATTCTTGGAAATAAGGAAATCACGCGGATCGATATTGAGTAACGTATCGAGCGTGGTGCCCTGGGTCATGGTTTCCTTCATGCCCTTGAAGTCGCGTATCGTGTATTGACGCACGGTCCACAAGCCCACCGAATCATACTTGATAGTTTCGGCAGTAAGTCGAGATTTCAGGGTATTGCCGTCAAAGTGCTCGAGAGTGAATCGGAAACCACTGCGTGTATTTTTATCATATCTAGCCATATAGGCCATCACGCCTGGTTTGATTTGAAGCTGGATATTATCTCCGTAGATTACCTCCTTGTTCCTGACCCACTTGTTGGTATAGGCGATGCGCTCCGCATTGGCGGGGGGAATGATATAAGCCGACAGCAAATAGGTGCCGGCAGCAATTACCGCTGCCGATGCCATATAGGGAATGGTGAGCCTGTGGAAACTGATGCCATTGGAAAGCATGGCAATGATCTCGCTGCGGTCGGCAAGACGTGAAGTGAAGAAAATCACCGAGATGAATGTGAACAACGGGCTGAACTGGCTGAGCACAAAGGGCAGAAAGTTCATGAAATACTGAAATACCGTAGCCTTCAGTGGAGCCGTGAGCACCGCATCAAGCTTCTCGTTGATATCAAACACCACAACGATGGCAAACAACAACAGAATGGCGAAGAAGAAGGTACCCAGGAAATTCTTGATGATGTAGCGGTCGAAACGCTTAACGTAATACCACGGGCGGTTCTTGGCCGGCTCAACGGGGGAAACGGAATTGACGGAATCAACGGATTGGACAGAAGCGTCGGGAGGCGCAGGATTCTGCGTCTCTATAGCGGGTTGCTCTATGTTATTGAGTTGATCTTCCATCACAGTTGAATCCGAGCCTTTTACAGGCGTTGTTGCACATCGTGGAGCATCTGCCGCTTCCATGCCGGGAAGTCGCCCACGATGATGTGCTTGCGAGCCTCGCCCACGAGCCACAGATAGAAGGCCAGGTTGTGGATGCTGGCAATCTGCATGGCCAGGATTTCCTGAGCTATGAACAAGTGGCGCACATAGGCCTTGCTGTAAATGTGGTCCACAATAGAAGGCCCGTCTTCCTGCAAGGGCGAGAAATCATCGGCCCACTTCTTATTGCGCATGTTCATGATGCCATGGCGGGTGAAGAGCATGCCGTTGCGCCCATTGCGGGTTGGCATCACACAATCCATCATATCCACGCCGCGGTCAATAGCCTCGAGGATGTTGGCCGGCGTGCCCACACCCATCAAGTAACGGGGACGATTCTGCGGCAGGATATCATTGACAATCTCGATCATCTCATACATCACCTCGGTGGGTTCTCCCACAGCGAGTCCGCCGATGGCATTGCCGTCAGCACCCAAATCGGCGACAAACTTAGATGATTCCTGCCTCAAATCCTTATAAACACACCCTTGTACGATAGGGAAATAGGCCTGACTGTGACCGTAACGGGGCTGGGTGTTCTTGTAATGTTTCCAGCCACGAGCGAGCCAGTTGTGAGTTAAGGTCAACGACTTGCGGGCATAGCTGTAGTCACTGGTGCCAGGCGGGCACTCGTCCAGGGCCATCATGATGTCGCTGCCGATGCTGCGCTCGATATCGACTACCTTCTCGGGAGTGAACAGGTGCTTGCTGCCATCGATGTGGCTGCGGAAGGTCACGCCCTCGTCGGTTAACTTGCGGTTCTCGGCCAGGGAGAAGACCTGGAAGCCACCACTATCGGTGAGGATGGGACGGTCCCAGCCGTTAAATTTGTGCAAGCCACCAGCGCGTTCAATGATGTCCATGCCTGGTCGCAGATACAGGTGATAGGTATTGCCAAGAATGATCTGGGCCTTGATGTCCTCACGCAGCTCGGTCATGTGGACGGCCTTGACGGCACCCACGGTGCCCACAGGCATGAAGATAGGGGTCTCAATCTGGCCGTGGTCGGTCGTGATGAGTCCGGCGCGGGCATTAGTACCCTCGGGAGTGGCTATGAGTTGATAGTCCATTCGGTCGTTGATTGTGTAGAAAAATCGCGCAAAGTTAGTGATTTTTTGGTTTCCTGTCTTCGGTTTCTTCTATTATACATAATAATAAACGCGAATTTCGCTAATTTTAACGAATTTCACAAAGCGTGCTTCGCGTCATTCGTGGCAATTAACGAAATTCGTGTTTACAATGTTGAGAACGGACTTAATTGTACTTCTCGACTTGCTTGCGTGCCTTCTCGAGGTTCTCCTCGGCCTTCTTCACGTTCTTGATAGCCTTCTCATAGTCCTGCTGAGCCTTGAGATTCTGCTTGGCGACCTTCTCTTCAAACTTCTTCTTCTCGGTCTCCATCTTGAGCATCTTCTCGCTGTCGCCCTGGGCCTTGGCTACCTTCTCGTTGAGTTTCTGACGCTCCTGAACCTGCTTCTCGGGCAGTTCGTTCATCTTCTTCTGGGCCTCATTGACCTTCTTCTGGGCATCTTTCAGTTTGTCCTGAGCCTTGGCATACTTCTCATTGGCCTTCTGGCGGTTCTCGATAGCCTTTTGCTGCTTCTTGGCCTCTTTCTCAGCCTTCTTAGCCTGTTTTTCCTGCTTCTCGGCAGCCTTCTTGGCTTCCTTGGCCTTCTTCTCCTGCTCCTTGTAAGCGTCCTTCTGCTTCTTGGCTGCCTCGGCCTGCTTCTTGGCTACATCGGCATCCTTGGCGAGTTGGGCCTGCTGTTGCTGGATCTGCTCGGGAGTTTCATAATTCTGCGCCATTGCGGCAGGTGCTGCGGCAAAGCAGAACAACGCTGCCATCAACAATAATTTCTTCATAATCTTAGTCTTTATTTAATTAAACTTTGTTTTAATATCGCAAAGATACGACTAAGACGCGAATTGACAAAAAAAGTTTAAAAAAACCTCTTTTTCAGACAACCCTCACGACCAATAGAGCAACCATGGCAATAACCGTGAACAATATGAGATTACGACTCGCCTGATGACTCACGGCGCTGATAGGTGAATTCGTCGATGTGGGTGATGCCCAGGGTGGCGAGGTAATCGCGGGTGCGGCGCACGTCCTCGTCGGTATTGAAATCGGGGATGTGGGGCACGCGCACCATGATGCGGTCGGCCATGCCGTCATGACCCAGGAGCCATTGCATGTTGTCAAGTACACGCCGGTTGTCCAGGCCCGTGTAGCGCTTATAAATTTCGGGATCAACGTCCTTGATGTCGATGATGTATTGATGCACGTGCGGCAAGAGACGCTCCAGATGACTGCGGTCAACATTCAGAGCGGTCTCCAGCGTAATGTGCCACTCGGGAGGCGCCATCTGGCAAAAGGCGTCAATGAACTTGCTGCGAATGGCGGGTTCACCGCCGCCAAAGGTGATTCCACCGCCCGTGGCGAGGAAATAGAGATTGTCAATCATCACCTCGTTGAGCAGTTCGGCCGGGGTGATAGTCCTTGAGAAGCCTTCAACACTCAAGCACTGGGCATTCAGGCAATACCGGCAACGCAGCGTGCAGCCGTGGAAGGCAACCAGTGTGGTCACCCCCTGCCCATCCACCGCTAGGCGATGGCGTACCACCCCGATAATCGGCACCCGATTCCTACTTTCACTCATAAAAACTGTTTATCTTCAGGCAACTGGAAATTCATTGGCAACGTGTGCGTTGATCATAATCGCTGTCTGCCGTATCAACTATTTCGAGAGATTCAATTCTCTTGTTGCCAGTTGAGTCAGCCGCAGCACAGGAATCCTCCACAAGTTCAACCTCACCCTGCAGTACATCGTTGTCCGCTGTATTCAGTGGGTTGCATGACGTGGCGTAGAGACTCATCAACCCTATGCTTACTCCAGCAACGATGGCGGCCTTTCCATATGATCGACGGCGGGCGATTTCCCGCTCCAGGTAGCGCATCTCGCTCTCACATGCCGGGCAGGTTCCCGCGCAATCGCCCTCGTGGTGACACTCCCGAGGGGCATAGTTGATGCCATTGGCACGCGCAATGTCAAGACGGACTTGCTTGAGCGTGTTACAGATATGTTTACCTCGTTTCATCTCTTCATTGTTTTTGATCATCAATTTGTCCAATTACTGGAATCAAAAACGATGCTGAAGGTTGAGTCGGTTTTTTTGCCTTTGGCATCTCGTGCTGGCTTTATCTTTTTAATTAGACATGCAACCCTTAATGCCTCTTTCTCGAAGGCCGTACCCATCTCATTCAAGATTCGCGGATTTGACACGTTTCCTTTTTTATCGACATCCACCTCAATCATGACGTACTCGCGACCTGTGATTTCATCAGGTAAAGCGAAGTTCTTTTTGATGAATTTCTGTAATGCCTTGTCCCCTCCAGGGTATTGTGCATTTTTAGCATGAGAATTCACGACAACGCAAACTTCGCCTAATAACACATTATCACTGGGTTTGAGCGTGATTGTCATGCCATCCTTAGCAGAGACGACAACACTCTCATATCCAACATAGGTCACTTTGACCTTGGAGTCCTTTGGGACATTCTTCAAGGTGAAGTGGCCGTCAAAGTCGGTAGCGGCCCCATGTTTGGGATCGTTCAGCAGTGCAACAGTAGCACCGATGAGTGGTTCATGGTTCTCATCAAGCACGGTTCCGCCCACTCGAGTCAAAGCATCTGCCTGAGTCACCTCCTCGGCAGAATCTTCTTGCATCTTGAATGAGATGGGCAAGGTGTACCAGAAGTCGATTGCCTTACCGTCTTTGCGGGCAGGAGTGAACCTGGGCAGGGACTCGCAGACGCGGACGATTTCCCGTTCCAGCAATTCGTTAACCGGACGGGCAACCTTGACATCGGCAACCCAGCCCGCCTTATCAATGAGGAAGTTCACCACCACACGACCTTGAAAACCCGTCTCAGCAAGTTCGGGCGGGTACTTGATGTTAGTGGCCAAGTACCTCATCAAAGCGGCCTCGCCACCTCGAAACTGAGGCATCGATTCATGGACTTGCCCAAATACTTGATATTTCTTAGTTGTGTCACACAATTGGCTGGAATAATCATCACTGGACATCGCCTGCACACTTGACGGGGCGCTTGAAGCCACGGCCGACAGGCTGGACAGTCCCATGCTCACGCCAGCAACGATGGCGGCCTTGCCGAGGGTGCGGCGGCGGGCGATTTCCCGCTCCAGGTAGCGCATCTCGCTCTCACACGCCGGACAGGTACCCGCGCAATCGCCCTCGTGGTGACACTCCCGGGGAGCGTACTCGATGCCGTTGGCACGGGCAATGTCGAGACGGACTTGCTTGAGCGTGTTACAGATATATTTACCGTGTTTCATATCAGTAATATTTATCTGGTTGATAAAAGGGGTTAACTCACGGTTGCAAAGTTACAACCATTTTTTGAAAAAACGCCAAAAACGGGCAACATTTGAGGGTCATTTTGAGAAATCAAAACAACTGAATATCAGTTATTTACAAAAACAAAAAGGTCATTTAAGGGTAATTTGTCGATTGGGGGTTACAATTCCCATCAAAAAAATGCTTATATTTGCAAAACTAATCACACAATAGCGCTAATGCGCCAGGCTTTTTCATACGGCTTTGAAATGAGATACAAGCGACATATTATATACATGGTGGCGACGGTGGCACTGCTGTTCATGGCCGCCGGGTGCAGCCATCCGACCGATAACGAGCAACTGGTGGCTGTGGACTCGCTGCTGGCCCAGAACCGGGGTGAGGAAGCGATGCAGATGCTACAGATGCTCAACACCTCGACATTTGACCACCACAACAAGGCCTACCTGGCACTGCTGACCACCCAGGCCCATGTGGACTGCAACATCAACGAGGCCAGCGACAGCGACATCAACGAGGCGGCACGCTACTTCCAGGCACGCGGCGACAAGGAAAAACACGCCCGCGCCCTACTCTACCAGGGTTGTGTCAACAAGCAGTTGGGGCACCTTGACAAGGCCATCGCCTGCCTGCGCCAGGCCGAGGACGTTGCCGCCGAAGATGATCTCAAGAACCGCGCCATGGCCAAGATGATGATGGGCGAATTGTACCAGAGCCAAGTCGTGGGCGCTAAGACCGTCGGTGCCGAGAAATACCGCGAAGCGCTGGCATTGTTCCAGCAGATCGATGACAGGCATCACCAAATCATCTGCCTGAGCGAATTGGGCGGCCTGTACCGCATCAACAAGGAGAAACAGGACAGCGCCTTGCTCTACATCAACGCCGCCATCAGTCTGGCCAAACAGGAAATCGAACTGCAACCGGTTGTGGCCAACCTCTTCAGCCGCGCCGAGTACCGCGCCACCCGTGGCGATTACCAGGGCGCCAAGGACGACGCCGTTGAGGCCCTGGACTGGTGTGGTCACCTGAAAATCCACCCCAGAATCCATTACACGGCAGCCATGGCCTATCTGCACCTGGGCCGCATCGACTCGGCCCGCTATTACCTGGAGCATGCTCCGGCAATGAGTTCCGCTGCCGACAGCATCATGCACTACCAGTTGCTGGCCGACATGGCACGCCATGACCGCAGACTGGATGAGGCCATCGGCTACCTGAGCAAGGCCCACCAACTGGCCGACTCGGTGACGATGAGCAGCATGAATGACCGCCTGATGGAGGTGGAGAAGAAATATGACAACCAAAAGGCCGACCTCGAGAACGCCCTGCTGAGCTCACGCCTGAGGGGTACCCTGCTGGCCCTGGCATTGCTGGCCCTGGCCGCCGGCGCGCTGGCCTTCCTGGTGTGGCGCTACCGCAACCGGCTGAAAATCCAGCAGGCCGAATATGAGTTGATGAAATCGGACCTAGACCAGTCCATCTCGAGCCTAGAGCAGATGCAGACGATGCTCTCGACACGAGACACCTCCAAGCAGCAGTCCGACGAGCTGAAAACTATAGTGGACAGCCAGATGCAGGTCGTTCACCAACTGCTGCAGTGGTCCTACGAGTGCAACGAGACAACGTTTGCCAAGCGTTTCAACAAACTGATGACGATGCGCGGCCCCGACCAGGTGGGCACCTCCTACTGGGACAACCTGCAAACGCTGGCCAACGAAATGTATGATAACGTGCTGGTCAAGGCACAAGAGGTGGCGGGCGGCACCCTGCGCGATGACGAGATCAACATGATCGCGCTGCATTGCCACGGCTTCTCACGGACGGTGATCATGATGTGCATGCACTACACTAACCTGAGGACCGTTTCAAACAAGAGAACCCAGATAGCCCACAAACTGCACGTCGCCACCCTAGACGAGTTCCTGCAGCCATTCTTGAAGAGAAAGACGGCTATCACGGAATAAACGGATATGATGGAAGTGATGAACGAAACAACGAAACGGTTTGTCAAGGAGCATCGCAACGACGATGTCAAGGCGCTGGCACTGCAGATACGCCGTGACGGTGACATCGACCTGACGTGGGCTCTCGATCAGATTCAGGGCTGGCAGACGGCACGCAGGAAGCTACCGTCGTGGGCAGCCATCGAGGACATCATCTACCCGCCCCACCTGTCGATGGAACAATGCTCGAGCGAGCAGACTGCCCGCTACAAATGCAGCGTTGTGGACACACTGCCCACGGGTAGCCATGAGACGCTGATTGACTTAACGGGCGGCTTCGGGGTGGACTTTTCTTATTTGGCGAGTTGCGCCAGGCATGCCATTTATGTCGAGAGGATTGAGCACCTGTGCGAGACGGCAAAGCACAACTTCGGTTTACTGGGACTTGATCATGCCACTGTCATTCATGCCCAAGCCGAGGATGTCTTGAATGACCTGGATTCCAACCCAGCCTCTACGCTCATCTACCTGGATCCCGCGCGCCGCGACAGCAACAGTGCCCGCACCTATGCCATGGCCGACTGCACCCCCAATGTGCTGGAAATGCTGGACGGCCTGTTCAGGGCGGCCCATCACCTTCTCATCAAACTCTCACCCATGCTCGACTGGCACAAGGCTGTGAGCGACCTGGGCGGGCGCGTCAAGGAGGTGCATATCGTGAGCACAGGCAACGAATGCAAGGAACTGCTGTTGCTCCTGAGCGCCGACCATGAGGGAGAACCTGCCGTCCACTGCATCAACGACAACCAGTCGCTCATTTACCTGTCCCCACAGGGCCAACCGTTGAAAATAGCCGACAACGAGGCGGCCAACTACCTCTATGAGCCCAATGCGTCGGTCATGAAGGCCGGATGCTTCGGTATAATCACCGAGCGCTTTGCCGTCAAGGCCCTGGCACCTGACAGCCACCTGTTTGTGTCGGATGAGCCTGTCCTTGATTTTCCCGGGCGCCGCTTTGTCATCGACGGCGTGACCACGATGAACAAGAAGGAACTGTCGCGTGCGCTGAGCGGAGTCACCCGTGCCAACATCGCCACCCGTAATTTCCCGATGACCGCCCAGCAACTGCGCCAACGCCTGCGCATGCAAGATGGCGGCGAGTGCTACATCTTTGGCACCACAACCGCCAGTGGCCAGCGCATCATCTACCGCTGCCATAAACTGTAAATGACCTTAAATATTATTTGTCGAATTATGGAACCTAAATTCACTATACACGAACGATACTCCGAGTCGGAGTTTGTGCGCTTCAACCGCGCATTGCTTTTTAACGTGTGGCACCTCAAGAAGACGATCATCATCTCCAACATCGCCCTGCTGATCATGATAGTGACCTCGTTCATTGCCCACAACAACATGTTTGCCGTCGGCCTGCTCTTCTTCATGGCGGTCTTCAACTGGTATATCTTTATCGGGACAGACCAGAAGGCCGCAAGGGCCTACCGGAAAAACAAATCAGTCCAGGACCAGGAGTTTGTCTTCTATTTTCACGAGAATCAATACGAGAGCCAGTCAAGCGACGGCTCATCCTCCTCCGTCCCCTACTCCACGCTCCACAAGATCATCGAGACGCCAACCAACATCTACATCATGCACGCCCCGACAGTGGGCACCATCATCCAGAAGGCGAATTGTCCCGACAGCTTCATCGGCTTCATCCGCGACATCAAGAGCCGATACAAAATCTAGCTGAAGAATAAAACAAAAGCCCTCAACATTGCTGCTGAAGGCTTCGCTTGGTAGAGAAACAGGGACTCGAACCCTGGTTTCCGCCGTGAGAGGGCGGCGTCCTAGACCACTAGACGATATCTCCGTAGAATAATAAAGCCCTCGCTCGTGGTAGGGTGAAGGCTTTGCTTGTAGAGAAACAGGGACTCGAACCCTGGTTTCCGCCGTGAGAGGGCGGCGTCCTAGACCACTAGACGATATCTCCGTAGAAAAGCGATGCAAAATTACTGCCATTTTTTGAACTGGCAAATTTTTTGAGCACTTTTTTTCCAATCAACGTCAAAAAAAGTCATTTTTGACATTTTTCGGCATTTTTCTTTTTAGGATATAGGTGCATTTGAGATATATTTTGTACCTTAGCGCATTGTTACAAACATTCATTAGTATTATACATTAAATTCAATTATGGCAAGCAAACGACAAATCAAGAAAGCTATCCAGAATGCCTGTGGCGACATCGCAGGCGAGTGCATCTTTGCAGAATCCGCATTTGGCGAGAACAAGCAAGAGGAGTGGGACAGCATCATCGTTGACACGGCCCTGCTGCAGCAAGAGGCCATCAACCGCGTGAGCAACAAGTTCGGCAAGAAGGTGAAAGACTTTGCCAACCGCAAGGAATACAACAAGGCCAGCCGCGCCTTCTTCAAGCAGTGCGAGAAAGAGCTGAGCGAGTACTTCCGCGCCGAGGTGGCAAACATTGCCAAGCGCATGAACGAGCTCATGCCCTCGAATAAATAAAACGAGCACATCCACTGCATGAACTTCTCTGGTTGGATATTGAAGAAGAGTGGTTGGACTTTTAAGGTCAACCTGGAGATGCCCGACAAGTGCATTATCGTGATTGCCCCTCACACCAGCAACTGGGATTTCATTCTTGGGGAATTTGGCATACACTCGGTGGGCATGAAGGCAGGTTTCCTGATGAAGGACACATGGTTCTTCTTTCCATTGGGATATCTGATGAAAGCCTTGGGCGGTATTCCCGTCAACCGACGCCAACACAGCAACCTCACCCAATCTATTGTCGAGGCATATCATGATACACCCCGTCTGGCCATAGGGGTCACACCCGAGGGGACCCGCAGTGCCAATCCAAACTGGCACAAGGGTGCCATCTTCATGGCTCGTGATGCCCAGGTGCCGCTCGTGCTGGCCTACTTTGACTACAAGAATCGCGTGGTGTGCATCGACCGTGAGTTTGAGTTGAGTGAGGATGCCGATGCCGATCTGCATCGCATCAAGCAATACTTTATGGAACACGGATGCCCCAAGTTCCCAGAGAAGTTTGTCACCGGATTGGAATAAATGAGTTGGAATTGCGGATGTCACGTCCACAATTCCAACTATTATCTATTAACCCTTAACAAGTTACAGAAAAGTGATTTCACGCAACCTGCGCGTCACGCTCATCGAGGACGACATCGTCTGGGGCGACCGTGAGGCAAACATCAACCAACTGAAGCGTAATCTGCGCAATATGCCCGACGACACCGACCTGGTGATACTGCCAGAGTTGTTCAGCACCGGATTCATGACTGGTGACCGTGAACAGGCCGCCGCAGTTGCCGAGTGGAACAGTGGCGACACCTTGCAAACTCTGAGGCGCCTTGCTGCCGAATACCACGTTGGCATCATCGGCAGTTTCCTGGCCAACACAGCAGCGCAGCTCTACAACCGTGCCTTCTTCATCGAGCCCAATGGCGACGAAACCTACTATGACAAGCGGCATTTGTTTTCGTTTGGAGGCGAGAACAAGGTGTTCAACCAGGGGCTGACGGTCGCACCCATCGTGCGGTTTCGCGGTTTCAACATCAAGTTTGTGGTCTGTTACGACCTGCGGTTTCCTGTATTCTGCCGCAACGTGAACAACAATTATGACCTGCTCGTTGTCATCGCCAACTGGCCCAAGTCGCGTGAAAAAGTGTGGCGCACACTCCTGTCGGCCCGCGCGATGGAAAATGAGTGCTATGTGTGTGGCGTGAATCGCTGCGGCACCGACCCCGCCGGTGTGGAATACCCCGAAGGCTCGTCGCTGGTTATCGACTTCAAGGGCAAAGTCATCGCCCAGCGCATGACCAGTCCTGTCATTACCGCCGACCTCTCGCCCGCCCTGCTGGCCCAATTCCGTGAGAAATTCCCTGCTTGGCGCGATGCAGACTCCTTTACCTTGAACTTCTAGAACTGACACCCAACACTGCGGCAGCCGCAGACAACAGGACAACACCGCAAAATGGACAAGCCTACTCTGATAGAATTGCTGGCGCCCGCCCGTAACGCAGACATCGCCATTGCAGCCATTGACCATGGCGCCGATGCTGTGTATATGGGTGCATCCCATCATGGGGCACGTGCCGATGCGGCCAATACGATCGATGATGTGCACCGTGCATGCGACTATGCACATCGGTTCGGCGTCCGCATCTTCGCCACAGTCAACACCCTCATCTATGATGACGAGTTGACTGAGGTAGAGCGGCTGGTTCATGACCTGTACCGCGCCGGTGTTGATGCGCTTATTGTCCAGGACTTGGCCCTGCTGCGGCTGGACCTGCCCCCGATTGCCCTTCATGCCAGCACCCAGTGCGACCTGCGCACGCCCGAGAAGGCCAAATTCCTTGAGGCGCTGGGGTTCTCCCAACTGGTTATGGCCCGCGAACTCACGATAGATGAGATCGCCGCCATACGCAAAGAGACCACTGTGCCGCTGGAGGCATTTGTCCATGGGGCCTTGTGTGTGAGTTACAGCGGCCGTTGCGCCATCAGCCAGGTGCTGAAGAATCGAAGCGCCAACCGTGGCGAGTGCGCCCAGCTGTGCCGGTTGCCCTATGACCTGATAGACAGCCAAGGCCATGTGCTGATGTCAGGCAAGCATCTGTTATCGCTGCGAGACATGGCACGTCACGACCGCCTGGAGCAAATGATGACAGCCGGCGTTTCCTCGTTCAAGATCGAGGGGCGCCTGAAGGACATTGGCTATGTCAAGAATGTGGTTGCCTACTACCGTCGCGCCATCGACAAGGTAATTGACCGTAATCCAGCTCGTTACGCCCGCTCATCACACGGCAAAACCGAGTTGACTTTCGAACCGGCACTTGAAAAGAGTTTCAATCGCGGCTTCACCCATTATTTCCTTGATGAGCGCCGTCCCAAAGACGGGACAGCCATTGCGTCGATTGACACGCCCAAGTCTCAAGGCGAACCCTTGGGGGTGGTCACCCGCTGTAATGGCAACACGCTCTCCATCAGCACAAAGGCAACGCTAGCCAATGGTGACGGCTTGAGCTATTATGACTCACAGGGCACCTTTACGGGAGCTCGCGTGAACCGGGCCTTAGGCGGAGGCACCGTGCTATTGCGTGACCGCACTGCCATTGCTCGTGGCACCCTCATCTACCGTACGGCCGACAAGGCTTTTAATGACCTGCTATCCAAGCCATCGGCCGCCCGCACAATCGCAGTCAACGCTCAGTTGAGCTATGCCCACGGCCTGTTGTCGCTCACACTTGATGACGAACGTGGCAACCATGTGGTTCATGCCATAGAGAGTGACTTGCAGCCTGCCGCCAAACCGCAGGCCGACCGCCAAATCGCCGAAATAGGCAAGTTGGGCGGCACCATCTATCGCTTGAACGAGGTTCATGTGGCTGACGATGTTTTCATTCCTGCCTCGCTGCTGGCACGATTGCGCCGCGAGACCATCGACCAACTCGACCGCTCTTACCGTATTATCCGCCACATCGGCAAGCGCTGTCCCGAGGATAAAACCTATCCATGCCCCGTTACCAAGCTAGAACCGGCCGACAATGTCGCCAACCACCTTGCTGAACGCGTTTACCGCGACCATGGCGTTACCGACATCACTCCAGCCCTTGAGACAGGCAGCATGGTCTTGGCCCAGACACCGCTGATGCATACCCGTTATTGCTTGAGGCGCCAGCTCGGTGCTTGCTTGAGAGGGTCCAACGCCAATTCCTTACCCCATGACCTCTATCTGAGAACCGGTAGCACGAAGTTGAAGGTCACCTGTGACTGCAAGTCGTGCGAAATGCTACTTACTCGGTCGTGACCAATTCACCCTTTAGTGCGATAACTCAAAAGTAACAACTCATAACAAACACTTTTTCAGTAAATTGCGGACAGATATGAAAAAAGACACGATACAACTGATTATCATTCTAGTGGTGCTGATCGCCGCCGTGGCTGCTATTGTGATGTATATGCCTCACGACATCGTCACCATTTATAACTGGTACAAGGATCACCTGACTTATGGCACCATCCTGCTGCTGATGGCCATCGAGAGTTCATTCATCCCCTTCCCCAGCGAGGTGGTGATTCCGCCAGCAGCCTACTTTGCCGCTCGCAACGGAGACATGAACATCCTCATGATCATCATCATAGCAACCGTTGGCGCCCTGCTGGGAGCCGTCATCAACTATGTGTTATCATTACTCATCGGCCGTCCAGTTGTCTATACCTTTGCCAACAGCCGCATCGGCCACATGTGCCTTATCGATGCCGAGAAAGTGCAGAAGGCCGAAACCTATTTTGACCGTCATGGCGCCATCTCGACCTTCCTGGGCCGACTGATTCCTGCTATCCGCCAGCTCATCTCCATTCCCGCTGGTCTGGCCAGCATGAACTTTGGCACATTTGCCCTGTTCACATCACTTGGTGCCGGCATCTGGAATGCCGTGCTGGCAGGTCTGGGCTACTGGTTGAGCCTGAATTTCCCCGAGGAGGAGCTGCTGGCCCAACTGGAGCACTACAACCGCTATCTGTCATGGGCAGGATATGCGCTCGCCATCTTCATCGTCCTCTTTCTCGCCTATCAGGCATTCAAGAGGAAACCGACACCTACCCACCAAGAAATAGAAAATAAATAATATAGCACTATGATGCAAGTTTCACCTTCCTTATTGTCAGCCGACTTTGGCAACCTGGCCAAAGACATTAACATGATCAACCGCAGCCATGCCGACCTGCTGCACCTTGATGTGATGGACGGCGTGTTCGTGCCTAACATCTCGTTTGGCTTCCCAGTCATCAAGCATGTTCAAAAGCTGTGTCAAAAACCCCTCGACATGCATTTGATGATTGTCGAGCCGCAGAAGTTCATCCCCCAGGTGCGTGACTGCGGCACCCGCATCATGACCGTTCATCAGGAAGCATGTATCCACCTCAACCGCGTCGTTCAACAGATTCACGATGCCGGCATGCAGGCTGGAGTAGCGCTCAATCCAGCCACCCCAGTCATGATGTTGCGCGACATCATCTGCGACGTGGACCTTGTACTGCTCATGTCGGTCAACCCTGGCTTCGGCGGCCAGAAATTCATCGTCCAGACGTTGAACAAAGTGCGCGAACTGCGCCAGCTCATCACCTTGAACGGCTCCAACGCCATGATTGAGATTGACGGCGGCGTGAACAATGTTACCGGCGCGCAACTGGCTGAAGCGGGTGCCGATATCCTGGTTGCAGGAAGCTACGTCTTCGGCGCCGAAGACCCCATCAAGACCATCGAGGAATTAAAAAACCTCTAAAAATATTTTGTCAGGTCAAAATATTGACCTAACTTTGCACCCGCTTTGGGAAACAAATCCCGTTAGCATGACTGGAAAGGTGCCGGAGTGGTCGATCGGGGCGGTCTCGAAAACCGTTGTACGCTTTGCGTACCGTGGGTTCGAATCCCTCCCTTTCCGCTGAGAGAATACAAAATCCTTAACTTTCAATGAGTTAGGGATTTTTCTTTTTTCCATTTTAGTCGCATTTTTGGCTATTTTTGTTTCAAATCTGCGACTGGTCCATTCTCAAAATTGCGACCGAAAATTATTGAGTTAATTAACTTATATTCAACAACTTAAATGTGGTTAAGATAGTAATTCACTTCATTTGCGGGCTTCTAAAGCCAACAAAGAGGTTTTTTGCTCCCAGGAATTGACATTCATCTTTGATGGGGATAGATGGTACATTTCCCTGAATAGGAGAATCAAGGCTTCTTCCTTTAACTCTAAGACCCGACTAATGCCATCCTTTATTTCCTTATATATAAATGATTTTTGGCAAGAATTTGTTATAGTATTTGGGTGGTAAATATTTTTTTGTTAAATTTGCAACTTTTTGAAAAATGTATGAGTTATACGGGCTATTTGGGTTCGGTCGTTTTTAGCAAACAGGACGGTGTTTTCTACGGCAAGGTGGAGGGCATCAATGGTTTGGTAAACTTCGAGGGCGAAAGCGTCAAGGAACTGGCCGAGGTCTTTCGTGAGGCAGTGGACGATTATCTTGATTACTGCACTGACGAAGGCTTAGAGCGGGACAAATGTGAGATTGACGCCTGCCATCCTCCGTTGAATTGCCATCAACGCATTTATCGGAAAGACGCTTGAGAAGAAGGCAGAATCAGAGCACTTCATTTGACATGCGTTTGCATATTCACTGCCGAATGTGAAATTGCAGAAAAACATGTTTTACTGCTACGGTCCAAAACTTGAGGATTATCGACAGCGATCAGTCCAACTCATTAACTATCATACAATTAATACACATACAATTTATTGCATTATTTATGAAAATTTCTTTTAAATCCCTGATGGCGGCAGCTCTATTGTTAGCCATCACCATGCCCGTCAAGGCTAACGGTGTGTTAACCCTGTTTGACGGTGCTGAGACGAGCAACCTAATCCCCATCAACAACGCCTATCTTGACGAAGTAGGCACACGCACTCAGGTCATCTATCCAGCCGAGAGCCTGTCTCAGATGATCAACGAAGTGATCAACTCCATCACCTTCTACACGCAGGAACCGATAACCGAAAGCGGAGGCAATCTGCAGTTGTCGATTGGTGAGACAGCTCAAACGGCCTATCTCGATGCCACCACTTATGTTGAGGGCTTGACCCCAATAGCCAATTTCCCGATGGCTGCAGGAGTGACCGAGGTGACAATAGTATTTGACAGACCCTATTATTACCAGGGTGGGAATTTAGTGATTGAAACACTCCTCACCGAGGCGGCTACCGACTATTGCTTCATTTCCTATTTGGGAACCAGGCCCGAGAACTATAATGCCATTTCTCGCGGCGAAGTGAGCAAGTTCCTGCCTAAGACCTCGTTTGACTACGGCACCAACGAGGAGTACTCTGCCAAGGTGGTTCCCAGCGAACTGACTTTCAACACCGTGCGTGCCGGACGTGAAGATATTCAATATTGCACTATCACCAACAATGGGCAGCAAGGTATCACACCCAGCCTTAGCGTTGGCGCGCCGTTCCGCGTCGAACAGCCCAACGCAATCATCCTAGCAGGTGAATCGCTGGATGTGCCCATCACTTTTGCCCCGCTCGGCAAGGGCAACTATGATGGCACGCTCAGCATCGACTGCGGCCAGGCCGGCATCCTTGAGGTACTGCTACACGGCACGGCCATCGATGAAGCCACCGACTTGAGCGTGTGCGACACCACCGACTATGCCAGTTTTGTACCCATCTACGGTGCTGACATCGATGTGGTGAATACCGAGGGACAAATGATTTATCCGGCCGAGATGCTTGCCGACATGGTAGGTGGCAAAATCTTGTCGCTGAAGTTCCACACCAAGAACAAGATAGAGATGAACGGTGGCACTATCGAGCTGTCGCTCAAGGTTGTTGACAATACCAGCTTTGCCAGTGCGGTTTTGGAGAGTGGAGTGACTGCCGTTGCTACGGTATCGCCAGAGTATGGCGGCACAGATCTGGAATTCTTCTTCAATGAACCTTACTCCTACCAGGGGGGCAACCTGCTCGTGGACTGTAAGGTGACCGAGGCAGGCACGACCAATCACAGGCAGACTTTCTTTTATGGCACTCCCACCGAGTATAATGCAAGTGTGTATAAGTCGATTTGGTTCGGCAGCACCTTCGATACCGAGTTCGTTCCCTTCCTGCCCAAAATTACCTTCTCCTATCAGAAAGCCGATGTCCTGCGTGGCGATGTGAACCGTGACGGTTTTATCACGATCAGTGATGTGACCGTGCTCATCGATTATCTGCTGACTGGCGCAGAAGCTCCTGCCGAGGCCGATTGCAACTTAGACTCGACCGTAAGTATCAGCGACGTTACCAAATTGATTGACTTCTTGTTAATTGGTTCCTGGGGCAACTAATCGCTACCCGCACGATAGGTGATTGGCAAATATGAAACAAGGGCGGGAGCCGATGGGTTCCTGCCCTTGCCTTATTATCTATATCGTTCAGTTCATTCTTGAGGCAGACGGCGGAAGCCTTCGCCCAGGATTTCAGAGCTCTCCATAATGTTGACAAAGGCGTGCGGGTCGATGTGATAGAGGACCGAGCGCAGCTTGATCATGTCGGAGCGGTCAAGGGTAACATAGAGCATCTTGCGCTCGGTGCCCTTGTAGAGCCCGGTGCCAGCGATAAGTGTACCGCCTCGCTTGATATCATTTATAATGTAGTCACGCACGGCCTCGGCCTCATCGGTAACGATGAACATGGTCTTGTAAGTCTTCATACCGTCTACTACAAGGTCGATGACCTTGCCCTCGATGAAGATGATGATAATGGAATAGATGGGCAGGCGGATGTCACCAAAGGCGACAAGCGTGCTCAAGGTGATGATACCATCTACAATCATGACAAGAGTACCCAAGGAAATCTTGGTGTACTTGTGGATGATCATCGAGATGATGTCCGAGCCACCACTGGTTGCTCCGGAACGGAAAATCAGACCGATGGCCACACCGTAGATGATACCGGCGACAACGGTATTGAGGAAATAGTCGGGGTGGAACCAGCCACCATGATGGGGAATCTCGACCATCGACTTGAGCATCGAGGGGTCAACCGCCTTGA
>CAMJZI010000014.1 GCA_946410185.1 uncultured Porphyromonadaceae bacterium
GCAGAGCTACGACCTTGTTGCCGTAGGTCTCACGCAGCTGGTTATATACGTTGTCGAAGTCGCACTTCTCGTCCTCAAGACGATTGATGACGAACATAAGGGGCTTGCCGATGCGCTCAACGGTGCGGAAGTTGTTCTGGCAACCAACATCGACACCATTGCGGCCATCGATGACCAGCGCAGCAGCGTCGGTTACGCTCAGAGCGGTAACAGCGTTGCCAACGAAGTCGTCACTACCGGGGCAGTCGAAGAAGTTGAGCTTCTTGCCATTCTTCTCGGCGAAGAAAACGGTAGAGGAAACAGAGTAACCGTACTCCTTCTCAACGGGAGTGTTGTCGCTGACGGTGTTACCGCCATCGACGGTACCCCTGCGGCTGATTGCGCCGCCCTCAAGGAGAATAGACTCGGTGAGAGTGGTCTTACCAGCGCCCTTGCCACCGACGAGAGAGATGTTCTTGATCTCGTTTGTTTTGTAAACCTTCATTAGTGATTTTGTTGTTAAATGGTTGTTATATAGTAAATTGTTGTTTGTTGTCGCTAAACAGCCTGCAAAATTAGTAATTTTTGCTCTGAATGACAACATTATTAAAAAGAAAATTATCAACAGAGGCAAAAAAACAGTGGCAACGCCTTTCTTTGTCCTTTTTTGAAATGCAGATTTGCTGGAAATGATTATTTTTGCAACAGTTTTTGACTTGATGGCGATGGCTGGCATTTATGTGCACATACCGTTCTGCGCGAGCCGATGCTCTTATTGCGATTTCTTCTCGACGTTGCGTGTGAGCGACGTGGGGAGGCAATATGTCGATGCTGTTGTTGCCGAGGCACTCATGCGTCGCGACGAGCTGGCCGACGAACAGGTGAAAACCCTTTATCTGGGTGGTGGCACGCCCTCGCAGTTGCCGCTCTCGTTGCTCGCTGACCTCATGAAGGGCTTGCGGGCGGTTTTCGATCTGGATGGGGTTGAGGAGTTGACCATCGAGGCCAATCCTGACGATGTCGTGCCAGATTGGTGCCATGTATTGTCTGAGTTGGGCATCAATCGGGTGAGCATGGGTGTTCAGTCGTTTGAGGATGACATTTTGCGTTTCATCTCCCGTCGACACACTTCCCGCCAGGTGATTGATGCGGTCGCGGCATTACGCACAGCCGGCATCGATAACATCAGCATTGATCTCATCTTTGGCTTGCCAGGTCAGACAGTGGCCTCGTGGACCGATACGGTAAGGCGGGCTATCGCCTTGGAGCCGAGACATATTTCGGCCTATGGACTGACCTTTGAGCCGGGAACACGATTATGGCACCAGCGTGAGCGTGGCGAGGTTACTGAGGTGCCTGAAGAACAATGCCTGGAAATGTATAGTATTCTCATCAGGCTCCTGCTGGAATCTGGATATGAACACTACGAGATTTCTAATTTTTCATTGCCTGGTTATCAATCTCGTCATAATTCCTCATATTGGAACGACACGCCCTATCTGGGCCTTGGCGCTGCTGCCCACAGCTATGATGGCAGGCTTAGGCGATATAATCCTGCTGACCTTGACCAGTACATCGGGGCGGTCAAGGCAGGAAAACCTGCGTTTCAGACCGAAGAACTCACACTCTGTGAACGATATGATGAGCGGGTGATGTTAAGTCTTCGCACCGCTTCGGGAGTTGACGCAGAAAAGTTGCAGACTGATTTTGGTGAAGAGGCATGGCGGCATTTCATCACTGTGTCGCGCGGCTTTATTGACCGCGGCTTGATGCTGGTGGATGCACAGGGCCGCTATGTGCTCACTCAGGAGGGCATCATGCTCAGCGATAGTGTGATACGCGACTTGATGTGGGATGAGTAATGGCACTCGGCCTTGCCCTGTTGCGCTCAAAATAACGGGTGCCGTTTGTGCACTCTGTTTTTTTATATTACTTTTGCCCAACGGGAGCGCCAGGCTATAGAACCATGTGGCAATGACGCTTCATCAACTTAAAAACCGAAAATGAAAAAATGACATCACTTGAGAATCAATTCCTTGTATATATAGACAAGCATCGTCGGATCTTGTTCGCGGTGTTTGCCATCATCGTGGGCTTGCTGATCAGATGGGCCGGACGGGATTTCGTCTCCCTGGATATGCGGGACGCTCTCTTGCCCTGGTTTGACCAGATCAAGACCGCTGGCGGTTTGCCTGCTCTATCGAATCAGGTGGGGGATTACGGGTTGCTTTATCAGACAATCATATCGCTGATGACCTATGTGGACATCTCTCCGCTTTACCAGTACAAGTTGCTGTCGGTGGTGTTTGATGCGGCGCTTGCTATCATGGCTGCCCTGGTATATAAGGACGTTAAATGCAACGGCTTGATTGTTGCAGGGCGCGAAGTGGGCCACTCAGCAACCACCAATCGCGAGTCGCGCGAATTGATATTGACCCAGACCGTCATGGTGGGTGCTCTGGTATGGCTCTTGCCCACGGTTATGTTGAATTCGGCCTATTGGGGTCAATGCGACTCGATGTATTCGTTCTTTTGCTTGGCTACGCTTTACCAGTTGCGTCGCGGGTCATTTGTGTTGGCCTTTGTGATGCTGGGTCTTGCCTTCAGTTGCAAGTTGCAGACCGTCTTCATCATGCCCTTTATTGTGGTATATTACTTGATAACTAAACGCTTCAGCGTTTTTTATATCTTTATTTCGCTTGCGGTGGTATGGCTGATGGGAATTGTCGCTTTTGCCTATGGCCGCAGCCTTCTCGCTCCGTTGTTGATTTACTACGGCCAGTCGAGTCATTACCAGTTGATGTACTTGAGTTTTCCCAGTTTCTGGATTCTGCTGGGTGATGACTACTTTGGCTTCAGGTGGTATGCCATCTTTTTCACTTTGTGTGTTGTTGTAGCTGGCATGTATGCGTGCTTGAATCATAAGCGTTTTGTTACACGGGGAATCAATTACTACACTGCTGTCGCATGGTTCATCTGGTCGATGGTGTTATTCCTTCCCAGCATGCACGACCGCTATGCTTACTTGATGGACCTGGTGCTGGTGTTGCTGGCCTGCCTTGACCGTAGCTTTATCAAGTATGCTGCTGTGGCTGTATTGTCGAGCCTTTATTTCTATGGATGCTTCTTGTTTGTGCAACGTGACGAGGCTCCAATCCTGTTGGCTGTAGTATATCTGCTGGCCTATTTGCATTTTACCAGGGCGCTTTATGTCAGGCTCAAAGACTCAGATGTGCAACCCTCAAATCACTGAAAGAAATGACCACCATCGAGAAAAAAATCATCGATTTTATCGTTAACCGCCGGCACCTCTTGTTCCTGGCCTTTGTGATTTTAGTGGGAGCGGTTATCCGTTTGGCTGGCAGGAATTTCATGTCGGCCGACATGCTTTATTGCCTCAGACCCTGGTTTGATCAAATCAGGGATTCGGGCGGTCTGTCTGCCTTGTCCAGCCAGGTGGGTGATTACGGGCTTCTGTATCAGACGATTATCTCGTTGATGACCTATGTTGATGTTTTCTCGGCTTATCAATACAAGATGTTGTCAGTGGCATTTGATGTGGCGATGGCTGTCATGGTGGCGGTGATATATCGGGATATCAAACTTCATGGCCTTTCGGGAAAAGACGTTGGACATCAAGTGGACAGTGATTACCGCAAGTCGGTGCTTTTCCAGTCGTGTGTTGTGGCTGCCGTGGTATGGCTCTTGCCCACGGTCATTGTCAACTCGGCCTATTGGGGGCAGTGTGACTCGATGTACACTTTTTTCTGCCTGGCAACGCTCTACTGGCTGCGCAAGGGGTCGTTTGTGACCGCGTTCGTCTTCTTGGGACTGGCGTTCAGCTGCAAGTTGCAGACAATCTTTTTCGTGCCCTTTATAGGTACATACTACCTGGTGAGCAAGCGCTTCTCGGTATTCAATGTGCTGATTTCGGTGGCTGTGCTTTGGCTTTCAGGTGCAGTGGCCTTTGCCTATGGACGTAGCTTGCTGGAACCGTGGACCATCTACTGCAATCAGGCTGCCGACTACTGCGAGATGTACCTGAATTTCTCCAGTTCGTGGGTGATACTTGGCAATGACTACAGCGCATTGAAGTGGTTTGCCATCCTCATCACGCTGTCACTGGTTGTCATGGGTGCGTTTGTGTGCATGAATAATAAGCATTTTCTTGACGAGAAGGAAGATTTCTATTGCATCGCGGCGTGGTTTGTGTGGACAATGGTGCTGTTCTTACCCAGCATGCATGACCGCTATGCCTATTCCCTGGATATCATGCTTTTTTTGATAGGCTTCATGCATCGTCGCTACCTCAAGTATGCAATCCTGTCGATGCTGATAGGCTTCTATCATTACGGCTATTACCTCATCGACGACAGGTATGAGGAACCGATTGTGCTTGCGGCGGTTTATTTGTTGGCCTATCTGCACTTCACGATGACGCTGTACAAGCAGTTGAAGGAACGCCAGCCTGTTGTGGGCGATTGACTTAGTTATCGATTTCTTCCAGAATATCCTTGATCAGTGATGCGAACAGCGGTTTGTTGGCATCGGCTTGGAGTGCGTTCCTGATTGCGGATGAAGGCTGTATCTTGCCCATCAGCAACAGGTTGAGCAATAGGCGGTAGCCGGTGTACTTGGTGAGTTGACGGTCCTGTGTGATGAGGTCATGACATACTTCTTGCGCACTCGATGTGTACCGCAATAACTTGTGACACAAATTGTCGGCAATTTCGACCGATTCAATGTTCTGGCACCATTGCAGTGCTAATTCATGATTCATGAGTGCCGGCGGGAATAGCATGGGAGCTGCGAGACGGCATTCGCGCGAGTTGGTGTCCTGCCATAGCTCCTGGGCTACGGCAGCCAGTTGTGAATCGTCGTTAATGCTCATGCGGAGCCGGTTGCTGATGTCCATGACATCGGCCAACAGGCATCCCATGATCATGGAATGAGGATCGCCGGCGTTTCTCAGTTTGTCGGCGATGATGCCATTGCGGAAAGCAAAAAAATCCTTGCGAATCGCTCTTGTCGGGCTATCGTTCTGGGAGTTGGACATGTTCATCATAGTGGTTCTTCGGGTTTGGATGTATCTCGTTGTAGTAGGGATTACTGTTGTTTAAGCTTTTCGGCCAGGAAGTGTCCCGTGTAGCTCTTCTCGCAGCGCGCCACTTGCTCGGGCGTTCCGGTAATGACAATGTTGCCGCCTTCAGCCCCTCCCTCGGGTCCCAGGTCAATGATGTGATCGGCACACTTGATCACATCCATGTTGTGCTCGATGATGACGACCGTGTGTCCGTTGCCAATGAGCTGGTTGAACGATTTCATCAGCGTGTTGATGTCATGGAAGTGAAGGCCCGTTGTCGGCTCATCAAAGATGAACAGGGTGTTGCCCTGTCGCTCGCCGCTCAGGTAGTAAGCGAGCTTGACGCGCTGGTTCTCACCGCCCGACAGTGTCGAGGAAGACTGACCCAGCTTGATGTATCCCAGCCCCACGTCCTGCAAGGGCTTGAGGCGGCGCACGATGCGGTGTTCGTTATAAGTATTGCTCTCGCTGAAGAACTCGATGGCCTGATTGACCGTCATATCCAGCACGTCGCTGATGGTGCGGTCTCGGAAGGTCACATCCAGCGCGTTGCGGCCAAATCGCTTGCCATGACATGCTTCGCACGTGAGCGTGATGTCGGCCATGAACTGCATCTCGATAGTGATGGTGCCCTCGCCCTTGCATTCCTCGCAACGGCCGCCGGGAGAGTTGAACGAGAAGAAACTGCTGTTATAGCCCATCTGCTTGGACAGCTGTTGCTGGGCAAACAACTGGCGTATCTCGTCAAAGGCCTTGAGATAGGTTGCCGGGTTGCTGCGTGAACTCTTGCCGATGGGCCCCTGGTCGATAAATTCCACGGCCTGCAGCCGGCTCAGGTCACCGCCGATGGAGCTATAGCTGCCCGGCGTGTCGGCGGTCTGGTCATACTGGCGTGCCAGGGCAGGATAGAGGATCTTGCCCACAAGAGTCGATTTGCCACTGCCGCTCACACCTGTAACGACGGTCATCACTCCCAAGGGGAACTTGACATCGATGTTCTTGAGATTGTTTTGTGTAGCCCCTTTAATTTCAATATACTGGCTCCACTTGCGGCGTTGCCTGGGCACAGGGATAGATAAGGCTCCGCTCAGGTACTTTGCCGTGTAGCTTTCGGTGGCTCCCGGCAATTGGTCAACAGGCCCCTGATAGGTGATGCGTCCGCCGTTGCGCCCCGCTTCAGGTCCCACGTCGATCAGGTAGTCGGCATTGCGGATGATGTCCTCGTCATGCTCTACGACGACAACCGTGTTGCCAAGTTGTTGCAGCATGCGCAGCACGTGAATCAGCCGGTGTGTGTCACGCGAGTGCAGGCCGATGGATGGCTCGTCAAGGATATAGACCGAGCCGACCAGCGAACTGCCCAGTGCCGTGGCCAGATTGATGCGCTGGCTCTCGCCGCCCGACAACGATGCTGACAGGCGGTCGAGGGTCAGATAGCCAACGCCCACATCGCACAAGTAGTCAAGGCGACTGTTGATCTCGGAGAGCAGGCGCTTGGCAATCTTTGCATCGTTCTCATCGAGCTGTAGTTGCTTGAACCACTGTGATAAGTCCTTGACCGGCATCCTGACGATGTCGGTAATGGTTTTCCCGCCCACCTTCACATATTGGGCCTGTGGCTTGAGGCGGCTGCCATGGCACACGGGGCACACGGTCTTACCGCGATAGCGGGCCTGCAGCACGCGGAACTGTATAGCGTAGGACTTGCTCTTGACCCACTCAAAAAAACCGTCGATGCCGCTCCACTCGCCATCGCCTGTGCCGTGCCACAGCAGGTCGAGCTGCTGCTGGTTGAGTTCATGGTAGGGTTTGTGGATGGGAAATCCGTGTTTGGAGGCAATGTGGATGAACGCGTTTTTCCATTCGCTCATGACCTGCCCTCTCCAGCACATTACAGCGTCGTCATAGACCGAGCGGCTCCTGTCGGGAACCACCAGGCTCTCGTCGATGCCTATCACGCTGCCAAAGCCCTCGCAAGTGGGGCAAGCGCCAAGCGGATTGTTGAAGTTGAACATCAGGTCGCTGGGCTCGTCAAAGGTGAGCCCGTCGAGCTCAAAACGCTTGGAAAACCGATGTTCGGTCATCGTTCCATCCTGGTCCCACACCATCAGGATGCATTCGTCGTTACCCTCGTAGAAGGCTGTTTGCAACGAGTCGAGCAATCGCATCTCGTCGTCATGATTGTGTGTGACTGCCATGCGGTCGATCAGCAGGCGATAGTCGGTGGCATTCAGGTCGCCATCGCTCTCCATCACCTGGGCTATGTCCGCAAACTTTCCATCCTTGGTCATCAGTCTGGAGTATCCGCCCTTGACCAGGATGTCGAGCTGCGTCCGCAGGTCGCGCCCCTCGGGCACGATGACCTCGGTGAGCAGGGCCAGGCGTGTGCCGTCGGGATAAGAGTTGATGCAGTCGATGACATCGTTGGCAGTATGCTTCTTGACGATATTGCCCGACACGGGCGAGAACGTCTTGCCCACGCGGGCGAACAGCAGCCGCAGGTAGTCATATATCTCGGTGCTCGTGCCCACCGTGCTGCGCGAGTTGCGCGTCACGGTGCGCTGCTCCACGGCGATGGCCGGTGGCAACCCGCGAATGAAGTCGCAGTCGGGCTTGGTCATCCTGCCCATGAACTGGCGGGCATAGGACGACAGGCTCTCGACGTAGCGGCGCTGCCCCTCGGCATACAGCGTGTCAAAGGCCAGCGACGACTTGCCTGAGCCCGATAGGCCCGTCACGACCACAAACTTGCCGCGCGGTATCGCCACGTCAACGTTCTTGAGGTTGTTGACGCGGGCCCCCTTGATGATGATGTCTCCTGTGGTTGCCATACGGATAAAAAATGAGCCTGCAAAGTTAGTGCAAGTCGAGCGGAAAACAAAATTTATTTTGATTTTCCCGAGGCGCAGCCTATCTTCGACGAAGTCAGCAGGTACAACTTTTTCATGAGAAAAACAAATCCCGCGCTCTTTGGCATCTGTACAGCTCACGCTGCACTGCTGAGGTTTTTTATGTCTTTGAATTAAACGGGCGCAATGATATAATTGATGTTGGCCCATTACCCTGCGGCTCAGTGTAGTTTGAGTTGTCTTTAAAGATAAGTGCAAAAGCCCTCAGATCTATCAGACTAATCAGTTGTTTCACCAAGAGCGCGGATGCTTAACTGGAAATTTGAGACTTTTTTGTGAATTTCTTGCGTTTTCGCAGGATATTTGTTATTTTTGCAACAAATACTAACTTTAAAACTATAGAATGATGAAACAGCAACATCGACTTCTCCGTTTGGCCGTACTGGTGGCGGCCGTGATGTGCGCCCTCGGCGCCGCTGCTGCCGAGGCCTACGCCTGCTACACGCCGTCGAACACGACGCTGACGTTCTATTACGACAACTACCGCAGCTCCCGCACGGGCACGACCTATAATGCCTCGAACCCGAAGGACAAGACCTACGCCCACATCGACGGCGGCACGAGCAACCCGGGCTACTTCACCGCGAAGAATGCCGGCCTGCGTGGCGACGTGAAGGGCGACGGCAGCGTCAACATCAGCGATGTCACCGCCCTGATCGACTACCTGCTGAGCGGCCACTGGTAAGAAACCGCATATTTCGCGAATTTAACCAATTGGCATCCGCGTCTGTTTTTAAAAAACTTTTTTGGGAAAAATTTGCCCGAATAAAAAAGATGAAGTAATTTTATTGCCCGAAACAAGCAATGTGTCATTTCTTGGCACGGTTATTGCGAGAGTGAGCATTACTAAGGACATTATTAATTATTTAATTTACTAGAAGATATGAAACCAATCAACATTGTTATGGCAGTCGTGGGCGGCGCAATCGCCGGCGCGGCAGTGGGCTTGCTTTTTGCCCCCGAGAAAGGTGACGATACCCGTAAGCGCATCGCAGACGCCCTGCGCGAACAAGGAGTGAAACTCAAAGGCTCCAAGCTCGATAACCTGGTGGACGATATCGCCGAGGAAATTAAGGATAAAATAGATTAACAACCACATTAATAAAATTGAATAGTAAAATGAAAGGACTTAGCTTATTGTATGCATTCCTGGGTGGTGCTCTGGTAGGTGCTTCGGCAGCCATCCTGTTTGCTCCCGAGAAGGGTTCCGACCTGCGCAGCCGCATCAAGGAGATGCTCAAGAAGAACGGCATCGACTTCAGCGATGACGAGGTGGAGCAACTGGTGAAACAGATCAGCGCCCAGATCGAGGACTGACAAAATAGCACCCTGACTGACAGGCGGTGCCTTGACCCGACAGCACCGCCTGCCCGAGGGTGTTTTTCCTGTTGATACCCGAAGCTTAAATCTCTAAACTCCAGGGTCGCACGGCGGCCTTGAGTCAAGAAGTATGAACGAGATAGATTATAAGAAACTGTTCAACGAGGCACGCAAGTACTTCTCGCTCGAGTGGGACTATACCAAGCTCACTGCAGTCGAGAAGTTGGCCGTGCTGCTGTCGGCCGTGGCATTTGTCGCGGTGGTGATCATTATTGCCACGTTTGTGCTGCACCATGTGATTGCCGCGCTCATCAGTGTGTTGGCGTCGGCGCTAGGATGCACATGGGGCGCTCACCTGATTGCCGCTGTGGTGCTGCTGGTGTTGCTGCTGGTGGTGTTTGCCTTCAAGAAGCAGCTAATCGTCGATCCCGTGGCCCGCTTCATCAGCAAGTTGTTCCTTAAACCTGAAGACAATGAGTGACGAGACCAACAATAGCGCAGCAGTAAACAACCAGCCGTCGCAGTTGCCCGTTGCCACACCCGATGCACCCGACAACTGGCGTGGCATGACGCTCGAGGAGTTGCGCCGCGCGCGGGGTAAGGCCCTCGTGCGTCGTGAGGTGGGCCGTGCGACCATCCAGTATGACATCGAAGGGTTGAAAAGCAACGTGGCCAGCAACGGTGTGCGCGCCCTGATGTTCAGCCCGGGCACCATCTCGCACTTGAAGACCGCCGACTATGTGCTGCTGGGTTTCAAGCTCACGCGCTGGCTGATGGGCATGAGAAACAACCGCCGTCGTCGCCGTTGACCCAGTCATCGGTAAGTCTGGCGGTGCGTGTGCTGAGGTGAATCCGGTTGCTGAAAACGGCAAAAAATCAACAAGAAGTCACTTTTTTCTTTAAAAATCTTGTTGATGTTTTAATTTTATCTAAATTTGCAGCCTGAAATCTACTGATTTCGCACGAGTGAGAATATAAACCATTAATGATATTAAATTAAAAAATAGACTGCCTATCGACAAACATTACTCATTATTGACCAAAAATATATAGTAATGAAGATATACAAGGACAAGAGCGATGAGCAACTGATATCGCTGTATGTCGATGGCAAGAACGAGGCCTTTGATGAGCTCTTGGAGCGTCACAAGGACCGGATTTACATGTATATATATCACTCGGTGAAAAACGAGGAACTCGCCGACGATATTTTCCAGGACACCTTTGTCAAGGCCATCATGACAATCAAGCAGGGACGCTATGTCGAGAACGGACATTTCCCTGCCTGGATCACACGCATCGCCCATAATCTAATCATTGATTACTTCCGTCAAGTCAAGGCCGAGAATCTGCAGTCTACCGACGACGATGACGTGAACATATTGAACCGCAAGGAACTGTCGGACGGCACCATCGAGGATAACCTGGTGACTACCCAGATCCACAGCGACGTCAGACGTCTGGTCCAGGCCCTGCCCGACAGCCAGCGCGAGGTGCTCGTGATGCGGTATTACAAGAACATGAGCTTCAAGGAGATCGCCGACACTACCGGCGTGAGCATCAACACGGCACTGGGCCGCATGCGGTATGCCATCCTGAACATGCGTCGCCTGGCCGAGGAGCACAACATCGTCCTGACCCTGTAACCCGTTCCACTACGGCTCATCCTTCAAGGTTAACAAAAAAATAAGTACCATAAGTACAATTCCTGCTCAGGGGCGTGAACATTGTATTTATGGTACTTATTGTCTTCTTTTTTATATTTTTAGCGCTGAAATTTTGCGTATCGGTCGAAAAGTAGTACCTTTGCACCCGCTTTTTGAGAATTCAATCATTTAATATACAATACAAACCAAGTAATGAACGTAAGTTTTGAACAAATTGATGCGGTGAACGGAATGCTCACCGTTGAGCTCAAGAGAGAAGATTTTGCTAGCGACGTGAACAAGGAAGTCGCTGCTATGGGCGTGCGCCACCCGCTGAAGGGTTTCCGCCCCGGTAAGGCCCCCAAGAACTTGCTGATGAAATTCTACGGTCCCAGTGTGACTGCCGACGTCGTTGACCGCATGGTGGGCCGTGCCGTGTATGACTACATCCGTGAGAACAAGCTGCAGGTGCTGGGCGAGCCCCTGCCCAACGAAGGCACCAAGGTCGATATCATGAAGGACGAAGAGATGACCTTCAAGTATGACCTGGGTCTTGCTCCCGCCATCGAGCTCAAGCTGAACAAGCGCATCAATGTGCCCTACTATAACATCGAAGTGACCGACCAGATGGTTGATGACGCCATTGCCCACGACCGCAAGCGCCTGGGTACCCTCGTCGACGGCGAGGTGAGCGACAAGGAGTCGATGCTGCGCGGCTCGATGATCGAGCTCGACGAGCAGGGTAATGACAAGGAAGGCGGCATCAAGGTGGAGCGCACCGTGATTTCGCCCCGTTATATGGTTGACGAGGAAGAGGCTGCCAAGTTTGTCGGCGTCAAGGTGGGTGACACCTTCGTGTTCAATCCCCACAAGGCAAACAACGGCAACATCGCCGAGCTGGCTTCGATGCTCAATGTGGACCGCAACGACGCTGACGTGAAGAGCGACTTCCGTATCACAATCGAGGAGGTGAAGGTGAATCAGGAGGCTGAAATGAACGAGGAGTTCTTCAAGGGCGTTCTGGGCACCGACACCGACGTGAAGGATGAGGCTGCCTTCCGTGAGGCCGTTCGCGAGATGATTGCCAAGGCCAACGTGCCCGAGAGCAATTACCGCTTTACCGTTGATGCTCAGCGCATCCTTACCGAAAAGGCTGGCGAGCTGCAGTTGCCCGAGGAGTTCCTGAAGCGCTTCTTGAAACTGCGTCGCGAGCAGGACGAGAAAGAGAATACCGAGGTGACCGACGAGGAAGCCAAGAGCATGTTCGACCAGTTGCGCTGGCAACTCGTGAAGGACCACCTGGCTCAGGAGCTGGGCATCAAGGTTGAGAAAGAAGACATCGATACCGCTGCCTTCATCTTTGCCCAGCAGCAGTTGTCGCAGTATGGCATCTACAATGCCCCCGAGGACCTCGTGCGTCAGCAGGCCGAGCGCTACATGCAGGACGACCGCGCGCGTGAGATGATCCAGGAGCACGCCATCGACAACAAGTTCTATAGCGCTGTCAAGGAGTCGGTCAAGGTTAACGAGAAGACCATCAGCGTTGATGACTTCAGGAAGCTCTATGAGAAAGACGAGAAGTAACATCTTTTCATAATGTGTAATTTCAGGTGCGGGATCGAGCGTGATGCTGGGTCCCGCATCGTTTTGTTTGCTGGCGTTGCCCCCTGGCCTGCATTTTTGTCATGTTATAGCGCGATGGCCTGGTCTTTGCTTAGCAATAGTAAAACCCGAAATTTTACATTGTCAATAAAAAAGTTGCTTAATCCTGCATGGGATTGAGAAAAAAATAGTATCTTTGAACAAAAATTTTTATTTCTAACACATCTTTTTATTTATGGAAAACGATTTCAGAAAATTTGCTGTTCATCATCTGGGCATGAACGGTCTGGCTCTTGACCAATATGCAGCCGGTGTAACCAACAACTATATTTCGCCCACCATCATGGAGGAACGCAAGCTCAATGTCACACAACTTGACGTGTTTTCACGATTGATGATGGACCGCATCATCTTCCTGGGCACTCAGGTGGACGATTATACTGCCAACGTCATCCAAGCCCAGCTGCTCTACCTTGACAGCTCGGATCCTGGCAAGGACATTTCGCTGTACATCAACTCGCCGGGCGGCTCGGTTTATGCTGGCCTGGGCATCTATGACACAATGCAGTACATCCAGAGCGACGTTTCGACCATCTGCACAGGCATGGCCGCCTCGATGGCCGCTGTGCTGCTTGTCGCAGGTCAGAAAGATAAGAGATTCGCTCTCAAGCACAGCCGTGTGATGATTCACCAGCCCATGGGCGGCATCAGCGGTCAGGCATCGGACATTGAAATCACCTCCCGCGAGATACTCAAGCTCAAGCAGGAACTCTATACCATCATCAGCGACCACTCGGGCCAGCCTTATGACAAGGTGTATGCCGACAGTGACCGTGACTACTGGATGACCGCTGCCGAGGCCAAGGACTATGGTATGATCGACAAGGTGCTTGTTCGTGAATAAAGAAAACCTGCCGAAAACCAAACTGAGCTAAGCATGGCAAAAAAAAGAGATCAAAACACACTATATTGCAGTTTCTGTGGCCGCAGTGAGCGCGAGGTGGAATTGATGCTGCCGGGAATGAACGGCTGCATCTGCAACGATTGTGCCGAGCGTGCGGTGGAATTGTCGCATGAATACTTGAATAAGATAAGTCAATCGCAGCTCACCGATCTGGACTTGGAGTCACTGCCCAAACCCGAGGAAATCAAGGCCTATCTTGACCAATATGTTATTGGTCAAGAGACGGCCAAGCGTTACCTGTCGGTAGCTGTGTATAACCATTATAAGCGTCTGAACCAGAAGAGTGACGACATCGATATCGAGAAGAGCAATATCATAATTGTGGGCCCTACTGGCACAGGCAAGACATTGCTGGCCAAAACAATAGCGCGCATGCTGAAGGTGCCGTTTGCCATTGTTGACGCAACAGTGCTCACCGAGGCTGGTTATGTTGGCGAAGACATCGAGAGTCTGCTCACGCGATTGCTGGCAGCCTGTGACTACAACGTGGCCGAGGCCGAACGGGGCATCGTCTTTATTGATGAGATCGACAAGATTGCCCGTAAGGGAGATAACCCCTCAATCACTCGTGACGTGAGCGGCGAGGGTGTACAGCAAGGTCTGCTCAAGCTCCTGGAGGGTTCGGTGGTCAATGTGCCGCCGCAAGGTGGCCGCAAGCACCCGGAGCAAAAGATGATAGCCGTCGATACCAAGAATATTCTGTTTATCTGCGGCGGAGCTTTTGAGGGCATCGAGCGCAAGATTGCCCAGCGTCTTAACACCCATGTTGTTGGATATGGCGCCGGCAACCATGTGAGCAAGTCCGATCGCGATAAACTGCTCCACTTTGTGGCACCTCAGGACCTGCGCAGCTATGGTCTGATTCCCGAAATCATAGGCCGTCTGCCCATACTCACCAATCTGGAGCCTCTTGACCGCGATGCCCTGTTGCGCATCCTGACCGAACCTCGCAACGCCATCGTTCGCCAGTACAAGAAGTTGCTCGATATGGATGGTGTGGAACTGGTTGTCGAGGATGACGTGTTGGGCTTTATTGTTGACAAGTCTATCGAGTACAAACTGGGCGCCCGTGGACTGCGCAGTCTGTTTGAGACCATCATGATCGATGTCATGTATGAGGCTCCCACGATGAAGAAGAAACGCTATGTGCTCACCCGTGAATTTGCCGAGCGGCAGCTTTCAAAATCACACTTTGAACTCTTGTCCGCAACTCATAGTACTAGCCAGCAGTAGCCGGCTGCTTGAATTACCCCTAGGGGAGCGGTAATCTATTAGTAGCGAGCGCCAAACTGCAAACGAGTAAAATTATTTTACCCAAAACATTGTACAGTTTGCAAAATAGCTGTATATTTGTAAAATCGTTGTAACCCTAAACCTAATTATTATGGCGAAAAACAGTAAGTTGACATCGGCTCTCAAGGAATACTTCGGCTTTGAGACGTTCAAGGGCAACCAGGAAGCAATCATCGAGAACCTGCTGGCCGAGCATGACACCTTTGTGCTCATGCCCACTGGCGGAGGCAAGTCGTTGTGCTATCAGTTGCCGGCTCGCCTCATGGAGGGAACTGCCATTGTCATCTCACCACTGATCGCACTGATGAAAAACCAGGTGGATGCCATGCGAAGCTACAGTGAAGAGGATGGTATAGCCCACTTCTTGAACTCGTCGCTCACCAAGCAGGCCATCGAGGAAGTCAAGACCGACGTGCGTAACGGTCGCACCAAGTTGCTCTATGTCGCACCCGAGTCGCTCACCAAGGAGGAGAATGTGGCCTTCCTTAAGGATGTGCCCATCTCGTTCTATGCTATCGACGAGGCGCATTGTATCTCGGAGTGGGGCCACGACTTTCGCCCTGAGTATCGCAATATCAGACCCATCATCAACCGCATCGGGGTGCGCCCCATCATCGCTCTGACAGCGACTGCGACGCCCAAGGTGCAGCATGACATACAGAAGAACCTGGGTATGACCGAGGCGGCCGTCTTCAAGTCATCATTCAACCGTTCCAACCTCTATTATGAGGTTCGACCCAAGACCAAGGACGTGGATCGCGAGATCATCAAGTTTATCAAGGCCAACGAGGGTAAATCTGGCATCATTTATTGCTTGAGCCGCAAAAAGGTGGAAGAGCTTGCCGAGGTCTTGAGGCTGAACGATATCAAAGCGCTGCCATATCATGCGGGCATGGAGAGCCAGGTGCGCAGCAACAACCAGGATGCCTTCTTGAGCGAGGACGTGGATGTGATTGTTGCTACCATAGCCTTTGGTATGGGCATCGACAAGCCTGACGTGAGGTTTGTCATCCATTATGACATTCCCAAGAGCCTTGAAGGCTACTATCAGGAGACCGGACGTGCCGGCCGCGATGGAGGTGAGGGAAAGTGCATCACCTTCTATTCCCGCAAGGACCTGGACAAGTTGGAGAAATTCATGCAGGGCAAACCCATCGCCGAGCAGGAGATTGGCAAGCAGTTGTTGCTCGAGACTCGTGACTATGCCGAGTCGTCGGTGTGCCGCCGCCGCTCCCTGTTGCACTACTTTGGCGAGAGCTATGATAGAGATAATTGCGGAAATTGCGATAACTGCCTCAAACCCAAGAAACGAGTAGAGGCCAGCGAGGATCTGCGCGCCGCTATCGAGACCATCCTGGTGTTGCGTGAACGCTTCAAACCCGAGTATATTGCCCATGTGATGATGGGTGATGCCACCAACGAGATTCAAGGTTACAAGCATAACGAGCTTGACGTGTTTGGCTGCGCAAGCGAGCGAGACGAGAAGTTTCTGCTTGCTGTCATCCGTCAGGGCGTCTTTGCCGACTACCTGACAAAGGACATTGAGAACTACGGCGTGATCAAGGTGACCGACGAGGGCAAAAAGTTCCTCAATAGCCGTGAGAAATTCTGGATTGTTGAGGACAATGAGTATACCGAAATGCTCGATGAGGAAATGCGCGGAGGCGGTAGCGGAGCGGTCGATGCCGAGCTTTTCAGCATCTTGAAAGACCTGCGCCGCAAGATTGCCAAGCAGCACGGGCTGCCCACCTACGTCATCTTCCAGGAACCCTCACTCGACGCGATGGCCACGACCTATCCCATCACGATTGATGAGTTACAGAACATCCCCGGCGTGGGTCCCGGCAAGGCCAAGCGCTATGGTCAGGAATTTATCGAACTGATCAAGAAATATGTCGAGGAAAATGAGATTGAGCGCCCTGAGGACATGCGTGTCCGCACCGTCGCCAACAAGAGCAAACTCAAGGTGGAAATCATCACAGCCATCGACCGCAAAGTGCCTCTTGACGCCCTTGCCGAGTCGAAGGACCTGGAGATGGAAGAATTGCTCGACGAGCTAGAAGCCATCGTGTACAGTGGCACGAAGATCAACGTGTCGTATTACATCGAGAAGGCTCTAGACAACGACATCGAAGAGGATATCTTTGAATACTTCAAGGAAAGCGACACCGATGACATTGAAACGGCTATGCAGGAACTGGGCGATGATTACACCGAAGAGGAGATAAGACTCGTGCGCATCAAGTTCCTCAGCGAGATGGGCAACTAACGGTCAGCTTTGTTCTGTTTTTTGAACTTATCACAGTCCGCCAAGTCAGTTCCTGAAAACTCACTTGGCGGTTTTTGTTAAAAAATAATAGGGAGGAATATAATTTTTGCACTTCTCCTGCGTTATACATTAGTAATATTGAATGAAAAAACGTAAAATATAGATTTCAAACCAAGCTAAAGAAGATGAAAGCAAAACTTTTGATTTCTTCGTTGCTGTTGGGTACTGCGATCCTCGCCATAGCAAAGGGGGATCCAGTTCTCATGACAATTAACGGCAAAGCCATCAAACTCTCGGAGTTTGAGTACCTTTATCACAAAAACAACCAGCAACAGATTGAAAAAGAGACACTGGATCAGTATGTTGACCGTTTTGTGCTCTACAAGCAGAAGGTCGCCGACGCCGAGGCTGCAGGCATAGATACCACCGAGGCCTTTATCAGAGAGTTTGAGGGTTACCAGAATGATCTTGCCACTCCTTACTTGAAGGAAGATACCACCTACATGTGGCAATTTGTCAAGGAGGCATACGACCGCTATTTGAAAGAAGTCAACATCGACCACTTCATGTTGCCACTGGGCATTAATGAAGCCGGCACCAAGGCAAACATCCAGAAGATGGACAGCATTCGCACCTGCATCCTTAATGGAGAGAGTTGGGATGCCTTAGCCGACAAATATTCAAGCGACCCATCCAAGCAACGCAATCACGGACATTATGGCTTCGTGTCATCGGGCATGTTCCCCTATGATTTCGAGAACGTGCTTTATACCACACCGGTGGGTCAGATTTCCAAGCCGTTTGAAACTCAGTTCGGCGTTCACATGCTCCGCGTGAATGAGATACGCGACCGCAACGATGTGCACGCAAGGCACATTCTCAAGAAGTTCCCGCCCAATGCTACCGACGAGCAGAAGGCCGTTCTCAAGGCCCAAATCGACTCCATCTACACGCTGCTGCAGGCAGGCGTCAGCTTTGAAGAGCTTGCCAAGGTCGAGTCTCAGGATGGTAGTGCCAAACATGGCGGCGACCTGGGTTGGTTTGGCCGTGGCCGCATGGTTCAGCCGTTTGACGATATCTCGTTCAGCCTTGCCGATGGTGCCATCAGCGAGCCGTTTGAGACAAAGTTTGGCTATCACATCATCAAGAAAGAAGGTCATGGTGTGCCCTCGTTGGCTACCCTGAGACCTGGAATTGAGGCAGCTATCGGCCGTGATGTGCGTGCTAGCATGATTCATCAGCGCCGCCTGACGGACCTCAAAAACCAGTACAACTATGTTCTCAATCCTGCTGCCGAGCAGTTGTTTGATAATGTGATTGTTGCGAACGGCCATTTGGATTCTGCCTATATTGCCGATAATATTAAGGGCTCGAAATTGCCTCTGTTTACCTATGGGAACAAGCAGACGGAACTTGTCAAGGCACTGTACCCGCTGCTGAACAACAAGTTGCCCAACATTGCCACCGCCGCAATAGCCAAAGATTTCTTGATGGCCAAGGTGGATGAACTGGCCGAGAGGACCCTCATGGACTACAACGCTCATGAACTGGTCAAGAGCAATCCCGAGTACCGCAATCTGGTTAACGAGTATCGCGACGGAATGCTGCTGTTTGAAATCAGCAACCGCAAGGTGTGGAAGGCAGCAAGCAAGGATACGGTAGGATTGGAGAACTTCTATGCCGAGCACCGCAGCCGCTACACCTGGAATGAGCCGCACTTCAAGGGCATCATCCTGAGTGCCAAGAATGACAGCGTGCTCGATCAGGTGAAGGCCGATATCAGGAAATTTGGTGCCGACACGCTCACTACTGCACTGCACAACAAGTATGCTGGCGACATCCGCATGGAGCGCATGGTGGTTAAGCAGGGAGAGAATCCTATTGCCGATTATCTCGCTTTCCACGTGGGTGACAAGCCCGAGCGCAAGGGTTATGAGTCATACATGATTCTTGAGGGCGGACTCATTGACCAGCCTCAGGAAATGAGCGATGTGCGCGGCGCTGTAACCAGCGACTATCAAGATGTGCTTGAGCAGCGCTGGAAAGAAGAGCTCGCCAAGAAGTATCCTGCAAAGATCAAGAAGAATGTCTTGAAACAGGTGAAATAACAGGCATCGGCTCTCAATCATCACCAGGGCGCGGTAGAGATGACACTCTTGCCGCGCTCTGTTTGGCTATTGGAATTCCTTTGTGTCGGCAAGGAGTGCATGGCAATGGAGTGAATCATTGTTCGTGACGATGGCAATAACTATCAGCTCGGTGCTTGTGCCATCGTTGGTACAAGGTTTTAACAAAGATTTTGGTAATTGATTTTGTCACGTCAGGAAAAATGGGGAAATTTGCATTCGCTAAAATAGGCTGCATTCCGGCATAAAAAACAACTTGTTGTTTTGTCCTGCGCTCCTTTTGCACTATTTTTGCAATTTGAAACAAAATAAAACAAGATATAGACGTGAAACTGAGATTTATTACCGCATTGATGCTTGCATCTATCATGCTGCCCATGATGGCGCAAAATAATATTGCTGAAGAAGTTGCCTGGGTTATAGGTGACGAACCCATATTCAAGAGTGATATCGAGGAACAGTACCAGCAGGCCCTCTATGAGCGTGCAGCCATTAACGGCAACCCTTACTGTGTCATTCCTGAGCAGATGGCTGTTGATAAACTGTTCCTGGACCAGGCCCGCATCGACACTGTCGAGGTGCAGCAGTCTTCGATCAGTGCCGAGGTAGAGAGCCGCATCAATTATTTTATTGCCAATCTGGGCTCTAAAGAGAAGGTAGAGGAATACTTCCGTATGCCCATGCCCCGTCTGCGTGAGAAACTCAACGAGGTGATCAGCGACCAGTACAGCATCCAGCAGGTGCAGAGCAACCTGACCAAAAACGTGAAGGCCACTCCTGCCGACGTGCGCAAGTTCTATAACAGCATCTCCAAGGACTCCCTTCCCTATATTCCCATGCAGGTCGAGACGCAGATCATCACCATCAATCCCGTCATTCCCCAGCAGGAAATCGACGAGGTGAAGTCACGTCTGCGCGACTATGCCCAGCAGGTGAACTCAGGTGAGCGCGAATTTTCCACTCTTGCCATTCTCTACAGCCAGGATCAGGCAACCGCCGTCTATGGTGGTGAGACAGGCTTCCAGAGCCGATCGGTCCTCCTGCCCGAGTATGCTACAGCGGCATTTAATCTCAACGACCCCAAGCGCGTGTCTAACATCGTTGAAACCGATGACGGATTCCATATCATTCAGCTCATTGAGAAACGTGGTGACCGCATTAATACGCGCCACATCCTGCTCCGCCCCAAGGTGAGCGATAAGGATTTGACCGATGCCTTGACAAGGCTCGACTCGGTGAGGAAAGAGATTTTGGAAGGGAAAAGGACATTTGACGAGATGGCGCTCTATATCTCACAAGATAAGGACTCGCGCAACAACAACGGGAATATGCTCAACGAGAAGAATCATAGCAGCCGCTTTGAGATGGCCGACCTGCCTGCCGAGGTGGGCAAAAAGGTCAGCACCATGCAGCCAGGAGATATCAGCGAACCTTTTGTGCTGATTAATCCCAAGACCCGTCGTGAGCAGGTGGCAATGGTGAAGCTCGTTAAGCGCATTGACGGCCACAAGGCCGACCTTGCCGAGGATTATATGATTCTCAAGGAGATGTGTGAGGCCGTGGCCAAGGAGAAAATCATTCACGACTGGGTGGTGCAGAAACAGAAGAGTGTCTATGTCTATATCGAGGAGGGCTGGCGTAACTGCGAATTCAAGTATGACTGGCTCAAGAAGGGCAACCAAGAGTAATCACATCTGACCGATGCCCTCATCACAAGCAAATCGACAGCAGATGATCGGACCACGTTGGCGACATGTCATCGTGGCCTGTTTCGCCATGTTTATGGTGATGTCGCCCATGATGTGGGCCCACCAGGCTCCCGCACCTCAGGTCAGGTCCAAGTCGCAGCCGGTTAAAACAGGCAATACCAAGCGTCCGACCAATCCACAACCCGCCAAGGCGGCCCGCAAGGGAGCTAAGGGGCCAAAGGTGAGCCGTTTAACCCCCCAGATTCCTAAAGCAAACCGTAATCAGACCAACAAGGTGTTCCTCGAGAATGCCGATTACCTGAATGCCAACGAGGCTATCAGCACCGATTACCAGGTGCTGAAGGGCAATGTGCGTTTCCGCCGGGGCGATATGTACATGTTTTGTGACAGTGCCTACTTTTATGCCGAGACCAGCTCGCTAGACGCCTTTGGCAACGTGCGCATGACCCAGGCCGATACCCTGTGGGTGTATAGCGACGTGCTTCATTACTATGGCGACATGGGCGTGGCCGAGTTGCGCAGTAATGTGCGCCTCGAGAACCGCAGCACCACATTGCTGACCGATGCGCTGGACTATGAGATCAATTCCAATGTAGGTTACTATTTTGACGGAGGTACCATCGTTGATAATCGCAACAACACCGAGCTCAGGTCTCAGTATGGCCGGTATGAACTCGATACCAAGCAGGCTGAGTTCTCTCGTGACGTGCATCTGATTAATGACCGTTACGAGATGTTTACCGACCTGCTCGACTACAACACTCAGACCCACATCGCCAATATCATGAGCGAAACGCTTATCGTGAGCGACAGCAATACCATCAACACGACCAACGGCTGGTACAATACCAGCGCCGATGATGCCACGCTCTACCAGCGCTCGCTCATCACGGCAAAAGATGGCAAGACCCTGCTTGGCGACACGGTTTATTATAACCGCAGCCGTAATTATGGTGAGGCACGTGGCAATGTGGTGATTACCGATCCGACCAACAAGGTGATCCTGGATGGTGATTACGGCTATCACGACGAGAACACCCATTACAGCTATGTGACCCGTCGCGCCCGTGCCCGCGAGTTCTCGCAGAAAGACACCATCTATATCCATGCCGATACCTTGTGCACATTGATTAACCATGTTGTTAACGATTCTGTCAATGACTCGGTGCGCGTCCTCAGGGCGTTCAACCAGGTGCGGTTTTATAGGGTGGACTTGCAGGGCATCTGTGACTCGTTGCAACTCAGTGAGGCCGACTCTATCATCAATTTGTACCGTCATGCTGTGTTGTGGAACGAGGATCGTCAGATATTTGGCGATGAAATCAATATCCACCTCAATGACAGTACTGCCGACTGGGCTACGCTGCCAACAGGCGGGTTTATGGCTGAACACATTGGAGAGAAGTATTACGACCAGTTGAGTGGTAAGAAGATGAAAGCATGGTTTGAGAATAAAGAACTGCGGCAGCTTGATGTGGATGGCAATGTCCAGGTGATTATGTTCCCGCAGGAGAACGATTCGACCTATAACAAGATGGTTAATGCCGAGTCGGGTTACTTGCGTTTGAATCTCAAGCCCAAGCAGGAGGTGGACCGCATTGTTATGTGGCCCGAGGTGTCGGGCAAGGTGATTCCGCTATATCTGACTAAGCAATCCGACCTCTATCTGCCTCAGTTCAACTGGTATGATGTGTTGCGCCCTGTGGCACCCGATGATATCTACGACCTGACTGAAGAGCAAAAACAGGTGTGGCGCTCGGTTAAGGGCGGGACACGTCGCCGTTCGGGCAGTAATGTGGATAACAGTGCATCGCAGCCAAACATAACAAGTTCAACACCCCCCAAAACGAATGAACAGCCATGAGTGATGTGATTAAGCTTTTACCCGACTCGGTTGCCAATCAGATTGCAGCCGGAGAGGTGATTCAACGGCCGGCCAGTGTCATCAAGGAACTGGTCGAGAATGCCATTGATGCTCAGGCAAGCCACATTCAGATCATCCTCAAGGATGCAGGCCGCACGCTCATTCAAATCATCGACGATGGGGTGGGGATGAGTGAGACCGATGCCCGCTTGGCCTTTGAACGTCACAGTACGAGCAAGATTCGCAGTGCCGACGACCTGTTCACCCTTCACACCATGGGATTTCGTGGCGAGGCGCTTGCATCGATTGCCGCCATTTCTCAAGTAGAGTTGCGTACCCGCCGGCAAGATTCCCAGCTGGGTACAAAACTGGTCATCAATGCCTCGCAGTGCGAGAGTCAGGAACCCGACATGTGCCCTGTGGGCAGCAATTTCATGATCAAGAACATCTTCTTTAATGTGCCTGCCCGTCGCAAGTTCCTCAAGTCAAATCAGGTGGAACTTAGCAACATCGTCAAGGAATTTGAGAAACTGGCCCTGGCCAACAACAATGTGGAATTTACCCTCATGCACAACGGCAATGTGATGTACAAGCTGATGAAGGGGACTTTTCGTCAGCGCATCGCGGCCCTGATGGGAAACAATATGGACCAGCAGCTGCTGCCGGTGAACATTGACACATCGCTGGTGAAGGTTCAGGGTTATGTTGGCAAGCCCGAGAATGCCCGCAAGCGCAATGCCCTACAGTTCATGTTTGTCAACGAGCGATTTATGCGTCATCCCTACTTCCATAAGGCAGTGATGTCGGCCTATGAGCAGTTGATTCCCGAGGGAGAACAGCCGAATTATTTCCTGCGATTCTCGGTGGATCCGCAATCGATAGATGTGAATATACATCCCACCAAGACCGAGATCAAGTTTGAGGACGAGATGCCCATCTGGCAGATCCTCGCTGCCGGTGTCAAGGAAGTATTGGGCCGCTTCAGCGAAGTGCCAGCCATCGATTTTGACACCGAGGACGCTCCAGCTATTCCAGCCTTTAATGGACATGTCGAGGTGCATACACCTCACATCGGGGTGGATCCGAGCTATAATCCCTTCAAGCAACAGTCTTCGTCTCGTGAGTCAGCACAGCGTCAAGGACAACATGCTCCTGACCGTGAGACATTGAGTAATTGGGATGAATTGTTTGCCAATTTTGAGCGTAAGAAGCGCGAAGGATTAGAACAAGAAACTGCAATGCAAGATGAGAAGGCACCTATCGAAAAAGGAGCGCAGGATGCCATTTTGCCAATGGGTATCCTGCAGTCGGTATATTTGCAGCTCAAGGGGCGTTTTATTCTGTCGCCCGCCAAATCAGGCCTGATGGTCATCGACCAGCACCGTGCCCACGTGAGGATCCTCTTTGACCGTTACATCAACCGCATGCACACGGGCAACATGTCATCACAGACCATACTTTTCCCCGAGGTTCTGCACTTGAGCGCCGCGCAAGGCGTGGTAATCGAGGAACTGTTACCCGAGATGGAGAAAATGGGTTTTGCCCTTTCCCCCCTCGGTGGCAATGACTGGGCTGTTAACGCTATTCCTGCCGGACTAGACGGCGTTGATGCCTCGGCAATGGTTCAACAGATTATCGACTCGATGGACAATGGCGGCATGCCCGTGAAAAAACGTATTCTTGAGCATCTGGCATTGACTGTGGCCCGTTCGGCGGCAATTCCTGTGGGGCGCATGCTCATGCAGGAAGAGATGGACATTTTGGTCGCCGACCTGCTGCGCTTGCCTGAACCGAACTATACACCCGATGGGAAGACCATTATCAACGTCATCCCGATGGAACAAATTACTAAATTGTTTTAAGTATGTTTGACTTTAAGAAAATAACCCAATCGACAGACCTCTATAACCTTCATACCCACACTCAGTTTTGCGACGGGCACGCCAATATGGAGGAATTTGTGACCGAGGCGATTGATTTGGGGTTCACCCATCTGGGCTTTACTCCCCATTCTCCTATTTCGGTCGAGAGTCCGGTGAATATGAGTACCGAAAGCGTCAAGGATTATTTCGATGAGATAGAAAGGCTGCGGCGCCTTTATGGCGACCGCATCAACCTGTATGCCTCGATGGAAATTGATTATGTGAGTGTGGGTGACGGTCCATCGAGCGACTATTTCAGCAATCTGCCGCTGGATTACCGCATCGGGTCGGTGCACTTCATTCCTGATATCGCCAATCCCAGCGAGATGATTGACGTGGATGGCAAGTTCAACGGGTTCAAGGCGCGCATGGGTAAAAACTTCAACGGGGACATCGAGTATGTGGTCAAGTCGTTTTTCTCACAGATGATGGCCATGGTAGATGAAGGAGGTTTTGACATCGTGGGCCACATGGACAAAATAGGATTCAATGCTAGTCAGTACCGCGACGGTATCGATGAAGAACCATGGTATGACAGGCTGGTGATCGACCTGTTCGAGAATATTATGGATCATCACTACATCATCGAGATTAACACAAAGGCCTGGCTGCAGCGCAACCGCTTTTATCCCAATCTCAAGTATTTTGGCATGCTCAAGCGATTCAATGCCCCTGTTGTGGTCAATAGCGATGCCCACTATCCCACACTCATCAACAGCGGACGCTTAGAGGCCATCAAGCTCCTTAATGTGTTGTGAAAATAGACAATCAGGAACAGAAATAGAACGATGAAACTGATAGCAAAAAACATCCTGCTGGCTGTCGTGCTGGCCATACTGGTGCCTCAGTTGTCAGTGGCTCAGGATTTTACCAATAAAGACACATTGCGTTATGAGGACGCGATGCATTACAGAATGATCAACTGGGCGTTTGATAGAACGCTGGCTTCACGCATCCCGCTGAATTTCAAGGACAGTGTGCGTCCCACGTTGTGGGACCGGGCCTATTGCACCAGCGGCAAGGCATTTCGCTTTGCAACCAACTCAACGGCTATTGCTGTGCGCTATAACCTGTTGACCAACATGCACATGATGCACATGGCCGATACAGGCATCAAGGGCACCGACCTTTACATCTGGGACGAGGATACGAGGAGTTGGCAGTTTGTGAACTGCAACCGCCCCGTGCGCATCGATAACGACATCCGTCCCCGTCAGGATTCGATACAGAGCAAGGTGTATGTGGACCGCCTAGACGGCAAGATGCACGAGTACATGATCTATCTGCCGCTGTATGACGGTGTGCGATGGATCGAGATTGGTGTGGACAGCGCGGCGATTATCAAGCAGCCAGTTCTCAACTCGCCGCAATTGGGCAAGAAGTTTGTGTTCTACGGCACAAGTATCATGCAGGGAGGCTGTGCCTGCCGCCCTGGCATGGTGGCCACAAGCATCATCCAGCGCGATCTGGATGTGGAATGTGTGAATCTTGGCTTCAGCGGCGAGGGCAAGATGGACTCCTGCATGGCGCGGGCCATGGCGTCAATCCCCGATGTTGCTGCCTATATTCTTGACCCGATACCCAATTGTACTAAGGACATGTGCGACACATTGACCTATGGGTTTGTGAACATCTTGCGCACCCTGCGCCCCGAGGTGCCCATTTTCATGGTCGAGGGCCAGATGTACAGCTATGCCAAGTACAGCGCCTTCTACAGCAAGTACCTGCCGCAAAAGAATGATGAATACCACAAGAACTACCTGAGACTCAAGGCAGATAATCCCAATAATCTCTACTACATCACCTGTAAGGATCTGTACGGTCCTAATAATGAGGGAACTGTTGATGGCATCCACTTGACTGACATCGGCTTCTGGTGGTATGCCCAGAAACTGGAGCCCTACCTGCGTGCTGTGCTCGATGGCACCACCATCCCACAGGAGCCAGGAGTGGATGACCCTAGATAAACTGCGAATTACGCTAATTAAACTAAAGTAATTCGCTTCATCAGTGTGGTAAGTGGTTTAATGCAAAGAAGATGAAGACCAGGAAGAACCATTATATACAAGACCTTATTCTTGAAGGCGAGCATGAGCATCAGGATTTCAAGTACCAGATAACCGATGCCCGCAAGATTGCCCGCTCGATAGCCGCCTTTGCCAACAACAGCGGTGGCCATTTGCTGATTGGCGTGAAAGATAACGGCAATATTGCCGGTGTGCGCAGCGACGAGGAAATTTATATGATAGAGACCGCCGCCCAGATATATTGCCGCCCCGAACAGCAAGTGTCTTTTAAAGTGTATAGTATCAACGGCAAGTCGGTTGTCAAGGCCGATATCGACGAGGCCCGGGAAAAGCCCGTCGAAGCACCCGACGACAATGGCAACTGGCACGTCTATTACCGTGTGGCCGACGAGAACGTGCTTGCCAGCCGCTTGCATGAACGCATCATGAGTGCCGAGGAATCGACTGCTGGAGACACCGATGCTACCACTATCAGTTACAGTGAGCGCGAACAGATGCTGCTTGATTATCTGCGCACTCACGGCGGCATTACGCTCGACGGCTACATGAAGCTGGCGCACATCAGCGAGGAAAGTGCCACCAAGATTGTCGTCGCCCTGCATAGCATGGGTGTCCTCTCGCTTCAGTACCACGACGGCCAGTGCCTCATCGTGGGTGACTAACGTATTCGGTTTTTGGCTGAAGCATAATTAAGCCGCTGGACATGTGCAGTGCCAGCGGCTTATCGATGTGTATGAATCTGTGTCGCTCTAGAAGGGCAGGTCGTCGCCCATACCGCCCTGGTCGAAGGTGTTGTCGACGGGAGGTGCAGGAGCAGGCATGCCATTGCCAGCAGGAGCGGGAGCAGGAGCAGGTGCGCCAGCAGCAGGAGGATAGGGGGCTTGAGTTCCAGCAGCCATTGCGGGATCTTCCTTCACGGCCTTGAAGCCGCGGATGTCGGTATACCAGCGGCCGTTGAACTCTCGGCTCTCGATGTCATAGCTCAGTGTGATGACATCGCCAACCTCAAGGGGGAATTGGTCGGCACGGTCACCAAAGAAGTCGAATTTCACCTTCTTGGGATAGCTGTCGAACGTCTCCAGCACGTATTCCTGCTTTTTCCATTGGTTGCCAGCCTTGGACACGCCGCCCTGTGGTTCCAGTTTCTGGATAATCTTTCCTTTAATGTCCATTTTATTTTTTAGAGTTTTAAGTTTTTAGTCTTAAGTTGTAAGTAATGATACTCCAATCCAATGACTTTCAGACGATGGTAACAGTATTCAAAACTTACAACTTAAAATTTACAACTTGTTTACTTGCTCTCCTCGGCCAGGGCCTTGATGACAGCTTGTACCTGCTTCCATGCTTTGTCCACTGCGGGGATGTGGCAACGCTCGGCGGGCGAGTGTACATCTTGCAGGGTGGGGCCAAAGCTGATCATCTCCATGTCGGGACGAACCTTGAGGAACAGGCCGCACTCCAGACCGGCGTGGATAGCCCTGACAACGGGACTTACTCCGAAGAGCTTCTCCCACTGTTCCTTGGCTACGGTGAGCAAGTGGCTGTCGCTGATGGGCTCCCAGCCCTGGTAGCCGCCCTCGCTGATGATTTCGTTGGCACCAGCCATACGGAAGATGGTTTCACACCTGTGAGTCAAGTCATACTTGCCACTCTCGATTGACGAGCGGTGGAACATCTCGACAACAATCTGGTTGCCCGGGCGCATCTTGACGCTGGCAAGGTTGGTCGAGGTCTCGACGAGACCTTCAATCTCCATACTCATGGCATCGATGCCGTGAGGAGCTGCATAGACGGCATTGACAACGCGGCGGGCGGTGTCGGTGTCGATGATGGTCTCGGGAGCGTCAACGCTCTGGCAGGTGATTTCCATCTTGGGCTCGGTGCGCTTGTACTCGTTCTTGACCTCAGCGATGAAGGTGTTGAGCACAACACTCAGCTTCTCCTTGTCCTCGGGCTTCACACCGATGACGAGAGTAGCGGCATGGGCGATGGCATTGTGCAGGTTGCCGGCATCGATCTTGGCCAGTACATAGTCCATCTGGTCACCGATGTTCCACAGCAGGCGTGAACTCAGCTTGGTCGTGGTGGCGTAACCCAGGTGGATGTCGGCACCACTGTGACCGCCGTGGAAATGCTCGAACTTGATCTCGAAGTAGGTTAAATCCTTGGGAGCAGCCTCGGGCTTGTAGTTGAACTTGAAGATGCTCACCAGACCACCGGCGCAGCCCATGGTGATAGTGCCGTCTTCCTCTTCGTCGAGGTTAAGCAGATAGTCGCCCACGAGCATGTCGGCCTCGATATTGCTGGCACCAGTCAGGCCGGTCTCTTCGTCAACGGTAGCGAGAGCCTCCAGGGGACCGCACTGCAGTGTCGGCTCGATGATAGCGGCCAGGGCGATAGCCAGGCCCATACCGTCATCGGCACCCAGCGTGGTGTTGTTGGCGCGCACCCACTCGCCATCTACGATGGTCTCGATGGGGTCGGTGTCAAAGTTGTGGGTCGAGCCGGGACCTTTCTCGGCTACCATATCCATGTGACCTTGCAGCACGATGCCCTTGCACTTTTCGTAGCCGGGAGCGGCGGGCCTAAATATGGCCACGTTACCGGTCTTGTCGATTTTGTACTCCAGGTTATGCTTCTTGGCGAAGTCCACGAGCCATGCGCGGATTTTGTCTAACTTGCCTTCCTCATTGCCACTGGGGCGGGGCACCTTGGTGATCTCGTCAAAGATAGACCACACTGCCTGCGGATTCAGATCTTTTACTTGCATTGTAAAAAATAATGGTTAAAATGTTAGTGAATATTATGGTTTATAAATTACTGTTAAAGCAAATTCATTTCCACCGCTAAGTTACTACTTTTTCTTGAAACAGCACCCAATTGTCAATAAAAAAACGTCGCCCCGTGTGCGTGTCGCTCAAAAGTCGTCTCATTTTTTCTTCGACTTTCGTCCGTTGAAGACTTGTTCTGCCGAAGCTAAGCGACGCCATCAACAAGCCTCGTTCTAATTAATAATGCACCATCCTCGCAGCCTTCACCTCCCTAAAAATTACATCAAAAGAACCGTCCCTTTTTTACCCAAAATGTAGAAGCAAGACGTGGAAACGTAGTTCCGCACATGAGGAATTTGCGAGATGAATGAGGGTAGTTCTATAGGATGAAGACCGAACTTTTCCTGATAGTGAGGGTTTATGAGCCATATCTTCCTGTTGATTATATCAATAGGAAAGTTCTTTACAATTATCTCAAATGATTCCACAGATACCTTGCATGACTTTATTTCCACGAGTTCATTAATGGTAGCCGTATTTTCATGTGCCAATCTCTTTAATATGAAATGGTACATTGTTGTTGGCAGCAGATGCCAATAAGGAACTTTTGACCAAAAACGATGGTTGCAAATCTGCTGATGTCCGCCAAAGGGCGTTTGCCAGGCGGGGAACGCAACAAATAGAATACCATCGCTTTTTAGGAATTTCACTATATGCTTGATAAACGCATGTTTGTCTCTGATATGCTCGATGACATCATGTAGCAATATAACATCAAATTTTTCATTTTCTGCCATTGGTGGAGTATAAGTGAGAAAATCGCAGAATATAAAAGTCCCCCACATGTCATATGAAGTGACCCCAAAAAGTTGGACGGGTTAAATATTATTGTTAAGAGTAAAGAGT
>CAMJZI010000015.1 GCA_946410185.1 uncultured Porphyromonadaceae bacterium
TGTTTTACAGCATGTTACAAAAAGAGGATGTGCCAGAATTATGACACACCCTCATGTCTTTTGGGGTAAGCAGGATGGCCGTTTTATCAACGATCCATGATTGTCATTTCACTACGACTTTGCGGGAAACTGTATCACTGGCTACGACATAGATGCCAGGTTGCAACTCAACCGTTGCGCTGCTGTCAACGATTGCCACGCATTCTGCGTCCAGGTCATACACTTCAAGCGGTTCGCCCGCAGGATTGCTGATGGCGATGCCCCCCTGGGCAGGCACTGCATCCCACGCCTTGGCAATAGATACAACGGGGTTCAGCAGATAGTCGATCAATGAAGACACGTCAGCAATTGTGATATGTTCATCACCATTGAGATCGGCCGCATTGCTATCAAACGGACTCACGTTGCCGGTCAACAAATAGTCGATAAGCGAAGAGACATCAGCAATCGATACCGAGCCATCCATGTTCACATCACCCACCCTTGCACTGACTGTTCCTGTCACGTCAGCATATGCACTGGCCACACTCGTGGTTGCGCTGAGTGAACCGTAGTACTCGCCGATAGTATTGGTATTAGCCAAACGCAGATAGAAGACCTCACCAGACGGGTCAAGAGTCAAACGATTGGTCCAATTGTTCCTATCCAGACTTATCTGGAACGGCTGATCCACTTCGAGGATGACATTCTCACTGTTGTTCTCGGTGCTGACCACGCCACTGACCACCGGGCTTTCGGCTCCTTGAACCGCATGAATGTTCTGGATGGAAGTGAGCGAAATCACTGGCATGGCAACCTTGCTGACAGTCAAGTTGATGGTCGCACTTACCTCGGTGCTGCTTATCTTCAACGTTCCTGTGGCATTGCCGGCTACACTCGAGGTATAGGTGACTGTCACAGTAGTGCCATTGTTTGCACTTGAAGCGCTGATTGTGGTGGGCGACACACTGAATCCCGTGCCAGTCACACTCACATTAAGCGCCTTGGTCAAGTCCGAACCTTTGACCGTGATGGTCTTGCTCACTGATGTTCCCGTGGCAGGAATGGTGCCCACATTCACCGTCGAGCCATTGACTGGTGCGGTGAGTTCGGGTGTGGGAGCAGGTGTTGAGCCCCCATTGCTTGTGATGGCGATATCGTCAATGTTCAGGCGAGCGCCTACTGTCTGCTGAATCTTGAAGCGCACATTACCCGTGACATTCAAGTTAAAGATATACTGCTGCCAGGTGCCATTAGGTTGGCAAGTACCCACTGCAGTCCAGGTGCTGCCGCCATTGGTGCTGTACAATACCTGAAGCGTCGGTGTAGCGTCAGTGCCCCACTTGGCTGCATAGAAGGAAATCTTGCTTGCACCATCGGTAACATCCTGGTTCATGGCAATATAGGAAGCAGATGTCTTGCCAAAACGACAACTCAAGGAGCCGTTACAGTTAGCGTCTCCCGACCAGATGCCCACATCTGAAGTATTCCATGCAAAGGCATGTCCCTGAATGAACGTCGTCGTGTAAGCGCCGTAACCCGTGCAGCCTTCCCAGGTCTCGATGGTCTCGGTACCGCCCGAGCCGCCACCAGTGTTATAGGTAGCCGTCAGGGTAACGTTGGATGTCACCTCTGTGCTGCTGATGGTCAAGCGGCCTGTCGCATTGGTTGTCGTTCCATTATAGGTCACGGTCACAGTTGTGCCGGCGTTGACGGCTGCTGCGGTAAGCGTTGACGGGCTAACCGAGAAACCTGACCCCGTGACGGCTACCGTCACCGACTTGGTCAAATACACACCCTTGACCGTGATGGTCTTGCTGACACCGCTGCCCGTGTTGGTGCCCACGTTGATTGTTGAGCCGTTTGTCGGAGACGAGATAACAGGGTCGGACGATGCGCTGCCCGTCCAAGCCACACCTGTTTTATTGCCCCAGATAAACTCAGCCAGCTCAGGGTGATCGATAAACGGGTTTCGGTTATGCTGAATACCATAAACAGCCTCATTGCGGTTCGCCTCCAAGGTACTTACCGGGTCATTGCGGTGCCATTCCAGGAGCTGACTGATGGCCCACGGAGTCAAGTGCTTGTAGCTGCTGTTGGTGAACACGGCACTGCCCTCGCTCTTGGTCCAAGTGCCCACGCGGTCCATGTAGCGAACCACCATATAGAAATAAGTACGCGCGAAGTCGCCCTTGTATTCATCGGCAACCTCAAAGACCGTACCTGAGTAGCCGCTGTGGGTGCAAGTGCCCAATTTACCTGTGCCACAAGCGGTTCCACGGTCACAGTCGCCGAAGGGGTGGTTTCCGCGCTGACCATTCACCCATCCGTCGACAGGATACATGTGGTAAAGGTCGGTGTACATCGTGTCCTGATCGGCACCCCACCAACTGTTGGGCACACTGTGCTCACGGTTGTAACAGTCGCCTACCCCGCTGTAGCCGCCGCTACCGCACTGGTTTGTGCTATAGGTAAACTGCGAGTTGGAATAGCGGTCAATGATGGTATTGCCGTTGCAGTCGGTAGTCTTGAACTTCTCCCACAAGTTGTTATAGTAAATCATGTAGTGATTTTTGATCTTCTGGTGCAGCGCGAGCATCAGTTGCTGATCGCTCTTCCCCAATGCTGTGTTATAGTAGCCACTGGGAATTGCTGCCTGGGTGTGCAACGCCAGTAGCGAAATAACAAGTAGCATCATCAAGAATCGTAAATGCTTTTTCATCGTTGTGACGGTATTAAGTAATTAATAATGTGATATCGAGTTAAAAACAGGCTGCAAATTTACAAAAAAAACGGCAACAACTCACTGAGTATTAAAAAGATTTCAACGAACGCTGCCATTGTTTCTTCCAAAAAACAACCAGGATAACAGCTAATCTACAATCTAATGTAACACACTCGAACAAATCAACAAAAACAATGCAAACGATTGCATAAGGAATATATTCAATTCTTTGGGGCATAAATATGGGATTTTGATTAATAATACCTATATTTGATGGCAATTTTCTATTTTCAATTCACGACATTATGAAAAAAAGCAGCAACACTATTATCAATCGCGTTTTCTCACTCTTGCTAACCATAATGGTGGCTCTACAAGCTTGGGCGGCATTTGTCGGCCCTCGTACCGACTTTCGCGACGAGAGCATTTATTTCGTCATCACCACCCGCTTTTATGACGGTGACCCGGGCAATAATGCTCAGTGTTGGGACGCTGCCGCCGCCAATAGCGGTGACCCATGCTGGCGCGGCGACTTCAAGGGCCTGATTGACAAGTTGGACTACATCAAGGCATTGGGATTCACCGCAGTATGGGTAACCCCTATAGTCGAGAATGCATCTGGCCTTGATTATCACGGCTATCACGCCAGCAACTTCTCTCGCGTGGACCATCGCTATGAGAGCGGCGACACCACGTTCCAGACGCTCATCGACGAGGCGCATGCCCGCGGCATGAAAATCCTACTCGACGTGGTGCTCAATCACACGGGAAACTTTGGCGAGGAGCACCTGTGCAAACTATTCACCCGCGACTGGACCGCTAACCAGTTCAAGATCAACGAGTGCATGCTGCCCTACACCACCGACTCGGTGGGCGGAAAATTGCCAACGAACTATAGCAGCCTGCCCGCAGGACAGCAGTATGATGCCAGGCTGAAGCAGATGAAAAACACCGACAACCAGAACCACGACACGCATAACCACTGGCACCACTTCGGCCAGTTCAACTGGGACGACAACACCCGCTGGTGGGCACAGATTGCCGGTGACTGCGTGGATCTCAACACCGAGAATCCTGCCGTGGCCGATTATCTGATCAACTGCTACGGCTCATTCATCAAGATGGGAGTGGACGGTTTCCGCATCGACACTGGCGGGCACATTTCTCGCTTGACATTCAACAAGGTCTATATCCCGGCATTCCAAGCGCTGGGAGAGCAGTACAAGAGCAAGCGGCTGAATCAAGCCGATTTCTACTTGTGCACCGAGGTGTGCGCCCGTTATCAGGGCAGCGTCACCTACCGCAACCAGCCAGCACTTTCACCCTACTTTTACACATGGGCCGAAAGCAAGAACTACAGCTGGAACGACAACCCGGCATATTGGGACGATATCGCCATCTATGAGAGCACGGACCTGAACACGCTCGACAACATCGGTTCATGCCAGCAGATGTATGCCGACAACAATAAGGAGACAAGCAGCGCGATGCCCACCTCGACAAATGCCGTGCTCAACGGTAACGATTACCATGCCCCCGACAAGAGCATGGCATCGGGCCTGAACGTACTCGACTTCCCTGTCCATTATTCGTTCCATAACATCGCCAGCGTTTGGAACCTGGCCTTGGACGGAGACAAGTATTACAACGACGCTACCTACAACGTGGTTTATGTCGACAGCCATGACTACAGTCCCGGGCCCAACGACAACATCCGCTTCAACGAGGGCACCGCGCAGTGGGCCGAGAACCTGTCGTTGATGTTCAGTTTCCGCGGCATTCCGTGCCTGTACTACGGTAGCGAGATTGAGTTCAAGGCTGGCAAGACCATCGATCCAGGCGGTAACGGCCCACTCAGAGACAGCGGCCGCGCCTACTATGGCGGCTATATCAAGGGAGACATCACGGTTAATGACTTCGGCCAGTCGAGCAATGCCACAGGCAACCTGGCCGCCACACTCTCAAAGCCTCTGGTGAAGCACCTGCAGCGGCTGAACCGCATTCGCCAGGCCGTTCCCGCACTGCGCAAGGGCCAGTACAGCACGAGCGGCTGCACATCGACAGGCGGATATGCCTTCAAGCGTCGCTACACCGACGGCTCCACCGACAGCTATGCACTGGTGACTATCAATGGCCCGGCCACATTCACCGGGGTGCTGAACGGCACCTATACCGACTGCGTGACCGGCGATGTCAAGACCGTGACCAGTGGCACGCTCACCACAACGGCATGCAGCGGACATGGCAACATGCGGGTGTATGTGCTCAGCACCAGCCTCACCCCCGCACCAGGAAAAATTGGTGAGGACGGACCATTCCTGTACACCAGCAGCCCCAACGCCGGTACCGAACTGAGCTATGACGGCTCTCAAGAGGAATTGTCGAGCAACAACGGAGAGGGCAATGGCACGTCGCCCGTGGTACCCGTCGATGAATACGAACCCAGCTGCGAGGAAGATGACATGAGCGTGTTTCTTGAAACGAGCACCAGCGTGAACAACGTGACGACATGGGTGTGGAACAGCAGTAGCAACTTCACTGGTGGCACATGGCCCGGCCAAGCCATGACCCTGATGGGAACCACCAGCGACGGCACGCGCAAGATATGGAAATGGATCTATGACGGAACGCTCACCAGCGAGCCCACTGGCATCATCTTTGTCACCGACGGCACGCAAACGCCAGACCTCAACTTCCACAATCACGGCTACTACATTGACGCGACATGGCACCACGAGGTCACCAACTACACCTCTCCCGCCCCCACCCTGACCATCGATAAGGCGAGCGGCCAATACGAGGGGAGCGTGCGCGTGACCATCACAGCCAGCGAGAGCGACGCCGTCATCGTGTATACCACCAACGGCACCATGCCCACCGCCAGCAGTGCTCAAGGCACCGGACAAGTCAGCCTCACCTTCACCGACAACACGGTTCTCACGGCCGGCATCCTCTATGAGGGCAAGGTGCGCAACGTGGTGCAGCGCGAGTATATTTTCCACGGATTCGTTCCCCACACGGCCACGGTCTATATCAAAGACCCGACGGCCCAGCCCAACAACTGGAGCAGCGTATGGGTCTATGCGTGGGACAGCACGGGTGCCATCAGCGACAGCTGGCCAGGACTGCAGACAACGTCAACGGCCACCATTATGGGGCAAAAGTTCTATTACCGCACCTTCAACATCGGTAGCGAGGATTATACATTCAACGTTGTGCTCAGTCAGGGCGACAACCAGCACCAGAGCGTTGACGTGACAGGCATCAGCAAGGACATCTATCTGGAAATCACCTCAACGAGCAACAAGTATACCGTTGCCGACATCACCGACCAATATAGCTATCTGAAAGGCGACGTGAATAACGACGGCGAGGTCAACATTGCAGATGTCAGCGCAATCATTGATCTCCTGCTAGACAACGTCACCATAGATGATGACTTGCTGAAGCGCGCCGACGTGAATAATGACGATGAAATCAACATTGCCGACGTCAGCGCTATCATCGATATTTTGCTGAGCTGACAGCCACGTTTCGGCTCTTAATTGGGGGCAAAAATGCCCCCAATTACAACCTAATATGGCTACAAAATATGTTTTACATCATACTTGCAGTCCAATTTAGCTTTTTTAACAGTATTTTATGCATCGCTTATGCAAAATGGCATTAATTTTGCATCGATTTTTCAAGGTAATAATTTTTTTCATAAGGTAAAGATTTAAGAGATTGGATTTTTTTAAGACTCTCCGTGACGGCGAGTCTTTTTCTTTATATACACGAGAGCCGCTTTCCTTTTCATGATTCGGTCGATAAATGGGATATCAATTTGGCGGAATGGAAAAAAAGGTGTAATTTCGCACGTTTTTTAATGACACAACATCTTATCTACACATGAAGAAGATTTTCCTAATGATGATAGCCATTGCTGCTTTGACAGCATGCGACGGCAACAAATTCAAGGTAGAAGGCACCATCGACGGCGCTAACGACTCCACTACCCTGGTGCTGGAGCAGTCGAGCAATGGCGAGTGGTTCATCGTCGACTCCGTCAAGGTGGACAAGAACGGCAAGTTCAGTGTGAGCGCCCCCGCTCCCGAAGTGCCCAGCATCTACCAACTGCGCCACTACGGCCAGGCCATCTGCTTTCCCATCGACAGCCTGGACCACCTGACCATCAATGCTAAGTTGCCCAACTTTGCCAGCGACTACACCATCACTGGCAGTGAACATGCAACCCAGGTGATGATGATTGACAAGGAGGCCATGAAATTTGCCACTGGCCAGGCTTCTCCCGAGCAATTCCAGGCTTGGAAGGACCAGCTGGCCCACCAGATTGTCGCCGACCCCAGCGGCATCGTCGCCTATTACACGATTAACAAGTACATTGGCGGCAAACCCTTGTTTGACCCGTTGAACGACAACGACCTGCGCATCATCGGTGCCGTGGCCAACTCATTTAACTCGTTCCGCAAAGACGACCCCCGCACCGACTATCTTGTGAACCTGCTCCTGGAAGGGCAGCGCCGTCGCCGCACTAACACGGCATCAGATACCGTCTATGCCGACGTGGCCACACTCATCGACATCAAGCTGCAGGACTATAACGGTAAGGAATACAGCCTGTCGAAGGTGGCTGCTGACAACCGCGTGGTACTGCTCGACTTCACGGCCTACACTGTGGATATCTCACCGCAACTCAACAAGTTGCTCAACGACATCTATCAGAGCTACCATGCCAAGGGGCTTGCCATCTATCAGGTGAGTCTTGACCAGGACAACGTGGCTTGGCGACAGGCTGCCCAGAATCTGCCCTGGATCACCGTGTTTGACCCCATGAGCATTAACTCCAAGACTGTGGGTGCCTATAACGTGAATGGCATTCCCACCACCTTTATCATCCGCAATGGCGAAATCGTTGAGCGCATCGAGGATGCCGCACAACTCAAGAGCGCAGTCGCCAAGTACATGTAATAAAACGCATATCATAGCCTAGCAAAAGTGGTTGCAGCCTGGATGGTTACAACCACTTTTGTTTATCAAGTTTATCAATTTGATAAGGGATGATTACATCAACGACTTCCAGAAGTCGAGATATCGTTGGGCAACAACCTGCGCCGCATTGTGCTTCTCGACAAACGCGCGGCTGGCGCGAGCCATCTGCGGCAGCTGGTCACGATGCTCGACAAGCCACGAGAGCTTGTGGTCGATATCACCCTCGACAAGGGGCGTAACGTTGACAATGGGCTTGTTTGCCGTCTCGCCGATAAGGTCATAATATTCAGGCTCTGCACCCGAGACAGCCACAAGTCCCTGTGCCATGGCAATCAGTGCATTGGTGCCGGGAGTGTAGCTGTATAACTGGTCAAGTATCACATGCGATTCCCTCATGCGGCGTGTGTATTCGTCATAAGGTAGGTTCTCTACCACCTCGAGCTCGGTAATGCCTGGATAACGGTCGTGCACACGCTTCATGGCCGCCAGCAGGCGGTCGGTACCCTTGATAACGTGACGGTCGCGCTGTATGCCAATGAAAAGCCGCAACTTGTCGGGAGCGCAATCCAGGAGGCGGAACTGCAACGACTCGGTGTCGATGGGGATGCCTCCATAGGCCACCTTTTCGCCCAGGACGGGCTTGTAGGCAGCATAGTACTCATACAGGCAAGCCACGGCACCATCTACCCCCGACAGGATGTGATCGTTGTGCTGGCGCATAAACGGCTGTTTCCAGTTGTCCTGCTGCTGGGCGATGTACTCGCTCGATCCCACATAGGGTGACGGTTCATCCCCCACAAGGTAATCACTGTAGCGAAAGGTGTGTCCGTCATGACACGCGTCATAATAGACGACATCGGTGGCCAGTGCCGACAGCACCACATGGCGGTTGTGCGCCTTGAGGTAATCAAACACCTTGGCAATGCGATGAGGCCTGAGGCGCAGGAAAATGGGCGAAGCGATCTCAACGATGTCATAGCCTGTCATCAAGGGCAGAGCGCGTTTGATGTCATACAGATAGCGCAAAGTGCCCATCAGTCCCGGACGGCGCAACAGATTGATGTCACGACGGGTGTCCATCCAACGCGATCCGTCGGAGGCCACTGTCGCTTCATGACCCATATTCCTTAAAGCCTGGGCCAGGCAGTTGTGCATGTTACTGGCATCTCCAGCAAATAAAATCTTCATTGCGGCTACAAAATTAGGACATTTTTTGCGGTTTGTCAAAAAAAGCAGTAGCTTTGCCGTAATAATAACGAGCGACCCACTTTCATGACCCAAGTCTCAATCATCATTCCCGTTTATAACCGAGCCAGCGTGGTTGGCGACACACTGAATAGTGTAGTGGCCCAGACCTACAGGCCCTTACAGGTGATTCTGGTGGACAATTACAGCACCGACGACACGCTGCAAGTGCTGGAAACCTTCAAGAATGAACATCCGGGCGAGGGCTTTGACGTGGTCGTGACCCGTGAGGAACATCACACCGCCGGGGCAGCACGCAACCACGGTTTTGAACAGGCTACTGGCGACTGGATACTGTTCTTTGACAGCGACGACCTCATGGACGAGAAACTGGTGGAATCCTATGTCAAGATTATCGAGAAAGCCTGGAAAAAAGGGCGCCAGCTCGACCTGATCAGCTCAAAATCGACACTCGTCTTTCCCGATGGCACTCAGCGCCAGGCTCCGTTTCACAAGCGCGACCTGTTTGCCAACCATATTCTGCATGCTCAGTTAGCGACCCAGCGCTATGCCGTCAGGCGGGAATTCTTTGATGCCACCGACTGGTGGAACATCAACCTGCCGGGCTGGAACGACTGGGAACTGGGACTGAGGCTGCTGCTTGCCGGCCCGCGTGTCGCATTCATGGGCGGGCGCTCACGCGTCATCATCAACCATAACGGGGCCGATTCCATTACCGGCACCGAGTTCCACAGCCGCCAGGGTCAGTGGGAACATGTCATCGATATCATGAAGGGCGAGGTGCAATGCTCCCGCCTCAAGGCCAAGCACAAGACGCGCTTCCTGCGCCTGCTGGAATATCGCCGTCTGGTGCTCGCCGCTCAATACGAGCGAGAGGGATGCCCCGAACTCGCCAAGCCCTTGTGCCAGGAAGCATATCAAGGCCTCAAAGAGAGCTACAACGACAACCGCCGTTGGCGCTGGTTCATCGGCCCCGTGACCCGCCGCCTGTTTGCCCGCATCGCCGCCGGCAAACGCGGCTCGGCCCGCATCGCCCGCCTGCTGTATTAACCCACCATCGCCATACATTATCACAAAGCATCTCCGCTATGAAACTTTTCTGAATTCCACCTTACGCCTGGATTTGATAACTATAAAGAGTCAAAACAAGGTTGGGCAAACTTCGAGCACATCGTGTATTCTTCGTATCACTAACCTACAACATAAAACATCCCTCACCTCTTGTTAACATCTCAATCCTGTTGCACTTTGCAACCGGGTTGCATCCGTTTGTGTGTACCTTTGCATCCAGTTAAAACCATCAAACGGAGGTAAAGATATGTCACACGACCATCATCAAGAATCACAATACATTGAGCAAGAGGTTCATGCCGACTGCTGCTCACACGAGCGCAAGAGTCATGGATGCAGTTGCTGCTGCGAGGCGCACGGGCAAGAAGAGAACGAGGAGGAAGAAGAAATGAGCTGGTGGAAACCCGCTCTATCGCTCACCCTGCTCATCGCCGGCATCATCATGAACACAACGGGCATCCACTGGTTCCAGAACCGCTGGGTTCAACTCGCGTGGTATGCCGCTGCATGGCTCCCCACGGGGTTAGGCGTGTTGCGCGAAGCCATCGAGGAGACCCGCGAGGGCGAATTCTTCAGCGAATTCTTGTTGATGACCGTTGCCAGCATCGGCGCCTTTGCCATCGGTGAATACCCCGAGGCAGTGGCCGTGATGACGCTGTACTGCATCGGCGAGGCACTGCAGGATCATGCCGTCAGCCGTGCACGCGGCAACATCAAGTCGCTGATCGCTTTCCGTCCCGACCATGCAGTCGTGGTGCGGGACGGCCAGTGCACAACCATCGATCCAGCCGAGGTTGTGGTAGGAGATATCGTTGAGGTCAAGCCAGGCGAACGCGTGCCCATCGACGGGACACTCATGGACAATGCCGCAGCATTTGATACCGCAGCGCTCACTGGCGAGAGTGTGCCTCGAGTCATCGAGGGTGGCGACGAGGTGCTTGCCGGCATGATTGCCACCGAGAGCGCCGTGCGGCTCCAGGCGTTGCGCCCCGCCAGCGAGAGCGCCGTGTCGCGCATCCTGCATCTCGTAGAAGAAGCCACCGAGCGCAAAGCCCCCGCCGAGTTGTTCATACGCCGTTTTGCCAAGGTGTACACACCCATCGTGGTGGGTCTGGCTGTTATGGTCGTGGTGCTGCCGTGGCTGTGTGCCCATGTGATTCCAGACCTCAACTATGACTTCACCGAGTGGCTGCACCGAGCGCTCATCTTCCTTGTCATTTCGTGCCCGTGCGCACTTGTCATCAGCATTCCGCTGAGTTATTATGCCGGGCTCGGAGCCGCCTCACGTCGCGGCATTCTGTTCAAGGGGAGCAACTACCTTGACACGATTGCAGGAGTTGATACTGTCGTATTTGACAAGACCGGAACTTTGACCACGGGACGCTTTGCTGTGAGCCAAGTGGATGGCTTGACCGATGCGCAGATGGCCTCTGTCGCCGCCATCGAGCAGGACAGTCCACATCCCATTGCCCGCGCCATCACCAATTATTGCAATCCTGCAGCGGCCAAGGTCAGCGACCTGAGAAACATCGCGGGCTACGGTCTGAGCGCTGTGGTCAGCGGCGAGACGTGGCTCGTGGGCACAACACGCCTGCTGGAACGCGAGGGTGTCGCTTTCCCCGCCCAATTGAAACAAATTGCGGGTACAATGGTTGCTGTGGCCGTGGAAGGCCGTTACACCGGCCACATCTTGCTCAACGACCAGCCCAAGGAGGATGCCGGGCAGGCCATCGCCATGCTGCAAGGCCAGGGCATCGACACGGTGATGCTTTCGGGCGACAAGCAGGCACTTGTCGATGATGTAGCCCGCAGTCTGGGCATCACCCATGCCCACGGCGACCTGCTGCCACAGGACAAGGTGGAACACATCGAGCGCCTCATGGCCGGCGGCAAGCGGCAGGTAGCCTTTGTGGGCGATGGCATCAACGATGCGCCCGTGCTGGCGATGAGCAACGTGGGCATTGCGATGGGTGCTCTGGGCAGCGACATGGCCATCGAGACCGCCGATGTGGTCATCCAGACCGACCAGCCCTCGCGCGTGGCCGACGCGGCTGCCCTGGGTCGTCACACCCGCAGCATCGTCAAGCAAAACATTACCTTTGCCATCGCAGTCAAGGTGCTGGTGATGGTTATGGGCATTTTGGGAATCGCCAACATGTGGCAGGCCGTCTTTGCCGACGTGGGCGTCGCCCTGCTCTGCGTCCTCAACTCCTTGCGCCTGATGCATACGCCAAAACAATCGGCACCACTATAATCAATATAGGCAGGCTGAGGGATGAAAGCAGTCGTGCCACTGGGTGAATAAGGACAGCACCAGTTCCACATGACACATATCGGGGACTTGCACTATTGGCAAATCCCCGATTATTATTCATTGGGGAGACGCAAATTGTTGCGTCTCTATTGTGCGGCTGATTACTTCAGGCCGCGGTTGCGCAGCAGGGCATCGACAGTGGGAGCCTGGCCACGGAACTTCTTGTAGAGCACCATGGGATCCTCGGTGTCACCAGCCTCGAGCAGAGCACGAAACTTGTCGGCAGTGGCCTTGTCGAAGCAACCGGCCTTCTCAAATGCCATGTAACCGTCGGCCTCGAGCACCTGTGACCACAGGTAGGTATAGTAACCGCAAGCATACTCGTCGCTGGCAAAGACATGCTTGAAGTAGGGGCTGCGATAGCGGAACTCGACCAGTGCGGGCATGTTCAAGCGGGTCTTCACGTCCTGCTCAAAGGCCTTGACATCGATGTTCTTTACCTCCTCGGGGGTCCAAGCCTTCATGTGCCAGTACATGTCCATCAGGGCTGCGCCAACAAGCTCGGTGGTCATGAAGCCCATGTTGAACTGGGCGCTCTCGTTGAGCTTCTGCACCAGGCTGTCGGGAATCACTTCACCGGTCTTATAGTGACGGGCATAGTTCTTCAGCACCTCGGGTTCAAATGCCCAGTGCTCGTTGATCTGCGAGGGCATCTCGACCAGGTCGCGGTCGGTGTTGGTACCGGCCAGGCTACGATACTGCACGCGGGTCAACATACCATGCAGGGCGTGACCAAACTCGTGGAAGACGGTCTGCACCTCGTCCCAAGTGAGGAGCGAGGGGGTGTCGCCTGAGGGAGGTGTCATGCTGGCAACGTTATAGATGATAGGACGGATGTTCTTGCCGCCGTAGTTGTAGGCCTCCTGCATGGCATTCATCCAGGCGCCGGGAGCCTTCACGTCACGGGGCAGGTAGTCGGTCATGAACACGGCAAGGTGCTTGCCCTCGGCATCCTTCACGTCATAAACCTTTACCTCGGGATTGTATTTGGGAGCATCGGGCATCTCCTCGAAGGTGAGGCCGTAGAGCTTGTTGGCGCAGAAGAAGATACCATTCTTCACCACGCTGTCGACAGCAAAGTAGGGACGAACATCGTCCTCGCTGAAGTGGAATTTCTCCATCTTTACCTTCTCGGCATAGTAGTAATAGTCACAAGCCTCAATCTTGGCAGTGTCGCCATGAGCAGCTGCATAGGCCTGCATATCGGCAACCTCCTCGTCCACCTTCTTGATTGCGGGACGCCAGAGCTGCAAGAGCAGATCCTCGGCAGCCTTGGGGGTCTTGGCCATGTAGGGATCGGTAGCATAGTCGGCAAAGGTGTTGAAGCCTAGCAGATTAGCCTTCTGCTGACGCAGCATGAGGATGTTGCGGATGTTCTCGCTGTTGTCCCACTCGTCACCGTGGCTGGCGGTGGTGGTGTAAGTCTCGTACATCTTGCGGCGCAGGTCGCGGCTGTCGGCATAGGTCAGCACCGGCAGACGGGTCGAAGCCGTGGCTGTGAAAGCCCACTGGCCCTTCTTGCCCTTGTCGGCGGCAAGCTTGGCGGCATTGTCGATAACACCTTGAGGCAGGCCCTTGAGTTCATCCTCCTTGTCAATAAAGAAGACGCATTCACTCAAGTCGTGCTGGATGTTGTTGCCAAACTTGAGGTTGAATTCACCCAGCTTGCGGTTGATTTCTTTGAGGCTGTCCTTCTGGGCTGCGGTCAGGAGGGCACCATTGCGCACAAACTTCTTGTAGTATTTCTCGGTGAGGCGCTTCTGGATGGGATCCATGCCCAGTTTGTCGGCGTTGTCATAGACGGCCTTTACCTTGGCAAACAGGCTGTCGTTCATATACATGGCGTCGCTCTGCGCTGTGAGTTTGGGAAGCAGCGTCTCAGAGAGTTTCTGCATCTCCTTGGTATTGTCGCTCTCACTCAGGGCAAACAGCACGCCACCCACCCTGCTCAGGATCTCGCCGCTGTTGTCGAGTGCCAGGATGGTGTTCTCAAAGTTAGGCTTGGCCGTGTTCTTGATGATGGAATCAATCTCGGCGTTCTGCTGCTCGATACCGGCATCAACGGCGGGCTCGTAGTCAGCGTAGGTAATCTTGTCAAACGGCGGAATGCCGTACTCATTTTCATACTCCGACATAAACGGATTGTTCTCGGTTGATTTCTTCTCCCCGCAGCTCACCAGCATGAGGGCTGCAAGGGCAAAGACGGTGAATAAAACTTTCTTCATATCACAAAATGATTATATAAAAACAGGTTAGTATTGTAAATTGAGCGATGTTTAGTTGCCGCGGTCGGTGACATCAATATCAAATGTCACCATCAACGGATAGTGATCACTGGAACCGCCCTTCAGCCGCTTGGCATACAGGGCGTGCAGGTCGCCACGGTACAGCACGTGGTCGATGCGGTAATAGAGCGAATGGCTGTTATAGGTGCTGGCATAGCCCGTGCCCACCTCGCACCAGGCATCGTGCAGGTCGTCGCCGCTGATGGTACGATAGACGTGGGATGCGGCAATGTCATTCATGTCGCCGCATACGATAAGATTGGCCGGTGAAGCATCAATGGCCTTGCGGATCACGGACGCATTTTCACCACGCAGGACAAACGAGCGGCGCATCCGCTCGAGCGGAGACGGTTTGACATCGGGCGAAACCCTGATATTAGGATTCTTGCCAAAACTCAGATGATAGGACTGCAACCTGAAGTCGATGAGCCTCAACTGCTTGCCACTGGGCAACTGCAAGTCATAGGCACGGGCCAGATGACCGCTCTGCCCCCTGGTAAAGCCCAGCGGAGACCTCGAGTGCCACGCATCGCCCACCGTCTGGGTCGTGAAGGGATATTTAGACATCATGCTCAAGCCCTCGCTACTATGATAGCAGTAAGGGTAACGGGTCTTGATCTCGCCGATATAGGGCTTCAACGACGGCACCTGGCTCCAGTCCAGATCTCGCGCCGTGCCCTCTTGCAGCAGCACCACATCGGGATCGGCATCAAGAATGAGCTTCATCGTCGCCGAGGGTTTTGCACACAATTCAGGATCCTGATAATTGAACCCCAGCACATTATAGGTCATCACCTTGAGCATCAATTTGGGATCGGCAGGCACGGGAGGACGATTCTCTGAACTGTTCATTCCCACAAACAGCTTGAGAATGGGCAGCGTGGCAGCAATGGCAACAAGGATAATCAATGCCGACCACCAGCGGCGCCAGATAAAGGCCCCGACAAGCAGCACCAGCACCAGCAAGAGCATGGGGATGAAAGCCAGTGCCATGAATGGTGCCGGAAAAAAGCTCTGCGGATTCACCGCACCGGCATAGGCACAGCAAATCAACAATACCGACGCAATAATGGTCAGAATCTCATATAACCAGTTTTTCTTCTTTTTTCTCCTGTTGTAATAACGAGTTGGCATAGATTAAATTATAATGTCATTAGTTCTATGGTGAACGCCTTCTTGACGCTTTGAACAGTTTATCTTTCTCTTCGTCGGTCAGGGCATCATAACCCGACACCTTGATTTTCCCCAAAATGATGTCCAGTTCCTCCTCACTCACAAGGTCATCAGGACGTCTGCCGGCCGCTGCCGTCTGCTGTGCCCCACCCTGCCCCGCTGGCTGGCGGGAGTCACGCTTGAACGACGGCATCTTGAACGAGCGGCCGTTGAACAGGCCCACAACAAAGTCTATCGACGCATTGAGCGGACGAGTCACATCGTGGCCACGCCTGATGCACAATGAAAACCAGGCACCCACCGCAGCACCACCAATGTGGGCTATGTTGCCGCCGATGTTGGCCCCGTCAAGGCTCAGGACGGCAATCAAGACCGTGACTATCGCAATCCACTTGATGGCCACCTGCCCCAGAAAGAGCAAGCCTATTTTGTAATCAGGCACATAGACCGCCACTGCCACCACAATCGCGATGACCGAGGCCGAAGCGCCAATCAACGGCCCGCCAACAAAGTGCGGAGCCAAGTTAGAAACAAGCAGATACAGAACCGCACCGCCCAGTCCGCCCAGGATGTAGAGACCCGACAGCTGCTTGGAGGAGAAAAACTCCATGAAGATGCGTCCCAACCAGTAGAGCCACAACATGTTGAACAAAATGTGCAACATGTCGTTGTGGACAAACATATAGGTCAGCAACGTCCACGGACGCCGCAGCAAGTGCCACCAGTCGGCCGGCAACTCCACCCACGACAAGACGTGAACGGCCGTGCCGCCAAACAGCATCACCCCAAGTGACAACAGTCGCAGAATCACAAAGACGCCGATGTTGATGAAAATAAGCCTCATCAGCATCGAGCCTTGCCTGTAAGTGCGCTTGATATCGTCAATAAAAGCCATTACCTCGAGTTAATCTCCCTTGATGCCTCCAGTACAATATCATGAAGATGCCAAAAAGCATTCCTCCCAGGTGGGCAAAATGAGCCACTCCAGGCTGGTTGCCCGACAGGCCGAAGTAAAGCTCAAGCAAACCGTATCCGATGACCACCCACTTGGCCTTGACAGGGATGGGAATAAAGAACAAATACATGGGCATGTTGGGAAAAATCATGCCAAAGGCCAGCAAGATGCCAAAAACCGCACCCGACGCGCCCACAGTCACCATTCCCCCTCCCAAGTAGCCATTAAAGAAGTCATCCATCGAGAAATCGGTCATTCCCGAGTTGGCGGCATTGATGACATCGGTCACTGTGCTCCCGGCAGGCCCGGTGACATGGGCAAGAAGGATGCTTTGCCATGAAAACTGCCATACCAGCTCCTGGACCAGAGCAGCTCCCACTCCGCACACGGTGTAATAGAGCAGGAAACGGCGAGAACCCAACACCCGCTCTAGCAAGTTACCGAACATCCACAGGGCAAACATATTAAAGAAAAGATGAGTGAAACCACCATGCATAAACATGTAGGTTATCAATTGCGCAGGGTTGAATTCACTACCTTTCCAAAAGTGCAGCCCCAACCAGCGGTTCAGGTCTATTGCCCCTGTCTGCTGGAAGACGAATGTAGCTAGATAAACTACAATGTTGATAAGCAACAAATGCCTGGTTACAGGCATAATCGATGATAAAAAAGACCGATTGTTAACTTGCATAAATCAATCTAGGGTTTTCATTAATAACCGCACAAAAATAAGGAAAAACTCCCTATTCACAGGTATTTTGAGCGTAAAAAAACCAAAAATCATCATTTTTCGCAAAAAATACACATTTTTTTTGCCAATAATTTTGTTGAAACTGTTGTTATACTTATATTTGCGCTGATAAATCAAAACTTATTTTATTCACATCAATTAATTTCATTAAAAAACTTACACTATGAACAAGACTGAATTAGTACAAGCAATTGCCGAAAAGGCCAATCTCACCAAGGTTCAAGCTAAAGCCGCTCTCGACGCTATGCTCTGCTCAATGGGTTGCGCCCTGAAGGATGGCAAGAAGGTTGCCCTCATCGGCTTCGGTACCTTCCAGGTGGTTAAGAAGGATGCTCGTGAAGGCATCAACCCCGCAACCAAGGCTAAAATCAAGATCCCCGCAAAGAAGGTCGTTAAGTTCAAAGCTGGTGCAGAACTGGCAGCCAAGGTTAACACCAAGAAGTAAAATCTTTCATTGCTTGTGCAAGCATTCATTTACAGTCAACCGTGACCCTGGATGGGCCACGGTTGCTTGCTATATCATGAGATGCAAAAAACCAGCGGTTTAAGACACATTATCCCCATTGACTCCCATTCGTTATTCGTGAGACTGAGCGCCCACACGAGCAAAGAGTATAAAAAAAATGGATTAACCATTCTATCAATCACGACAGTAAAGTTAATCCGAAACTCTTTGATAAATCAAAATAGATTTTCCCTTTTATGCGCTACAAAGATAATATCAATTTTTTACATACAAAATTTTTTTTGATTTTTTTTCTTGAAAAATAACGCTTTGCTTAGAATAAAGCCATTATCAGGCATTTATTGTGTTAATCTTTCAGTTCGGCGGTTATAAATACGGTCGACAACCATTGCAATCGCTCCGTCTCCTGTCACGTTGCATGCCGTACCGAAACTGTCCATCGTGATATACAGCGCTATCATGACGGCCTGCTGCTCGGCGGTAAAGCCCAGAATGGACTGCAACACGCCCAACGCGGCCATGATCGCGCCGCCTGGCACACCAGGCGCCGCTACCATCATCACACCCAGCATCAGGATAAACCCGGTAAAGTGACTGATGTCAATGTGCGCACCCTGCATGAGCATCAAGGCCACGGCACAGGATGTGATCTTCATGGCACTGCCCGACAAATGGATGGTGGCGCACAAGGGCACCACAAATCCAGCAATGCCGTCACTCACGCCGTTTTTCTTGACCTGCCTGAGCGTGACGGGAATCGTCGCGGCCGACGATGATGTGCCCAGAGCCGTGAAATAGGCTGGCAGCATCGTGTAGAGCGAGCGGAAAGGATTGCGACGGGCTATGCCGCCCGCAATGCAGTACTGGAGCACAAGCAGGAAGATGTGCATCACAAAGATGACACCAATGATGGCAATGAACACATTGATGATGCGCCAAGCCTGCCCTGTGAACGACATATTCAAGAAGATGGAAAAAATGTAGATGGGCAACACTGGTATCAAGGCAACCTCGATGGTCTTGGCGATGATGTCGCGAAACTCGTCAAAGGCCTTTTTGAGGTTGGGCGAATCAAAGAATGAGATACCCAAACCCATCACAAATGCCGAAATCAAGGCGCTCATCACATCGAGCAGCGGCGGAATCTCGATGGTGAAAAAGGGCTTCAGCTCCTCGGCCGAGGCCACAGCCTGGGCGGCATTGCCGTGATCGATAAGCGACGGAAAAATTCCCGTGCTGACAAAATAGCTCAGATAGCCCGAGAAGACCGTGTCGCCATAGGCGATGAGCGCGGTAATCAACAGCAGCTTACCAGCCCCCTTGCCAATGTCGGCAATAGCAGGAGTCACGAGTCCCACGATAATGAGCGGAATCAGGAATGACAGGAAATGGCTGAAGACGCTATTAAAAGTGACAAAACACCGCACGGCCCATTCCGGGAAAAACAACCCGCACCCAACGCCCAGAATGATGGCGATGATGATTCGAGGCAAGAGTCCCAACTTGGATAATTTCATGTATTTGAACATTGTTTATTCGTTATTTTTGTGCAAAGGTAATATTATTTGCTGTATTTTTGCGTTCAAATAATTGTTGAGTAGCCGTTTGCTCCTTGACGCGACCGCTCAACACTACCTAAATACACATTATTATATACTACAAAACTTAATGGTAGAGATTATCAGATATGATGCCTCGTGGGCAGCACGGTGGGACGAGATGGTCAGGAACAGCCGCAATGGCACATTCCTGCACCAGCGCGGCTATATGGACTATCACAGCGACCGCTTTGCCGATTGCTCGCTCATCGCCCTGGACGACGGCAAGCCTTGCGCCCTGTTGCCCGCATGCCTGGACGGGGACACGCTGTGGTCGCACCGCGGGCTCACCTACGGCGGCTGGCTTGTCCCGCTCAAGCACTTTGATGCCACCACCATGATTCAAGTGATGGATGCAGCATGCGACTGGATGAGGCTCAACAGCATCAAGCATCTGATATATAAGCCCGTGCCACACATCTACCACCGCTACCCCTGCGAGGAAGACCTTTATGCCCTGTTCTGCCACCACGGGGTCATCGTTGAGACCAACATCTCGACGACCATCGACCTGGCTTGTCCTCTGCCCCTGGACCGTGGCAACAAGAGCGGGGTGAATGCCGCGCTCAAGCAAGGCATCACCGTTGAGGCCAGTAACAACTGGGCGGGTTACTGGGAACTGCTCGACACTCTGCTCGACGAGCGTTATGACACACGCCCGGTTCATTCGCTCGATGAGATCAGGCTGCTTCAAGGGCGTTTCCCCGACAACATCCGCCTCTACACCGCCTCGCTTGACGGCGAACTGCTGGCAGGTGTCGTCATGTATCTATCCCACCCCGTTGCCCATTGCCAGTACATCGGCGCATCACCCCGGGGCAAGGAAATGAAGGCGTTGACATTGCTGTTCAGCCATCTCATCAACCTGCACACCACGCTGGGTTTCCGCTACTTTGACTTCGGCATATCCAACGAGGATCACGGCCGCTACCTGAATGAGGGGCTCGTGCGCCAAAAGTCCCGCCTGGGAGGCCGCGGTATCGTCTATAACGCCTACCAGATCGACTTGTAACCAGTCATGGCAGATAAGCAAGGCAACATATCACGCATGGCGATGAAGGCAATGGGCCTGTTTGGTGGTGTCCAGGTCATGGGCATCATCTGCTCCATCTTGCGCACCAAGCTTGTTGCCCTGTGGATAGGTCCTGTGGGCATCGGATTGTTCGGCCTCTTTAACAATGCGCTAGAAATGCTATCTACCGGCACCAACCTGGGCATTCGCTCGAGTAGCGTGCGCGACATCTCGCAAGCGCTTGAGCGCCGCGATCCCGGCATGGTCTCACGCATGATAACCGTCGTGCGCAGGTGGTCGTTGTGGCTGGGACTGGCGGGAGCCTTGTTCACCCTGGCCATGGCTCCGGCGCTGAGCCAGATCACTTTTGGCGACACGGCTCACATCTGGGGATTTGTCGCTCTGAGCATCGCCGTGCTGCTGCAAGCGCTGACCAATGGCGAATATGCTGTATTACAGGGGACTGCCCGTCTCAAGCGGCTGGCCAGCGTCACCCTGTGGGGCACCATTGTGGGGCTGGCGGTATCCATTCCGCTGTTCTACCTGCTGCGCGAGCGCAGCATCCTGCCCTCTATTATCGCCTATGCGACGGCGATGGCGGCCTTTGCCTGGATATTCCGCAACCGCGAGTATCCCGCAGCAACGGTCTCGCGCCGCGACACGCTCGACATGGGCAAGGGGTTTGTCAAGTTGGGCATCTACATGACACTGGGCAACTTTGCCAGCATCCTTGCCAGCTATGCCTTCAACGCCTGGCTCAACGTCAATGCCAGCACCGAGGCCGTCGGATTCTACCAAGCCGGCTATACCCTGATTAATAAATACACGGGGCTTATACTCACAGCCCTGGGTATGGAATACTACCCCCGCCTGGCCAAGGTTGCCGACAGCCGCTTGCGCCTGCGGGCCTTTGTGTCGCAAGAAATCAACGTGGCCATCGCCGTTATGGCTCCCGTTGTGGCCTTGTTCATCCTGCTGCGCGAGTTGGTGGTCTGGATACTCTACACTCCCGAGTTCAACGTCATCCTGACCTTTGTGTCATGGGGAATGATAGGCACCATATTCCGCACCTTGTCGTGGTGCCTGGCATTCACCATTCTAGCCAAGGGCGACGGCAAGACCTACCTGTGGACCGAGGTGGCCAGCGCCGTCATCAACCTGGCGCTCAACATCGTGTTCTATCGCTGGTGGGGCCTCACCGGACTGGGAATAGCATTCCTCGTGTCATATGTGCTCTACACGATCATTGTAGCCGTGGTTTACTTCAAGGTTTACCGCCTGCGCATTTCACACGCCAGCCTCTACAACCTGCTGTGGACCCTGGCTGTGACCAGCGGGGTGATGGCGGCCATGGAAACAGGTCTGCTGCCTGTGGCCATTGCGCTTGCAGTGGTGAGCGTGCTGGTGGCTTCCAGACAAGTGATTGCACTATGGAAACGATAAGAGCAAAACGTCGCTCTATCAACCAGAAACAATAGTGCAACACCATTGGCATCAGTTAATTTTTAATAAATGTGCACTCTTTTATTAACATCTTGTTGTTTCTATTGAAAAATATTTAGTACCTTTGCAACGTTAAACAAAAAGTATTAACCACGAGGGATCTCACCGATAGCAGTTGAGATTCTTCTAATTTTTTGAATCTTAAAAATTTAGAAACACCGTATTTAGCATGGCTATTACTTACATGACACAGGAAGGTTACGACAAAAAGATGGCCGAACTTTCCCATCTTGAAAACGTCGAACGTCCCGAGGTTGTCCGTGCCATTGTCGAGGCTCGTGACAAGGGAGACCTTTCAGAGAACGCAGAATATGATGCCGCCAAGGAACGTCAGGGCATGCTAGAGGCAAAGATTGCCGAGCTCAAGACCCTCATCGCATCGGCCCGCATCATCGACGAGAGCAAGATTTCGACCGACGAAGTCCAGCTGCTCACCAAGGTGACCATCCGCAACCTCAAGAACAAGGCCCAAGTGACCTATACCATCGTTACCGAGACCGAGGCCAACCTGCGCGAGGGCAAGATTTCCATCTCGACCCCCATCGCCAAGGGCTTGCTGGGCCACAAGGTAGGTGAGACCGTTGAGGTTCAAGCCCCTGCCGGACTGATGAAGTTTGAAATCCTCAAGATTGAAGTATAAAACAACAACAGTATTATTATGGCAACCATTTTCAGCAAAATCGCCGCTGGGGAGATTCCCAGTTACAAAGTAGCCGAGGACGACCGCTACTATGCATTCCTCGATATCAACCCCATGGCCAAGGGTCACACCCTGGTCATCCCCAAGCATGAGGTGAACTACATGTTTGACCTCGACGAGGAAGAATATGCCGGTCTCTGGGCTTTTGCACGCAAGGTGGCCATGGCTCTGGAACAGGCAGTACCCTGCAAGCGCATCGGTATTGGCGTGCTGGGTCTTGAAGTGCCCCATTGCCACATCCACCTCGTCCCATTGCAGAGCGAGAAGGACATGGCCTTTGGCGGTCCCAAGCTGACCCTTCCTGCCGAGGAGATGCAGGCCATCGCAGCTGCCATCGCAGCAAAACTGTAATCCCCAATCAGTGTGACCAGACTACGAGCCGCTTGCCCATTATTATGTGGGCAAGCGGCTTGCGTGTTGTTCTACATGACCTTGAACCGCGACATGAATGCGGATGGCTCATCATCATAACAGCCTAAGTATTACCACACTTCGCTCGAGATGGCACCCTCACGTCTTTTGCCCCTGAAGGGCAACGGGCAATCGTCACCTGAACCACAGGTCGTAGTAGTGCGACTCGTTTTTCTCAAAGTTGCCGCCTCCCTGGCTGCGGTGATGCCATGCCGACTGATTGTCCCACTGCTGGGCTGGCACCTCGACATCCCCCTTGTGGATCGACTGGATATACCTCCAGGCATGAATCAACTCGTCCTCACGATAAAGTCCGCTCCATTGTTTGTGTATGGTCAAGTGCTGATTAGGCCCCACTCGCGCGATGTTGCAACTGTCGGCCTGGTAATGGGTCGTCACGCTATCGTTCTCGATGATGTCATAGCCCTGATAAGGCGAACTCATCATCGACTTGAAGAATGTGACGATCACCGTGTCGGTGGTCACATTATGGATGTTATATTCAACCGACGATGATGTCTCGCACGCGGTCAGCGAGATGACTACGGCCATCATCGCGAGCCACAGTTTTGAAATATTGATCGTGCTCATTATTGTCAAGTTTTTCTTTCTAAAACGGCTTGCCCGGGCCACTTATTACAATCGCAAGAAGGAAAAGAATGCAAGAAGCGGTTTTTTAAGTTAATAAACCTTATTGTAGAGCGACACGGCACGGCATTTGCGGGATTTTTTGTAAATTTGCGGGTTAAAATGCAGATATCACAAAAATTAACAGCAGTATGTCACAAGACAAACAGCATCAACTCATAGAACAAGGCCCCGATGCCGACCAGCAGCAACAACAAAGCGACTTCGGCGGCTATGAAGAGCTGGTCACGCTATCGCCTCGTGAGCACATCCGCCTGCGCCCCGGTATGTACATCGGCAAGCTGGGCGACGGCTCGCAAAACGACGACGGCATCTACGTCCTCATCAAGGAGGTCATCGACAACAGCATCGACGAGTTCAACACGGGCTACGCCAAGCCTGTCATCGATATCGACGTGGCCGACGGCATGGTCACCATCCGCGACTATGGCCGTGGTATCCCCCTGGACCAGGTCAAGGCCGCCTCGTCAAAGATGAACACTGGCGCCAAGTACGACACCCAGACCTACAAGCGTTCGGTGGGTCTGAACGGTGTGGGTATCAAGGCCGTTAACGCCTTGTCAACCGAGTTCTACATCCGCAGTGTGCGCAACGGACAATGCTCATGGGTACTCTACAACGAGGGCCTTGCCAGCCAGGAGAGCGGCATCGTCGATGCCGAGCAGGGCGAGCCCAACGGCACGCTCGTGCGCTTCAAACCCGATGGCACCATCTTCAAGAATTATGAGTTCCGCGAGGAGATCATCGAACAGATGATCAAGAACTATTCTTACCTGAACACGGGGCTCACCCTCATGCTCAATGGCAAGAAGTATCACTCGCGCAATGGTTTGAGCGACCTGGTGAAGGAAAACATGACCAACGACCCGCTGTACCCGCTCATGCACTTCACGGGCGACGACATTGAGGTGGTCATCACACATGCGGCACAGCTGGGCGAGGAGTTCTACTCGTTTGTCAACGGACAGCACACCACCCAGGGCGGAACGCACCAGAGCGCCTTCCGCGAGGCCCTGTCCAGGACCATCAAGGAGTTCTACGGCAAGAACTTTGAGTACAGCGACATTCGCAACGGCATCGTCGCCGCCATCAGCATCAAGGTCGAGGAGCCCGTGTTTGAGTCCCAGACCAAGATCAAGCTGGGCAGCAGCATCATGTGGAAAGACGGACCCACCATCTACAAGTACATCAACGACTTTATCAAGAAGGAACTCGACGACTACCTGCACAAGGCCCCCGAGACCGCCGAGGTGCTGCTCAAGAAGATCCAGGACAACGAGCGCGAGCGCAAGGCCATCGCTGGCGTGAGCAAGCAGGTGCGCGAGAACGTCAAGAAGGCAGCCCTGCACAACGACAAACTGCGCGATTGCCGCGTGCACTTCAACGACAGCCGCGCACCCAAGGACAATGACCGCCGCGACGACACCTCGATTTTCATCACCGAGGGTCTGAGCGCCAGCGGCTCGATCACCAAGATCCGCGACGTGGAGACCCAAGCCGTGTTCTCGCTGCGCGGCAAGCCGCTGAACACCTATGGTCTGGACCCCAAGAAGGTGATCACCAACGTGGAGTTTGCCCTGCTGCAAGCGGCCCTCAACATTGAGGACGGCATCGACGGACTGCGTTACAACAAGGTCATCATCGCCACCGATGCCGATGTCGATGGGATGCACATCAGGCTGCTGCTGTTGACCTACTTCCTGCAATTCTGCCCCGAGCTGATCAAGACGGGACACCTGTATATCTTGCAGACACCACTCTTCCGCGTGCTCAACAAGAAGGAGGCCAAGCGCAAGAACCGCTCTACCAAGCGAGAGGCCAAGCCACAGAAGGTGGAGACCTACTACTGCTACAGCGACGAGGAGCGGCTGGCGGCCCTCAACAAGCTGGGTGACGCTGCCGAGATCACCCGATTCAAGGGCCTGGGCGAAATCTCGCCCGACGAGTTCAAGGACTTTATCGGCCCCGAGATGAGGCTCGACCGCGTGTCGCTGCGCAAGGAGGACGCCGTCAAGCAGATGCTGGCCTTCTTCATGGGCAAGAACACGATGGAACGCCAGAATTTCATTATAGACAACCTAGTGAACGAGGACGATGAAGACATCACAGTGCATTGACAACAAGGGGAAGCGCGTGGCGCTGTTCCCGGGGTCGTTTGACCCGTTCACACGCGGTCACGAGTCCATCGTGAGGCGCGCGCTGCCGCTGTTCGACAAGTTTGTCATCGCCATCGGGGTGAATGCCGACAAGCACGCCATGATGACGATGGACCAGCGCAAGGCATGGATCGAACAGGTGTTTGAGTCCGAGCCACGGGTCGAGGTGATTACCTACAGCGGGCTGACCGTGGATGTGGCGCGTGAGGTGGGTGCCGGGTATATCGTGCGCGGCGTGAGGCTCATCCAGGACTTTGAGAACGAGAAGCACCTGGCCGAAGTCAACCGCGACCTGACCGGCATCGAGACCATCCTGCTCTACACGCTGCCCGAGTACAGCCACATCAGCAGCAGCATCGTCAGGGAACTGGCGCGCTATGGCCAGGACGTGAGCAAGTACCTGCCCGAGGGGATGAGGCTTTAGGTGTTAGGCTTTAGGTGTTAGGTGTTAGAGAGCCTAAAGCCAATGAAACTTAATTTTGTAAAAAACTGACATTCATTATAATGAAGAAGATATTATTAGTTGTGGGGCTGGTGCTGTCATTGTCGCTGGGCACGAGTGCGCAGCGGGCCATGCCCCAGGCGATGCAGAAGCTGTTAAATGCCGAGTATGCGATCTCGAGCCTCTATGTTGACACGGTCAGCGAGGACAAGCTGGTCGAGGACGCCATCAAGGGGATGCTCGAGAACCTGGACCCCCACTCGTCCTATACCGACGCCAAGGAGACCAAGGAGCTGGAGGAGCCCTTGCAGGGCGAGTTCAGCGGCGTGGGCATCCAGTTCAACATGAACCAGGACACGCTCTACGTCATCCAGACGGTGCCCGGTGGCCCCAGCGAGCGCGTGGGCGTGCTGGCCGGTGACCGCATCATCACGGTCAACGACACGGCCATTGCCGGCGTGAAGATGAAGAACAGCGATATCCAGAAGCGCCTGCGCGGCAAGAAGGGCACCCAGGTCACCGTCCAGGTCAAGCGCCCCGGAGTGAAGGAGCTGATCACCTTCAGGATCACGCGTGACAACATCCCCGTCCACAGCATCGACGCCAAGTATATGCTCGACGAAAGGAAGGGCTACCTGAGGATCTCACGCTTCGGTGCCAAGACCCACGAGGAGATGATGGAGGCGCTCAAGGAACTCAAGAAGCAGGGCATGACCCAGCTGGTGATGGACCTGAGCGACAACGGCGGCGGCTACCTGAACGCGGCCATCGACATGTGCAACGAGTTTCTGGACCGCGGCCAGCTGATGGTCTATACCCAGGGCGAGAACAGCCCCCGCAACGAGGCCAACGCCAACGGATGGGGCGAGTACAAGGACCTGCACATGGTGGTCATGGTCAACCAGTACTCGGCCTCGGCAGCAGAGATCTTTGCCGGCGCGATGCAGGATTGGGACCGTGCCGTGATCGTGGGCCGCAGGACCTTTGGCAAGGGGCTGGTGCAGAGGCCCATCAAGTTTGAGGACGGCTCGATGATGCGCCTGACGGTGGCCCGCTACTACACGCCCAGCGGCCGCTGCATCCAGAAGCCCTATAGCCGCGGCAACAAGAAAGCCTATGAGAAGGAATTGCTCGACCGCGCCAACGTGGGCGAATACTACTGCCTGGACAGTATCCAGTTCAATGACACGCTGCGCTATACCACACGGCTCACCGGCCGCACCATCTATGGCGGCGGTGGCGTGATGCCCGACGTGTATGTGCCCATCGACACGAGCGAGTACTCGACCTATTACCGCGACCTCACGGCCAAGGGCATCATCAACCAGTATGTCATCAAGTATGTGGACAAGCACCGCAAGTCACTGGCCAAGCAATACAAGACGCTGGCCGAGTTTGACAAGGGATTTGCCGTGAGCGACGAGATGATGGCCGAGTTCATCGCCCTGGGCGAGAAGGACAGCGTGAAGTATGACCAGGAGAAGTACCGCACGAGCGAGCGCTTGATCAAGGACATCATCAAGGGCCTGATCGCCCGCGACGTGTACAGCGACCAGAGCGCCTATAACGTGATCATCAACCACCGCAACCGTGACCTGCAGGCCGCCATCGAGGTGCTCAACGACCGCGAGCGTTTTGACCGCCTGTTGCGCGAGGGCAACCCCGAGTATGAGCGACTGGTCAAGCGCCACGACACCAAGTGATTATTGACTGTTCATTGACCAGTTATTGAGACGCATCTTGATGAAGTCTTGGATAAAAATATTGTTGACGGCAAGCATGATGGCACTCATCTGGGCCACCATGCCCGGGGAGGTGACGGCAAGCGCCGTGCCCCCCTGTGCCATCCAAGGCGAATATGAGGCCGAAGGCAAACCCCAGCCAGTCACCGACGAGTATGGCTTCTTGAGCAATGCACCGGTACAGATACCCGTATTGACACCGACCCAGTCTTCACGGCTGGTGATGCCTGCCAAGTATCGCGTTTCCCTGATGCGCACCAACATCCTCAGGCGCAGTGCCAACCGCCTGAGTGACAACATCTACACACCTATTGCCGCCACGGGCCGCCTTGTCATTGAACGCATCAGCGCCCCCCTGCGGCACCCGCGAGCAGTTCACTTTTATGTTCTTGAACTTTGCCGATTGTTGTGTTAGCCCCCTCTGACTAGAGGGAACGTTCCCGATTTCCCCCACATTTCCCCTATACCTGCCGTTGCTTGCCGGCAGACGAGTCTGCCCTGTGATGTGTTGTCAAAGCATTCACCAGGTTAGATTCATCCACTATATCAACACAACAATTTTACACACCATTATTTATTTCATTAGAACATTATGGCAAACTTCAATAAACTGGCTATGTCAGCCGAACTGTTATCACGTCAAGACCTGAAAGTCGCCTCATCGATGCTCGGCCTGAGCAAGAAACTCGTTTACACCCCCACCGGAGCGACCGTCAAGGTCAATAAGTATAACTACAACCCCGAGGCCGTCGCCCACCTGCAACGCGTCATCGAGAGCGACAGCAAGGGGCTGGCCGCCGCTGTCAAGGCGTGCCGTGTGACCCGTGTTGAAATCGGCAACATCGAGCTCGATGCCTGTGTATCGACCGACAAACAGTTTGTCGCATTGCAGCTGCTGCACTTCATTGACTACACCTATCAGCCCATCAGCCAGGTCGCCTTCTATGATGGCGAGCAGGCACAACTCGTGGCCTCGATATTAGACTAATAAAACGATTGAACCGCACACACTATAAATAATACAACATGTTGACGATAGCGATAGTAGCCGTCTTCTTGACGGGATATGCCTGCATAGCTCTAGAGAGTGTGATTAAGGTGAACAAGGCCGCCGTTGCCCTGTTCATGTTTGTGGCTTGTTGGACATTGTTCATGATGGCTCCCGGGATCTATTTCCCGGGCACTCACGATGCCGTGGGTGCCGCGCTTCAAGCCATTGAGTCTGACCTGGGCGAGACTGCGACGACGCTCTTCTTCCTGATGGGCGCCATGACGATTGTCGAGGTGGTGGACCAGAACGGTGGATTCAACTTCGTGCGTGACCTGCTGGGAACGACCTCCAAGCGGCGCCTGCTGTGGCGCATAGCGTTGATGACGTTCCTGCTGAGTGCCATCCTTGACAACCTGACGACGAGCATCGTCCTGATCATGGTGCTGCGCAAACTGGTGCCCCAACGCCAGGACCGCATGATCTATGATGCGATCATCGTGATCGCCGCCAATGCTGGTGGCGCCTTCTCGCCCATCGGCGACGTGACGACCATCATGCTGTGGAATGGCGGGATGATCACGGCGGCCAAGACCATCATGCACCTGCTCCTGCCATCGCTATTGTCGATGCTGATTCCCACCTTGGTACTGCAATTTGCACTCCATGGCACATTGCAGCAAGTGGCTAGCAGCACCGCCACCAGCGAGCAGGAGCTGACTGCCTGGGAACGCAAGACGGTCTTTGTGCTAGGTGTGGGTGGACTGATATTTGTGCCCATCTTCAGGTATCTCACCGATTTACCCCCGTTCATGGGCATCCTGTTCGTGCTCGCCATGCTGTGGATA
>CAMJZI010000016.1 GCA_946410185.1 uncultured Porphyromonadaceae bacterium
GCGACAGTGACCACCAGGCCGAAGCCCTTGATGGATCTCACATGCTCATAGTTGCTCATCAGCTGCTCGTCTGAGCGTATCACCTCCATCATGGCACTTTCACACTCGGCAATGCTGCGCTCCAGCCGCTTTATCTCGTTATTGGAGTCACGGCGGATGAATCTGGCCGCCGGGCTTGCAGCCTCGCCCTGGCTTTTCAACGCTTTCTGGCGGTTCTTGACACCCTTGAGTTTGTCCACCAGGGTCTGGCGGTACAGGTACAGGTCCTTCAGTGCGGATAGCACCTTGCTTGGTATCTCGAACAGGTTGACCTTGTCTGGATGCCGGCGGGCGTAGTCCGCTATGGCCATCGAGTCCGCCTTGTCGTTCTTGCCGCGGCGGATGCCCAGGCTCTGCCTGATCTGCAACGCGCTCTCGCGCCAGACATGCATCCCGTGCTCGACCAGCCAGTGGCACATCTGGCGGTCATAGGCGCCTGTGGTCTCGCAGCAGAACAGCCACTGACCGCTGCTGGCACCCTGCAGGGCCAGTTTCAGGTCACGGATCATTGAGCGATAGCCTTTCTTGCCGTTAGGGTACTGGGCAAGATACTCCGGCTGCTGCTGGAAATCCGACTCAACGAAGCTCACGTCAATAGTTTCTTTAGAAACATCGATGCCGATAAAATACTTTTTCATAACTTTGCGGTGTTAATTAAATTCTTGATTGACCGCAATTAGTTGGGAGTTACCACCCTAAATAGGCTCAAACCTAACTTCCTAATTGACTTTCAACTAATAAAATCCGGGGAGGCCAATGGCAAAATATAGGGTGTGACCCTGGCTTAATTAATTGATTGTCTCCCCGGCGGTCAATCATTACCTTACTACGACAAAGGTAATAAAAGCCGTGCAGCGATGAAAGTTTGACGAATAAACTTTCATCGCTGCAAAGTTAGGGCTTTATTTCTCGGCCGTCAGGCCGATTTAAAACCATGAGGCGAATTATGACACAGCCCCGGCTAACGCACTGATTGACAGATTGTATTTTTCGCCCAGTTCACGTTAAATAAAATTTCGTGAAATTAATCAAATTAGCGCAATTCGCGTTAGCCCCGCATGGCTTAAGGCCAACTGCTATATCATTCCCTAAAAATATCACTTAAGTTTCACAAGCAGATTGAGAAACACGCATCAAACACTGTCAGCGACCCAGGGCCTGGTTGATGACACGGATGTATTCCTGCTCGGGATACAGGCCGATGACGTTTTTGGGTTCGCCCTTCATGGGGCAGATGAGCAGATAGGGGATGCTGCGAATCTGGAACACGTCGGCAATGTCGCTATTCTCATCCACATCGATGCGATAGAAGTCCACCTCTCCTTGATAGTAATGGGCCACCTCGCGCAGGATGGGATCGAGGCGCTTGCACGGCATGCACCAGTCGGCATAGAAATCGACCACGACGGGGCGCGCGCTCTTCATCTCCCAGTCACGGGCGGCATAGTCGGCAATAAACTCCTTGAACTGCTCCTGGTTGATGGAATGAACTGTATAGACGGTGTCTGTGACAGATTCGACATCATCATAGCGCTGGGCGCCGGCATGAACACACACCAGCGCCATCAGCATCACAAAAATGATTTTCCTCATGACATCAATGGACTGTTGTTGAAGTTATTGATGGGCCTTGCGCAGCAGGTCGTTGACCGTCTTGACGGGGTTGAAGGTGTCGATGGGCACCTCGACAAACACGGTGTTCCAGTTGCTCATCGAGCCGTTCCACAGGCCCGGCAACTCCAGCGCCTTGATGTCCACGCCGTCCTTGCTCTTGATGCTGATGAAGCCGGTCTCGGGATCGACAAACTTGCGCAGGTCAAACTTGATGCCCTTGTAGTCCTTGATGTAGCACACCAGGTCAACGGGGTTGAAGTGGGTGCCGCTCTTCATCATCTCGACCGCATCGGCATCGTCGGGGTTGATCTGGGCCGACTCGAGAATCTGGGGCGATGCCGAGCCGTCGGCATTATAGGCTAGATAGGGGCCGCCGCCAGGCTCGCCCTCGTTGGGCACGACGCCACACACGCGGATGGGCCTGTTGAACTTGTCCCTCAGCCAGGCGGCCAGGGCGGCATCGTCCATGGCGTCGGTCGCCTTGTCGCTGATGCAGAGCGTCTGGCGGGCATAGCGCAGCATGGCCTTGAGGTCGGCGGGCTTTACGTTGTCCTTGTCCAGGGTCTCGAGATATTTCTTCAACTGGCGCTGCACCGTCACGAGGTAGCCGCCGATAACCTTCTTGTAGCGGGTGCTCACGCTGCGCAGCCTCAGGGGCACCACGTTATCGACATTCTTGATGAACACGACGTCGGCATCGCGCTCGTTCAGGTTCTCGAGCAGAGCGCCGTGGCCTGCCGGGCGGAACAGCAGACTACCCGCCGCGTCGCGGTAGGGGGTGTTGTCCATGTTGACGGCGATGGTGTCGGTCGAGGCCTTCTGCTCACTCAAGGTGATATCATACTTCACGCCCCACACTTTCTCCATGAGGGGCACCTTGGCCTTGATGAGTTTTTCAAAACCTGCCCGATGCTCGGGAGAAACAGTAAAATGGATGCTCACGCAACGACGGCTGTCGGCGGCATACTGGGCACCCTCCTCGAGGTGCTCCTCAAGCGGCGTGTGAACGGTGCCGGCTGCGGCGCGGTGAAACTTGAGCAACCCCTTGGGCAGGGAACCGTAGTTCATGCCCTCGGGCAGCAGCAGGGCCTTGAGCACATCGGCATAGCGGCCGGCCTCCATCAGCTCGGACACATTATTCTGGTAGAGGTTCACGCAGGTCTTGTTCAACTGGGGATAGAAGGCAAACAGGGTGATGCCCTCAAAGAACTGGCGCTCAAAGTCGGTCTCGGGTGCCGCCTTGCCCTCGTTGATAAAGGCAAACAAGTTCTTGAACATGCGGCTTGCAGCCCCCGATGCCGGCTGGAACTTCTCGATGGTGGCTCCCCCACCCTGAAATTCCTTCCACACCTTGATGCACTGGGTCTGCTGCTTGGCATCCAGGCGGGTGATGCCGTTGCCTACCGTTGCCGCGGCCTCTAATTTGAGCCACGGAAATCCTGTTTCAAAACGCTTGAGCTGAGCCTCGATCATGGGCTCGGTGATGCCTTTTGCAGCCATCAGTTGTTTATCCTTCTCGTTAAGCATATTGATATGATTTGAAATTTGTCCCAAAATTACATTTTTGCACCCGTTCTTGCAAGCAAATTGTCACAAAAAGACTAAATTTGCCAAAAAAATAGCCAATGGTCAATACCGAGGAATATTTCACCACCAATGAGAAACGGCAGTTGCTGCAGCTTGTAAGGGACTTGAACGACAAGCTGGGCAGCCAGTTGTCTTGCCATGACATCAATACGGTGCATGCCTTGATCAGTAAAGGCATCACCGAGGCCGGCATCTTTGGCCGCGACCAGTATGGAATGAATCCCGTCATTCGCCACCTGAACACGGCGCTTGCCCTGTGCGACAGCATTGCCCCTGACCGCACCATGGTCATTGCCAACATGCTCTATAGCCTGTGTCGCGCCGACTATCTTGACGTGCAACGCATCGGCCAATTATTCGGTGACGATATCGCACACATTGTCCACGGATTGCTGCACGTCGTGCCGCTGTATGAAAAGCAGGCCGCGGTCGAAAACGAGAACTTCCACAAGCTGCTGCTCACCTTTGCCGAGGACGTGCGCGTCATCCTCATCATGACCGTTGACCGCCTAGCGCTCATGCGGGCCATCAACCACCACCCCAACGAGCAATTTGTCCATGAGATTGCGAGTGAATCACGCTACCTGTATGCGCCGCTGGCCCACAAACTGGGACTATACTCCATCAAGACCGAGCTCGAGGACCTGTCCCTGAAATACCTCAACCGCAAGGTTTACACTCAGATTGCCACCCGCCTTAACGAGACCAAACTGGAGCGTGATCGATATGTCAAGGAGTTTATCAAGCCCATCGACAAACGGCTGAAAGAAGAAGGCCTGGAATTTGAACTCAAAGGGCGCACCAAGTCCATCAACAGCATCTGGCAAAAGATGCAGAAGCAGGGCGTGGACCTGGGCGGCATCTACGACCTGTTCGCCATCCGCATCATCCTCGACGCACCCAGGAAGGACGAGAAACGCGCCTGCTGGCTCGCCTACTCGATTGTGACCGACATCTACAAGGCTAACCCCTCGCGCTTCAAGGACTGGATCACCATCCCCAAGAGCAACGGCTACGAGTCGCTGCACATCACCGTGTATGGTCCTGACGACAAATGGGTCGAAGTCCAGATACGCACCCGTCGCATGGACGAGACCGCCGAGCGGGGCGTGGCGGCACACTGGCGGTACAAGGGCATCAAGAGCGAGGGCGACGTGGACAAGTGGATGAACGAGGTGCGCGAGATGCTTGAAGCCAGCGGACAGGAAGGCCAGATGAGCCTGATGCGCAATATGGACACCAACCTGTATAACAACGAGGTGTTTGTCTTCACACCCAAGGGCGACGTCATCCGCCTGCCACAGGGGGCGACAATCCTGGACTTTGCCTACCACATCCACAGCCGCGTGGGCAGCACCTGCATGGGCGGCAAGGTTGACGGCAAGAACCAGAAGATCAACTACCGCCTGCGCAGCGGCGACACAGTGGAAATCATCACATCCACCACCCAGACGCCACGCCTCGACTGGCTCAACATCGCTGTCACCAGCCGGGCGCGCAACAAGATCAAGAACGCCATCAACGAGCGGCAGGCGCGGCAGGCTCAACTGGCGCGAGAAACCCTGCAGCGCCGGTTCAAGAACCGCAAGATCGAACCCGACGACGCCACACTGGCGCGCGTGATCAAGAAGATGGGCTACAAGACCACCACCGAGTTCTATGCGGCCATTCAGCAAGGTGACATCGATGTCAACGACGTGGTCGAGATGTATGAGGGCATCAACGCCAAGCAAAACGAGGCAGCAACTAGAGGTACAGCCGAGGAGTTTGTCCTGCAACGACCCACCGAGCACAAGCAGCATCTCGACAACGACATCCTCACCATCGGCGAGGGGGTCAAGGGCGTGAATTACAAGCTGTCAAAATGCTGCAACCCCATCTTTGGAGACCGCATCGAGGGCTTTATCGCAAGCGACGGAGCCATCAAGATACACCGCTGCGACTGCAAAAACCTGCGCCACCTCAGGGAGCGCTATCCCTACCGCATCATCCGCACCCGCTGGACCGACAAGGCGGGCAGCATGTTCGTCGCCACCCTCAAGGTGCTTGGCCGCGACGACATCGGCATCGTGTCGTCAATCACATCGGTCATCAACAAGACCGACAACTGCCTGCTACGCAGCATCTCGGTACAAGCCGAGGGCGGCCTGTTCGAAGGTCTGCTCAGCGTGAACGTCAACAGCATCAGCCTGCTCGACGACCTCACCAAAAAGATTCTCAACGTCAAGGGTGTCAAGCAGGTGGATAGAATCTAAAAACAGAATTGCAAAAAAGCATGGGCCGTCATGCATGTAAACCGAGGAAAAAGCACTACCTTTGCACCCATCATGCACGTTGTATCCATAGACAAACAGGTTGTCAACCAGATGCCCCCCGTCAACTTTCCAGGGCGCATCCACGTCATTAACGCCATCTCGCAGGTCAAGAGCGCAGTAACCGCGCTGGAAAAGTCGCCTATCGTGGGCTTTGACACCGAGACAAAGCCTTGCTTTCGACGCGGCGAGCGTCACAACGTGGCCCTGCTGCAGCTATCCACCCACACCGACGCTTTCCTATTCCGCCTCAACAAGACGGGCATTCCACTACCCCTCAAGCATTTCCTTGAGGACACCCATAGCATCAAGGTGGGCCTCTCCACCACCGACGACTTCCATCAGCTTGCCAGGGTGAGCGATTTGCATCCGGGAGGATTCATCGAGCTGCAACAGATGGTCAAACAGTATAGCATTACCGACATGAGCCTCCAGAAGATCTTCGCCATCCTTTTCCATCAAAAGATCAGCAAGGGGCAACAACTCTCAAACTGGGAAGCCCCCCAGCTCTCCGAGGCCCAGCAACGCTATGCCGCCATCGACGCCTGGGCCTGCCTGTGCATCTATGAGCACCTCCATGCCGGCGACTTTGTTCCCGAATCTTCACCCTACTATCACGAAATAACCGAGGCCATTTAATCCCCACAGAACTATGATGATGTACGACCGAGACTTTACACCCGATATGATTTCGGAATTAAAAAAGAACGAGATTTTTGTTTTTGGCAGCAATCTGGCAGGACATCATGCCGGTGGTGCCGCCCGGGCCGCTCATCTGCGTTTTGGGGCCGTTTGGGGTCAAGGAGTGGGCATGCAGGGCCAATGTTACGCAATCCCGACGATGCATGGCGGTGTGGATGCCATCAAACCCTACGTTGACCAATTCATCTCCTTTGCCCAGGCTCACGCAGACCTTAAATTCCTGGTCACCCGCATCGGATGCGGAATCGCAGGATTCACGCCCGACGAGATCGCTCCCTTGTTTGCCGACGCAATGCCTCTTGAAAACGTCCTCTTGCCACAAGACTTTGTACAAGTAATCAATAGCAACTGTTAGACCCGAACCAAGGCTATTGAAGAATACCGACTATTGAATTTCCTCATTTTTACAAAACGAGTGTGAACGCGCCCGTCATGCCCTCCTCGTCGGTCATTGTTTTTCATTTTCACCCGCCCTTCTTCCCCCAAAAAACGATTGTGGATTATTGCTAAATGCATGTATTTGTGTACATTTGCAAGCAAAATATCCAAAATTAGTTTAATCGTTAAATTTAACCTGTATTATGGGAAAGAAAATTGTGTTTTTACTTGCGATGGCCATGGCGTTGCTCTTGCCATCACAGGTCAGGGCTCAAGATTCGCCTCAGCTGCCTGTGGGCCTGACCACACGAAAGGCCAATGCCACTCATAATGGCCTGAGGAAAATCAAGAATCTACCCTCCAAAACCATCGATGTTACGGCCACAGAAACCAATATGGCGACTGTGAAAACGGCTAACGCTGACAAGAAGCGGGATGCCGTTAACAAAGCCAAGGCTCAAGTAGCCTCATCAGCATCCAAATCAAAGGACAAGAAAGAAACCGCTATCAAGAGAATGGCCCACCAGCCATCCGCCCTGCCCAGCCTGAAGCGCCAGCACGCTCCCCGCCAGGCAGGAGAGGTCATCGATGCCTACGGCGTGATTATCAAGCCTGCCGAAGGCCAGCGAAAAATATATAACCGCTCGGGACATGCACTCATGCATGACTATGATGCCGATTCATGGCTGCTCACTGAGCAGGATGGACAGGTCGATGTCGTCCTGTGCGACAATGGAGATGTCTATATCAAGGATCTCATCTCCAACTATCGCAACGGTGCTTGGGTAAAGGGTGCTTTGAGCGGTAACACCATCACCATCCCTACTGGTCAACTCGTCAATTACGAGAGCTACTCCGAGGTGCCCTATGCCATCTATTGGGGCAAGCGGGATGGCCGTGACTATTTCAAGAACGACGCCCGCACTGCCATTACCTTCACCATCGACGGCGACAGAATCTTGCTCGAGAACTCCGACGAGGAGAACGTCATCGGCATTTTCTACGAGTACCTGGGCGAGTCGTTCTTCTCCAACGTTGCCGACTATGAGAGTGTCTATGACTTCGATCACGACTACGTTCCCCTGGAAGTAGTTACGGTGACCCCGCCACCTGGTTTGCAGACCCAGACGTGGTACACCCGCGGCCACTACTATGAGGGCTCGTCGGTCCCCTTCCGCGGCGAGGTCAATCTCGGCTTTGACGGCAATGATGTGTACTTGCAAGGATTGTTCGCCGATTTCCCTGATGCATGGATGCATGGTGTCATCGACGACGGCATGGTGGCCTTCAATGGCTTGCAGGTGCTGGGCGAGAAAGATGGCACCACAATCTACGCCATCGGTTACGATGGTGACCGCCTTGTGCCCTACATGATGAGCTATGACGAGCAGGCGGGCGCATTCACCTCGCTCAACGAGCTGCTGGCCAACGACAACGTCGAGGAGAATCATTTCCACACCTGGGTCGAGGATTTGAAAATCACCCGCGAGAACCCATTCAAGCCCATTGAGGATTATCCCTACCTGAACACATTCCAGACGACTGATGAGCAAGAGACGTTCACTATCATTGACACCAACGAGGATCATGACACATGGGACTTCGCCTATAACAGCGACGAGAACTGGTTCGCCCGTTATACCTACAACGAAGCCTTTGAGGCTGATGACTGGCTGATATCGCCTGCTTTCCATTTCCAGGCCGGCAAGCAGTATCGCTTGACCTTTGATACCTGGAACAAAGACTTTGACGAGCGTATCGAGGTGTTGGCCGGCAGCGATGCCACCCCCGAGGGCATGACCATCCAGGTCGTTGAGCCTCTTGATGTCTCATGGAACGAGCCCCAGGAAATCGAGGCCAAGATCAGTGCCACCCAGACGGGAACCTATTACATCGGTTTCCATGCCATCTCGGCGGCCGATATGAACAAGCTCTTTGTGGACAATGTGATGGTCGATGTCTATGAGACAGAGGCTCCGGCAGCTCCCGCCAACGTGACCGCTGTCCAAACCGAGGAAGAGCTGGAAGTGACCATCAGCTTCACAGCGCCCTCCGTCAAGCGCAACGGCGAACCCTTGACCGGCAACCTCGACAAGATTGAACTCACCCGTGACGGCCAGCTCATCAACACGTTCGAGAACGCAGCCCCTGGCACAGCGCTCACCTGGGTTGACAATGACGTGACCCTGGGCTTGCACAAGTATCAGCTGGTAGCCTATAACGAGAAGGGTGCAGGCGATAAGAGCGAGATTGCTGCCGTCAAGGTCGTTACCACCCTCGAAGTGCCCTATAATGCCGACTTGACCCTGCCTGAGACCTTCGACATCTTCACTGTTATTGACGCCAACGGGGATGGCAGTACCTGGAATTGGGATGATGGCTACCACACCAATTATTCCTATAACTCAGAAAACGAAGCCGACGACTACCTGGTGACCCTGCCGGTGCTGCTTCAGGCAGGCAAGAACTACAATGTGATTGTCAATGCCTATAACGCGGGCATCAACGAGCGCTTTGAACTGCTGTTAGGTCAGGAGCCCACGGCCGAGGCATTGACCACCACGGTGATCGAGCCCGTCGAGGTCACCACCGATGATTCCATGGGTGAAGAATATGAGGGTCTGTTCTCGGTCAACGAGGATGGACGCTATTACCTGGCAATTCATGCCATCAGCGATGCCGACATGTTCCGCCTCATGATCAATTATCTCACTATTGAGTTCGGGGCCGAGCCTACTGCTCCTGCCGCACCCGCTATCAACGTTGTGGCCGATGAATATGCGGCTTTGCAGGCCGATGTCATCGTGACGGCTCCGACTACCGCTATCGACGGCTCGCCATTGGCCACCAGCCTGACGCGCATCGACATCCTGCGTGACGGCATGGTCGTGGGTGCCGTCGAGCAGGTCGCTCCTGGTGCAACGGTGACCTATGTTGACGAACCCGACGAGGTGGGCAACCACACTTATCAGGCCATCCCCTATAATGAGTCGGGCAAGGGCTTGAAGAGTGAAAAGGTGACGGTATATGTAGGTCCCGACATACCCACACCCGTTCAAAACCTGACTGCTACCGATGCCCACGAAACCGTTGCCCTGAAATGGGACAAGGTATCCAACATCGGTATGAACGAGGGACCAGTGAACCCTGCCACAGTAAACTATCTTGTATGGAGCACCTATGTCGAGGAGGGCTGGTCCGATTACAGCATCGAGAAGAGCGAACTGCTTGCTACGCTCACCGATGCCGATTCCTATGACGTGGCATATCAGACCGACGAGGGCGATCAACATGCTGAATACTGGATGGTAGAGACCAGGAACGAGGCCAATGCCGAGTATGACGGCATGACCCAGACGACTGGCCTGCTGGTTGGTGCTCCTTACGAGTTGCCGATGGTCGAAGGCTTTGCCGGCGACGAACTGCACTACTACTGGGAGACCAACGGCACCATCATGATTTCGGGCCAATCAACCGATGATGACAACTCATCAATGGCCCTGCTTACCGAGGCCCCCGGCATGGTATATTTTACCTCTGGTAAACTTGACCTGAATGGTCTTAACAATCCGACGTTGCTCTTTGACGTGGCCAGCCCCACAATCCGTTCGCTGGCTGTTATCGGCAGCGTTGATGGCGGTGAATTCAGCGTCCTCAAGAACAATATTGCTGTCGATAATGGTTTCACCCAGGTCAAGGTTCCCTTAACTGCCCTGCAAGGTGAACGTTATTCCCGCATCGGCCTGATGGCCGAATTTGTCGATGCCTCCGAGATTGATCATTGGGAAGGTGAGGTGACTTATGTGGGCGACCTGCTCCTGATTGACAATATCCACATTGCCGACCTATATGAGCATGACTTGTCCATCAAGGTCAAGGCGCCCGCTACGCTCACGGCCGGCAAAACCGCCCCGATCACTGTTACAGTGACCAACGAGGGCGAACTCGCGGCAAGCGGCTTTACCGTCTTGCTCACAGCAGGCGGCAACGAGTTGTTGAACGTCAATCCTAACCTGATTCTCGACCCGTTCAAGTCGTGGAGCCAAGTTGCTGTGCTCGAGACATCGGTTCTTGACGCAATTGGTGACATGGTAATTGTGGCTACTGTTAACTATCCTGAGGATGGGCACCATGCAAACGATGTGATGCAAACCATGGTTTCCATCGTTGAGCCCGCTGTGCCGGCTCCAACCAACCTCAATGTCGAGCAGGATGGTGGTGACTTGTTCCTCACTTGGAGCGAGCCCGATACCAGCGGCGCAATGCGTGTGACCGAGGACTTTGATGACACTGGCATATTCCCAGAGTTCAGCCTGGGCGGCATCTCTGCCAAGGAACACAACGGTGCCTTTGGCGACTGGTTGCTCTATGATGGAAATGGATTGCCCTGCTACAGCTTCTCTGGATTTGATGTGCCCAACCTGGGAGGGCCCATGGCTTGGATGCCCTTTAATGTCGATGATCCGTCGCTTCCCCAGGAGGTGGCAACGGTATACGAACCGCACAGCGGCAGCCAGTTCTTGCTATCGACTTGTGTGTTAGAGGGTGATCCCATCCCCAGCACCGACCACTGGCTCATCTCGCCCGAGCTGATGGGCAACGAGCAGGAAATCAGCTTCTTTGCTCGCGTGATTACCGCCGATTATGGTTCTGAGTCGTTTGAGGTGCTCTACTCGATGACTGATGCCGATCCCAGCAGTTTCACCTCGCTAGCCAGCGAGTGGCTGGACGCAACCGACTGGACCGAATTCTGTTACACCATCCCCGAGGGAGCCAAGCACTTTGCTATCCGCCACATGTCAACCGATATCTTCGGCCTGCTGATAGATGATTTCACCTATGAGCGCAGTGCGACGGTTCCTGTTGGCTACAACATATATATGGATGGTGAATGGGTAGGCAGCACCACCGAGACCTCCTATGCGATGACAGCCATCGGAGTCGTTGATGGTGAGCACACGTTTGCCGTTACCGCTGTTTATGACGGCGACAAGGAGTCCTCGCCCGCAACAGCTGTGCTCAATATCGGCAGCGGCATCAACGAGATTGCTGTTGACGGCAGTCATCCTGTTGATGTTTATACCCTGGACGGTCGTCTGGTGCGTCGCCAGGCCTCCAGCCTCGACGGCCTGAAGGGTCTCTACCTGATTGGCAACAAAAAGGTTTATGTGAAGTAACCAGCCCACTACAGGCTCCCCCTTTTATCGAAATAGAAGAGGGCACTTCATAATGAAATGGACCCCAAAAGTTTTTTGTCCAACTTTTGGGGTGCACTTCAATCTCGGCTCGGGCTGTTTGACTCACCGAGTGTCATGATCCACCTTTTAGTTTATGGTGTAGTATCTTGCTGTTGTGGGAAAAGGCGCAAAATATGCTTGATGATCATTTCTGGCCGTTCAACTTTTCACGCGCGCTCAGGTTGTCGGTGAAATTCTTGGTCAGTTTTTCACTTTGCTTCTCCAGAGTCGATGATGAGAAGATGATGAACATCAGGATAGCAACGAACGCAAACATACCGAGCCAGTTGGTCCAGGGAACGGCATAGTCAACGATGTAACTAATAAAGACAGCGGCAATCAACAGGCGCAGCACTCCGTAGGCCGTCAGTCTGACGCGCCAGTGGGACCCGCTGTCCCACAACTTATTGACTTCTGGACTGTCGCCACCGGAACGCATCATTATCCACAGGAAGGGAGAGCACAACAGGGCGGTGACGGCTGCAGTAACTAAGTGAACCCACTGTTCGGGTACCAAACCGGCAATAAGCGGCTCGCCGTAATAGAGCATGACGACCATGATGGCTAAACACAGCACGCAACTGATGAGCATGGTGAAGACGAAACGCTTGAAGCAATCCTTCCAAAGTTGCTGCAACTCGCTGGAGACCTTCTCGTCCTTCTCGTTGGTGTTACGCTCCAGCCGGGCAATCCACTTGTTGGGCAGGACGCGTGCAAGCACATTATAGGCAGGCTCTGCCAAGCGTATCATATAAGGTGTGGTGAATGTGGTGAACACCGAGACAGCCACGACGATGGGATACAGAAAGTCGCTGGTAACATGCAACGAGGTGCCGAGGGTGGCAAGGATAAAGGCAAACTCGCCAATCTGGGTCAGCGAGAACGAGCACTGCATGGAAGTCTTCAACGACTGGCCTGATAGCAGGAAACCGCCGGTGCTCAAGATGGTCTGTCCCAAAATGACGGCGGCGATGATGCTTATAATGGGTATGATGTACTCGATGATGAGTTGCATGTCGACCATCATGCCCACCGAGACGAAGAAAATGGCTCCGAAGAGGTTCTTCACGGGTGCAACCAGGTGCTCAATGGCCTCGGCCTCGACAGTCTCGGCAAGGATGCTGCCCATGACAAAAGCACCAAAGGCGGCCGAGAAGCCTGCCGCAGATGCTGCCACCACCATGCCGAAGCACAGGGCAAGGGCCGTGATGAGCAGGGTCTCGCTGTTCATCAACGGTTTGAGTTTACGCAGCGCCAGGGGGATGAAATAGAGGCCCACCGTGAACCAGAGAACGAGGTAAAGTCCCAGTTGCAAGATTGAACCGAACATCTGCGAGCCCTCAAACTCCTTGCTCACAGCGAGGGTAGAGAGCATCACCATGAGTACGATGGCCAGGATGTCCTCGATGATGAGCACGCTCAGCACGAGTCCGGCAAAGCGTTTTTTCCTGAGACCCATGTCATCAAATGCCTTGAAGATGATGGTAGTTGAAGACATGGCGAGCATGCCGCCCAGGAAGATGCAGTCCATATCGCTCCACCCAAAGAGGGATCCGGTGAAGGAACCGACATACATCATGGCCAGAATGATGGACACAGCGGCAATGATGGGGGCCGCACCCATCTTGAGAATCTTCTTGAACGAGAATTCCAGACCCAGGGCAAACAGCAGGAAGATTACACCGATTTCGCTCCATACGTGGATGCCGTGCATATCGGTAACACTGGGCATGTAGGGCATGTTGGGCGAGGCCAGGAAGCCCGCCACGATATAACCTAAGACGATAGGTTGCTTGAGGCTCTTGAAAAGGAGCGTCATGACTCCGGCGCTGATGAGAATCAGCGCAAGGTCGGCAATGAGAGGTTCGAGTTGTGACATCTATACAAACACCATTTTCAAATAATTAGATGCAAAAGTACTAAAAATGTTCTTTTTCTCACCGAAATCAATCATAATTGCAAAAAAAATGTTTACTTTGTGCTAATTTTAAATAGAATCAAACAATTTATAAATAAAAATCTATGAAAAGGAACAAAATTTGGCAATGGGCATGGCTTATCATGTTCGTGTTTTTCATGGTTTCTTGTGGCGTAGAAATGCCTAAGGAAACGCAGTCGTCATTCGAAACGATGACTGTGAAAAAATCAGATTTAGAGGTGCCTGTGAAATTCAGTGCAAAGATGAAAGGCCAGGCCGATGTGACCATCATGCCGCAAGTGAGCGGTCAATTGATGAAGATTTATGTGACCGAGGGTCAGCAGGTGCGCAAGGGACAAACGCTCTTTGCCATTGACTCACGCAATGCCCAGCATGAGTTGGAATCGGCGAGAGCCAATCTCCAGGCCGCCAACGCTAACCTTCAGGCTGCCATCTCCCAGGCCAACAGTGCCAAACTCGAGTATGAGAGCAACAAGAACCTGTACGAGAAAAAAATCGTCAGCAACTATATGCTAGAAAGTTCTCTCAACACCTACAAGCAGGCGCAGGCCACCGTCAGCCAGGCCAAGGCATCAGTCAGCCAGGCGCAAGCCGCTGTGAACCATGCCAAGGTGAACCTGGGCTTCTGCACGATCACGTCGCCGGTGGCTGGTGTCATTGGCGAGATCACGGTCTATGCCGGCGACCAGGTGACGCCCATGACCCAACTGACTATCGTCAGCGGCAACAGGCAGATGGAGGCTGAATTCTCAGTTCCCGAGTCTATCATCGAGGAGATGGCCTCGTCGGGCGTGTCTCAAAGCGATAAAGCCAAGTTGATTTCCCAGATTCCCGAAGTGACTTTCATCATGAAGAACGGCACCGAGTATCAGCACAAGGGCCGTGTGTCGAGCCTGACGGGCGTGGTGAATGCCATGACCGGCTCGCTGGCGTGCAAAGCCACGTTCCCCAATCCCGAAGGCAACTTGTACTCGGGTATCCAGGGCACGCTGGTGTTGCCCTATAGCGTCCATGACGTGATAGTGATTCCTCAAGCGGCTGTTGTGCGTCTGCAAGACAAGTCGCTGGTTTATAAAGTGAAAGCCGACAGCACCGCAACCGCCGTCGCCGTGCTGACATCCGACATCGGTAATGGCAAGGATGTCGTTGTTACCGAGGGCCTGAATGTTGGAGACCGCATCGTGACCGTCGGTGCCAACAACGTACAGGAAGGCCAGCGTGTCTTGTTCCCAACCGAGCCTAAAAAAGCCAAAAAGTAAAACTGTGCACTATGAAGAATAACATCTTCATCAATAGATATGTGATGGCATGCGCGATAGCCATTGTCATCACACTGGTGGGCGCCATCTGCATCGGCATATTGCCTATCGAGCAGTACCCCAATATTGCCCCGCCCACGGTGCGCGTTTCCACTTCCTACACGGGTGCCGACGCCAACACGATCATGAAGTCGGTGGTTCAGCCGCTCGAGGAGAACATCAACGGTGTGCCGGGCATGACCTATATCACCAGTTCGGCATCGGCAACGGGCGAGGTCTCGATCACGGTGTATTTTGAGCAGGGAACCGACCCCGACCTGGCCGCCGTGAACGTGCAGAACCGCGTGAGCCGCGCCACAGCCCTGCTGCCAGCCGATGTGGTAAAGGTGGGCGTGGATGTGATGAAACAGCAGAACAACATCCTGCACATCGGCTCCCTGAAGAGCGTGGACGGCAAGTATGACGCCGACTTTATCGCTAACTACATCGACATCAACGTGAAACCGCGTCTGACGCGTATCACTGGCGTGGGCGACGTGATGTCGCTGGGTAACACCTACGCCCTGCGCATCTGGCTCAAGCCCGATGTGATGGCGCAGTATGGGTTGGAGCCCAACGACGTGTTCGCTGCCATCGGCGGCCAGAGTTTTGTTGCCGCCACGGGTTCGCTGGGTGAACAGTCCGAGAACGCTTACCAGTACTCCATGGAGTACAAGGGCACCTTGAAGACCATTGAGGAGTTCAACAGCATTGTGCTGCGCACCAGCGATGGTGGCCACCTGTTGCACCTGAGTGATGTGGCCGACGTGGAGATTGGTGCCGTTAGTTACAACTTCACATCCAATATTGATGGCAAGCCAGGCACCATGTACATGGTGTTCCAGGCACCGGGCGCCAACGCTACCGAGGTGAACGCCCGCATCAAGAAACTCTACGAGGAACTCAAGCCGACAATGCCTGCCGGCCTGGAGTTTGAGATTCTGCAGACCAGCGACGACTTCCTTTTCGCCGCCATCCACAACGTGGTCGAGACGCTCGTCATCGCCATCATCCTGGTGATCCTGGTGGTCTATTTCTTCCTGCAGAACTTCAAGGCGACGGTTATCCCCTCGTTGTCGATCATCGTGTCGTTGCTGGGCACGTTTGTCATCGTGAAACTCGCGGGGTTCTCGCTCAATATCCTCACGCTATTCGCGTTGGTGCTGGCCATCGGTACGGTGGTGGATGATGCCATTGTCGTCGTCGAGGCGGTGATGGCCAAAATGGAAGCAGGCATCACCGATGCTCGCCGCGCCACCCGCGAGGCCATGAGCGACGTGTCGGTAGCCGTTATCACATGTACCCTGGTGTTCATGGCTGTGTTCATCCCCGTGGCCTTCATGCCAGGCACATCGGGAGCCTTCTTCACGCAGTTTGGCGTCACGCTGGCTTCGTCGGTGGGCCTGTCGTGCGTGTCGGCCTTGACCTTGTGCCCCGCCCTGTGCGCCATCATGATGCGCTACTCTAAGGACAATAAGGAGAAGAAGAACCTGAACTACTACGTTACCCTGGCCTATACCGCCAGTTACAATGCCATCCTCAAGAAATACAAGAAGAGCGTGGGCGGATTCATCAAGCGCCCGAAACTGGCTTGGTTGTTGCTTGCCATCTCGGCCGTATTGCTTGTGTTCTTCATGCGCGGCCTGCCTTCGGGCCTTGTACCCGAAGAGGACCAGGGCGTATTCTTTGCCGAGGTGCGTGCCCCCGAGGGCTGCACCCTGCATGAGACAGAGGAGATTGTCAAGAAGGTGGAGGAGAAGGTGAAGAAGATTCCCGAACTCGAGAGTTATGCTGTGGTCAACGGTTACGGCATGGCAGCCGGACGTTCAGGCAGTTGCTATGCCACGTTCATCGTCCGCTTGAAGAACTGGGGCGACCGTTCAGGCATGAATCACTACATCGAACTGGTCTATGGCCGCTTTGCTTTGGACTGCAGGGATATCAAGAATGCATTGGTCATCCCGTTCCAGATGCCTCAGGTACCAGGCTATGGCTCCAATAGTGGCGTGAGCCTGATGCTTGAAGACCTGCAGGACCGCCCGATGTCGGAATTCAATGTTGACGCCAACAAGTTCCTGGCCACGCTGAATGAACGGCCAGAAGTCATGATGGCCATGTCGGCCTACTCCGAGCGCTTCCCCAAGTATCAGGTCGATGTCGATCCCACGCAGTGTGACCGCGCCGGTGTGACACCAGCCGCTGTGCTCAACACGCTGGGCGCCTACTGCGGCGGCAGTTATGTGGGCAACTTCAACCAGTTTGGTAAGGTGTACCGCATCATGGCCAACGCAGCGCCCGAGTACCGTCTCGATCCCTCGTCGCTCAACAACATCTTCGTTCGCGTGCAGGGAGGCAAGATGGCTCCGATATCAGAATTTGTCACGTTGACCGAAATCGTAGGCTCGGCTTCGGTTGAACACTTCAACCTGTACCAGAGCATCACCTGCAACGTGATGCCCGCCAGTGGATTCTCGGAGGGAGATGTCCACAAGGCCATTGCCGAGGTGTTCAAGCAGGAGATGCCCAGCGGATACAGTTACGAGTACGGTGGCATGTCGCGCGAGGTCGAGGAGACAGCGGGCTCCAATGCCACAGCCTTGATTTATGTCATCTGCGTCATCCTCATCTACCTCATCCTGGCTTCACTCTACAACTCGTGGTTCACGCCTTGGGCAGTGCTGTTGAGTGTGCCTTTCGGTCTGATGGGCTCGTTTGGCGCCATCTGGCTGGTGTCGCTGCTTCACCTGCCGGGCATGGAGAACAACATCTACTTGCAGACGGGTGTCATCATGCTCATCGGTCTGCTGGCTAAAACGGCCATCCTGATCACCGAGTTTGCCTCCGAGCGTCGTGCCCAGGGTCTGAGCATCCGTGACGCGGCCTATGCCGCTTGTGAGGAGCGTCTGCGTCCCATCTTGATGACCGTCGTCACGATGATTGCGGGTATGATTCCGCTCATCATCGCCGGCGGCGCTGGCGCCAACGGCAACCGTGTTCTCGCCCTAGGCGTTACCGCTGGTATGGCCGTGGGCACACTTGCCCTTCTCTATGTGGTACCGGTGTTCTTCATGTTCTTCCAGCGGCTGCATGAGAAAATCCAGGGCGGAAGCCCCAGTCAAGCCAATGAACCTCAAACTAATGACGTGATGCCCGAAAATTGAACAAACGTATGAAGAATTCAATCAAAATCATAGTCTTGTGTGTGGCTGCCTTATCACTTGCGGGCTGCAACACCATCAGGAGTTTACACAGTGAGTACAAGTCCCAAGCGACGATTCCAGCCGACGTTTTCGGTGAGAATGTCAGTCTGTCGGCCGACAGCACCTCGATAGCCGAACTGTCGTGGCGCGAGTTCTTTACCGATCCGCTGTTGCAGCGGCTCATCGACACGGCCCTCGTGCACAACACCGACATCAACTCGGCCCGTATTGCGATACAGCAGTCCGAAGCCGCGCTGACCGCCGCCAAGCAGGCGTTTTTCCCCTCGGTATTTTTTGGACCATCAGGGTCGGTTGGCTCGTATGGCGGTAGTGCCGCATCATGGACCTATAACGTACCGCTTCAGGTCAACTGGGATATTGACGCTTTTGGTTCCATCAAGAGCAAGAAGCGCAAGGCCGAGGTCCAGCTCGTGCAAGCCAAGGTCGCTGAACAAGCCGTGAAGGCCAACATTATCTCCCAGGTGGCACAGCAGTACAGCATGTTGCTCCTGCTTGACCAGCAGTTGGGGATTCTCTTGTCAACCGACAGCCTGTGGAATATCTCGCTCGAGACGCAGAAGATCCTTTGGGAAAACGGCAAGTCCTACTCTACGGCTGTTGACCAGATGGAGGCCTCCTACCTGAACGTGAAAACTTCGGTTGTGGACACACGCCGCAACATCCGCCAGGTGGAGAATGCCATCTGCCGCCTGCTGGCGATAACGCCGCAGCACATCGAGCGCAGCCACTTGGGCAGCTATGCCCTGCCCAGGGGGTTCAAGACGGGAGTCCCCGCCATGTTGCTTCAAAACCGTCCTGACATCAAGATGGCCGACCTGGCGATGGCCGAGGCTTTCTATAATACCCAGGACGCCCGTGCCGCGTTTTTCCCCTCCATCAGCCTGCAGGGACTGGCCGGTTGGACCAACAGCGCTGGTTCGGTAGTCGTCAATCCCGGCAAAATCCTGCTCAATGCTGTGGCATCGTTGACACAGCCCATCTATGCCCAGGGCAAGCTGAAGGCGAACCTCAAGATTAACCAGTTGGCACAAGAGGACTTGATGAACCAGTATGTGCAGACGGTTATCGATGCCGGAAGCGAGGTAAACGAAGCGCTGGCCGACTGCCAGGCGGCCATCGAGAAGCGCGACTACTATTCTCGCCAGATCGAGGTCCTGAAGTCGGCCTACACGGGAACCCACGAACTCATGGATAACGGCAAGGCTAGCTACCTGGAGGTGCTCACGGCACAGGAATCACTATTGAATGCCCAGCTCGACAATGCGGTGAACATGTACAACGGTGCCCAAGGCATCATTGCACTGTACATCGCCCTGGGCGGCGCCACTCGCTAATAATTCAACCACATATTTTACACCCACAAACTAACTGATAAAAAATGAAACGAAACCTCAACGTTATTGTTTGGGCTCTCCTGGCTGCGGCATTGATCAGCAGCTGCGACGATCCAGAAGTCGCCTTCAACGAGGAGACACTCAACATTCCATTCCTCTTTTCCGAGGGTTATCAAGACTCGATCAAGTACCCCTATGAACTTGCCTCGCCGCCATCTGACTGGCTCTCGATGGTCAAGGATGATACCAAGGTGTGCAAACTGAGCATCCCAGGCACCCACGACTCCATGACAGGAATGGGGTTCTACCAGCCCTGGCTGAAGAGCATCTCCAACATGACCGCAATCAGCCAGCTCAGCACCTTTGACGAGCAGATGAACTGCGGCATCAGGTTCTTTGACCTGCGCCCTGTGGTGTCCATCGATACCCTCGCCACGACTCCCGCCGACCGTCAAATCCTCAGGCTCGCACATGGATTTACCGAGATTGATGTGAAGTTTGAAGAGTCGCTCGACTGGATGAAGGAATTCCTGGCCAAGCACCCGTCCGAGTTCTTTATCATCAAGATCCAGGCCGACAATGGCATGGAAAGCCAGCAGAATTGGACGGTACTCTTGCACCAGTTGCTCTCCAAGCCCAAGTATGACGGCCTCTTTGTCAACAATTGGCGTCCCGACATCACCGTGGGTGAGATGCGCGGCAAAGTGTTGATCCTCAGCCGCTACAACCTCATTCCGCTCAACGAGGCATTCCATTATCCTATTGCCTACTGCGACTGGCCCGATGAGGACCCCGATGTCAACGAGGAAATCGACCCCGCGGCTCAGCGCTCGTGCGCCATCTACAATATGGAAGACCTCTCCATCAAAGCTACACTCTACAAGCAGGATTACTACAAGACCACTACCGAGAAGCGCATGGAGACCAAGAAGAAAACTGTCATTGACATGTTGCACAGTGCGCTTGAAGCAACGGCCAGCGACCAGAACATCTGGATCGTGAACCACTGCTCGGCCTACACCGAGGTGTCACCCAGGGGCTACATCACCAACGCTACCAACGTGCATCCCCTGGTGATCGACGAACTGCTCAAGAACGAGGGCACCGTCGGCATCATGCCCATGGACATGGCTTGCCACGACTATGTGCACGCCATCGTCAACGGCGGCACACCCTACACCAGCGACTACCTGTACGGCTTCCGTCCCCTCACGCAGTCACTCACCAACCTCCTCATCAAGTCGAATCATAAATTTTTCAAATAGAACTCTCTATGAAAATCAAGATATTCACCCTCATAATGCTCGCCGTTATCCTTGGCGCGATGAACGTCGCAGCCCAGAACGAAACGGATAAAAACGACAAACTTTACTCTCCCGACGGACTGTTCAACCACCTGTCCATCGGCATCCACACTGGACTCTCAGGCTCCGGTATCGATGTTACCATGCCCGTGCATCGGCTTGTCACGGTGCGTGCCGGTTACTCTGGAGTCCACTTCGGCGACATCAAGTTCAAAACTATCAACACGGCCGAAGACTATGCCGGCTACGCGCTCGTCGAGGACGATGCCGTGCGCCGTGCCCAGATGTCCGACAAGATAGAGCTCGCCGCCAAGCCCAACTTCTGGAACATGTTCCTGCTCGCCGAGATCCATCCTTTCAACAACGAGAGTTTCCACTTCACCGCCGGTTTGTACATTGGCAGCAAGAACTTCATCCACTTCCGCAACACCAACGACGGCGCCCTCGATTTCCTATACGACGCTAACAACAAGGTCATGGACTACAACCGCACCTTCAACACCCAGTTCAGCCCCATCGGCCTCAAGTTCGGTGACTACATCTTCACCGCCGACGAGAATGGCAACATCGACGTGAGGATGAAGACCAACGTCGTGAAGCCCTACCTCGGAATCGGTGTCGGCAAGCACATCGCCCAGAAGCACCGCCTCAGTTTCGCCCTTGACCTTGGACTCATCTTTTGGGGTTCTCCCAAATTTGTGCTCAACAACGACAAGGAAATCAAGTCATCAGGCAAAGAGGCCGGCGTCACCCAAGTCTTGTCTTGGCTCAATGCATGGCCAAGCCTGCAGGTGAAACTCGCCTACAAGATTTTCTAAACGCGGGTCACATCGTCACACACACATGGAGGTAGAGACAGTTCAATCATCTCACGAGCAGTTCCACAGTGATTGACTGATCTCGCACCTGGGGATGTGTCATAATTCAACTGCTATAACTTTAACCGCCCTGCGGGCGGGAAAGTTTGTGTAAACCGAAGGCAATGCTGCTTGCATCAATTGCTAATGTGCCGCCAAACTTCGGGAAATTAATCAAATTAATTGTTTAGTGTCCGGTAAAAGTTACAAGAGATTTTAGGCCGAAGGCCTAGACAAGGCCAGCAGGCCTTGTGCAGGCCTTCGACCTGCTCGCCTAAAAAAGTAAGCCCCTTTTCCTCGAATTATGGTCATATTGTTGAATCCCAATAGATTACAAAGTCAATGGAGATTTTACCGGACACCAATAATAAACAGTAAATTCCTGTTTCATACAATCCTATGACTAGCAATATCCATGACAAGCATTTCGATTGCCAGTTTTTGTTATTTAATGTCAGTGATGGCGCAACATAGTGACTTTTTTGGTAGGTTTATATAGCACTTCGGAATGACAAAGTGGCTTGACATGTGACAGATTTGGTACATGACACATTGAGTCATCAATCGTGCGAAAGAAGGGGCACAAAAAGAGGTACAAAATATTGAAATAAAATAAGTCGCTGAATTTCAGCGACTTATTTTTGATTTTGTGGAGCTGGAGGGGTTTGAACCCTCGTCCAAACGTGGAACTAATAAGGTTTCTACATGCTTAGTCTTGGCTTGGTTTTCGACCGCCGGCAGGCCCAAGACGACCAACCGGTGGCTTATCCTCTAAATTTCGGACGCGGCCCGAGGCTTGCCTTGTCCTATCGCCGATATTCCTGCACCACCGTTTCAACCCGCCTCGGCGCGAGGGCAGTTGGGTGATGTCTCGTCACTGCCCCTTGGGCAGCGATAAAGCCGAACTTACTGTTCTTCGGTTAGGCAGCGAGAGCGTAGTTGTTTTCGCCATTTAATTGTGTCAATGACTGAGATTTAAGAGCCATGCCATTATCGCTCTGCATGCTTGCTTACCACTTCTACACGCTGTCAAAGCCAGTCAGCCCCGATAGTGTGCCTGTTGTAAACGGCGTGCAAAGATACTACAATTATCGTGCCAAACAAGCAACCCATGCCATTTTTTTTTGAACCATTTCATCCAAATTCCCAGATTTTCACCTATCCATAAGCATAGCCAGAGCCAAATTTACTCTCAATCTGGCTCTGGCTTTGATGATATAAACCCCATCAATTGGGTTATTTCAAGTAGTCGTCAAAGTAGCGGGTAATGCGCTCGTGCAGGTGGACGCTCTGGTGCCCCATCATGTTGTGGCCCTGGCCTGGATAGACGTAGAAGTCGGGCTGTGTGCCGGCGGCGATACAGGCTTTCAAGAAGCTGTAGGAGTGCTGTGGAACCACGGTGGGGTCATTGAGGCCGATGATGATCTGCAAGCGTCCCTTCAGGTCCTTGGCCTTGTGGATCAGGCTGGTCTGGGCATAGCCGTCGGGGTTGGCCTGCGGGGTGTCCATGTAGCGCTCTCCGTACATCACCTCATACCACTTCCAATCGATCACGGGACCGCCGGCGACACCCACCTTGAAGACGTCAGGATAGTTGGTCATCAGGCTGATGGTCATAAAGCCGCCAAAACTCCATCCATGTACGCCCAAGCGCGCTGTATCCACATAGTTGAGGGTGCGAAGAAAGTCCACGCCACGCATCTGATCCTGCATCTCGACCTGACCCAACTGGCGGAAAGTGGCCTGTTCGAAATCGCGCCCGCGGTTTTCGCTGCCACGGTTGTCAAGGATGAACAGCAGGTAGCCACGCTGTGCCATATAGGTCTCCCAACTGCGGCTGGACCAATGCCAACGGGCGTCCACATTGTGGGCATGCGGACCGCCGTAGACATAGACCACGGTGGGATATTTCTTGGCGGGATCGAAGTCAACCGGCATCACCATGCGGTAGTAGAGGTCGGTGCTGTCGTCAGCGGCCTTGATGCTGCCGCAACGGTACTCGGGCACACCATAGCCCTGCCAGGGGTCGGGGGCTGTAAAGTAGCGCATCTGGCTATTGTTGCGGGTGTCCACGATGGCGATGTTGCGTGGCACATCGGGCTCCTGATAGGAGTCGATAAGGTAACGGCCGCTGTGGCTCAATCTGCCGCTATGCCATCCCTTGCCGCCCTCGTCAATGCGGGTCATCGCACCTGTAGCAACGTCCACACGGTACAGGTTCTGCTGGATGGGGCTGTCGGCATTGGCGCTGATGATGACAGTCTGGCGCTCGGTGTCAAAGCCCAGCAGGTCCATGACGACCCAGTTGCCACGTGTGAGCTGTTTCACCAGCTTGCCGGCTGTATCATAAAGGTAGAGGTGGTTGTAACCGTCACGCTCGCTCCAGAGAAGAAACTTATCCTTGTCCCAGGGCAGGAAGGTGATGGGATGCTGCGGCTCGACATACTTGGGATGCTCCTCGTGATAGAGATTGCTGATGCGGTTGCCCGTAATGGCATCATAGGCCACCAGGTCCACCTCGTTCTGGTCGCGGTTGCCTTCCATCATATAGACGATGTTGCCGTCGGGGTTCCAAGAGATGTTGGAGAAGTAGCGGTCGGTGGGGTCGCCAGCCTTGAGATAGACGGTGTCGCCCGTTGCCACGTCGAGAACGCCCACCCACACCAGATGGGATGTCTGACCCGCCATGGGATACTTCTCGGGGGCTGGCGTGGCAATCACTTGCGTGCTATCGTCAATTTCGGGAACAGTAATCAAGGGATAATCGGTCACCATGCTCTGGTCCATTCGGTAAAATGCCAGGCGCGTACCCTGGGGGTTCCAGAACAGGCCGCCCTCAATGCCGAACTCGTTGCGGTGCACGCTCTGGCCATAGACCATGTCGCGCGAGCCATCACTGGTCACCTGACGGGTGTTGCCCGTGCCATCAATGACATAGAGGTTATCGTCCTTGACATAGGCCGTGGCATTGCTTTGCTCATTCCTTTCGGCAACCATTATGCCGTCAGGAACAGTTTGCCGCCATTCTACCTTGCCGGTCTTGAAATTGATGAGCATCTGCTCGGCCATATTACTCACCAGGGCTATGGGATTGCCGGCATGGGGGAACTTGGCCCACGAGAGGCCCACGATTTTATCGGATTCACTCGTCAGGGCCGCTTTCTTGTTGAGGCGCTCACGGGTAAACAGCACCTTCTCCTTGCCGTTGACGGGGTTAATGGTCCAGCAGGTATCATTCGAGAGTCTTACCAGCTGGTCTCCCCACCAGGTGAGTGAGCGATTCTGTGGAATCATGTTGCGGTAATTCTTTCCGCCGAAGTTGAGGTCCTCGAGTGTGAACTGTTTCTGGCCCATCATGGGCAATGCGAGCAGCACAGCCATCACCATTGCCATGCCATGTTGTCTTTTCAATTTCATCATATCGGGTTTAATATCGGTTCATATTGTGTGTGCAAAATTATTGCTTTATTCTGGAAAAACCTAACCTGATGCCAAAATTCATTGTTCAACCAATCAGACATCAGCATTCCCGTATTTGGCAAAGATATATTATCTTTGCCGACGTTATGAAGAAAACATTTATCGCAATAAGCCTCCTGCTGGGATTAGCACTCACGGGATGCGACAACAGTAACCGGCACCTGATGGATTACCGTGTGACCTGCACGCTCGACAGCAAGCTGCAACGCGACAGTGCCACCCTGCTCGTGCTGGAAGATGATTACAACAAGTTAAGGGTCAACGGTACCGCACTTGCCAGTGATGGCGTTTTCACCTTTACCGGACAGACCGACGGCCCAAAGGTCGCCCTTATCCGTTGGGATAACGACTCGACCAAGCCGTTTCTCTTTGTGCTCGAGGCCGCAGACATCTCCATCACCATCAAGCCCGGCTCTTGGAACATCAGCGGCAGTCCTCTCAACCTCGAGTACCAGCGATATGTAAATCAACGCAACGGCATCACTAATGCCCGGTTGGCTACCTGGCAGGAATATCTTGACATGTCTGCCGACTCATCGCTCAAGCCCGATGACGAAGGTCGCATGGTGCGCCAGGACAGCCTGCTCTACGACTCATTGCAGCGCATCACTGTGGAGCGCATCAACCGCGGCGACGCTGTGGGCCGAATCATCAAGGAGCGCTATGCCAATCAACTTGACAAGGAGCACATGAGACAACTCAAGTAGCCACACAATCCCCATACTGGGCGAAAAAAATCAACCCCGCTGACACAATGTCAACGGGGTGATTTTTAACTAAACCGTTAGTTCGATCGGGTCGTCAGAATTACTTCTTAACGATGAGTTCGCAGATCGATACGCGGTTCCAGCTGAGCTCCTGGAACATGTCGGTCTCACCACAGCCCTGAGCGTTGATGCGGCTAGCATCAATCTTGTACTTGTTGATGAGCATGTTCTTCACAGCCTCGGCGCGGCCATTGGCCAGACGTACATTGTTGTCGTGGGGACCTTCGGGAGAAGCATAACCCTTGATGTCAACAGTGGCGGTGGGGTTGTTCTTCAGGTACATGGCAACGCGCTCAACATTGGGCTGCTGGTCAGCGGTGATGTTGGTCTTGTTAACCTTGAAGTGAACGAGAACGTTCATGTACTTAGCGCTCTTGTCGATAACCTCGGTGTTGGTCTTGGGCTGAGCCTTGCGGGCAGCATCCAGGTCGCGCTGGAGCTGAGCGTTGCGAGCGTTAGCGGCGTCGAGGTCACCCTGCAGGCCGTTAAGCTGGTTGCGCAGACCGTTGATCTGACCATTCAGAGCATCGATGTCATCCTGGCTGTACTTGTAGGGGCAGAAGGTCATGTAACGCTCGCCGTTGCTACCCTTGAAGTGGTAGGTGATACCAGCCTCAAGCTCTACAGCAGCGTGGTTAGCGTTCATCTGGCTCTTGCCATTGCGGGGCTCACCCTCCCAAGCAGCGCGGGCGTTGGTGTTGTGGCGATAAGGAATCATGATGTCACCATTCATGTCCCAAACAACGCTGGGCTTCAGGCTGAAGGTGAAAGCACGGTTCTCACCGAAGTTGAAGTTCAGGTTAGCACCAGCCTTGGTGTACCAGCTGTTGTAGTCATTGCCATAAACGGCAGCCGACTCAGTGCGGTGGAAAGCGTGCAACCAACCTGCACCAAATACACCCTCGAGCTCGAAGAAGCGGGGCTTGCCAGCATAACCAGCAAAGAGGTTACCCAGGTTTACGGTACCAAACATACCAGCCAGAGTGTGGTCGATGATGTTCGGGCTCTTGGGTCCCCAATAGTTAGGCTCCTTGCACCAGCTGGTGGTGTTGATGGTAGCCTCACCCTCTACGCCCAGACCGAAGACCGGAGTGAGCTGCTTGCGGATCTCCATACCGAAGATGCCACGAGCGCTGGGCCAGAAAGCATAACCCTGGAAGGGCATGATAGCACCACCCTTCAAGGTTACTGACCAGTTGTCAAAGAACTTGTTCTGCTCCAGTGACTGAGCCTGAGCAGCAAACACACCCATCAAAAGGGCTAAAGTCAAGATAATCTTTTTCATTTTTTAATAAATTTATTAAACACTATTATTAGACAATATTTTTGGCAAAAGTAATACAATTTTCTAATACAGCCAAAATTTAACATTCATTAAGAATGAAAAATACACTAAATAGGCACTTTTCGGCGACAAATAGGACAATTCGCTCAAAAAACGACCCATCTATCGACTCGAATGGCAATATAACAAGCAAAAGTAGTCACAAAAAATGAATCTTGCAAATTTTCACATATTTTATTACACTTTATCCTCTTCCCCGGTTAGAATTTTATAAAATGTGCGCTACATTACATTATATATAGTAAGTCATCAGCCCAGGATGTAATCCAGTACACGGTTGATGTCGGCTATATTGACCTCCCCGTTATCGTTAACATCGGCTCGCTGTATCAATTCCGGCTCTGAGGGTTTCCCCAGGATGACGCCAACAATGGCGTTGATATCGGCCACATTAACTTCACCGTCAAGGTTCACATCTGCCCTCAACGTCGAGGTGATTTTGATCTGGCGAACCGCTCCGTTGCTGTTCACATCGGCCTTCCATGACGCGAAACGCAGTTTTGCGGCATGAAGCCCGTTGGGGACGACTATCGACAGGTCAACAGTGTTGGTGCGGCTCACACTCGTGGGAATATAGGTCACCGAATCCACAGCCACTCCCTGCTCATTTAGCAGGGCAGCCGTCAAGGCCACCTTGCTCACTACAAAACCCGAACTCTGCCACTGATCGGTGATCCATGTCACCCGCATGTCGATGCCCTGTCCAGGCACACAGGTGAATTCCGGCGAGGTCAACGTGAGCTGCAAACCTGTGCTTGTCGTGTAAAGATAGATGCGGTTGTTCAAGATGTTGGACTGATTCAATTCGGTGGCCGGATTGGTATAGACCCAGTCGGCAAAGCTACTGGACGAAAACTGCGGCAACTGGGCAACAGCCATCAGCCCAACTGCAATCATCAGCATAAAAACTCTAAGTCTCTTCATATTTTCAACATCGATTTAAGGAATAATTGCACTTGTAATCTCTTTCACCTGCAAATATAATGCAAATCACATGAACAGCAACCATCAACGTCCACAAAAAAATGGCAGCAGGGGGAAAAACAGAGAGGCATCAACAATTCAATACCTCTCTGTGTCTCTCTTTATCAGGATAGATCCGTATACTTTACTTGAGCAATCCTATCGAGCGCTTCAAGAAGCGGTCAAGCCCCTCGCCCTTGAGCATGCCGTTACTCAGCAATGCTATATCGATGAGCTGGTGCACGCGGCTCTCGCCGGCAGCATAGGCCGTGATCAGGTTTTCTTTCTTCTTGCGCAACTCGTCCAGGTGCTTCTCGTTGTCCTCGAGGTCTTTCTTCTTGTCCTCGGGCACGCCCTTGTTGTC
>CAMJZI010000017.1 GCA_946410185.1 uncultured Porphyromonadaceae bacterium
CTCAGCCGCTGTTTGAGTTCTCGGGCGCTTGCTCGGGTTGCGGTGAGACCCCCTATGTGAAGCTGATCAGCCAGTTGTTCGGTGACCGTCAGATTGTTGCCAACGCTACCGGTTGCTCTTCAATCTACAGTGCTTCGGTTCCCTCGACTCCTTACACCGTTAACGAGAAGGGTCACGGTCCCGCTTGGGCCAACTCGTTGTTCGAGGACTTCTGCGAGTTCGGTCTGGGTATGACCATCGCCGACGAGAAGATGCGCACCCGCGTCCTGGGCTTCGTCAAGGAGGCCATCGATGACGCTACCGTTGCTGCCGACGTGAAAGCCCTGTACAAGGAGTGGGTCGAGAACTTCAACGACGGTGACAAGACCCGCGAGCTCAGCGACAAGATCCTCGAGGCCATCGAGCACAGCGACAATCCCGCCGACATCAAGGTTCGCGAGCTGGGTCAGTACCTGGTTAAGCGTTCGCAGTGGATCATCGGTGGTGACGGTGCCAGCTACGATATCGGCTTCGGCGGTCTGGACCACGTGATTGCCAGCGGCAAGAACGTCAACATCCTCGTGCTCGACACCGAGGTTTACTCCAACACCGGTGGTCAGGCCTCCAAGGCTACCCCGATTGGTGCTATCGCCAAGTTTGCCGCTGCCGGCAAGCGCGTGCGCAAGAAAGACCTGGGTCTGATTGCCAGCACCTACGGCTATGTTTATGCCGCTCAGATCGCTATGGGCGCCAACGACGCACAGTGCCTGAAGGCTATCCGCGAGGCCGAGGCCTATGACGGTCCCTCGATCATCATCGCCTACGCTCCCTGTATCAACCACGGCATCAAGGCCGGTATGGGCAAGGCCCAGGCCGAGGAGAAGGCAGCCGTTGCTTGCGGTTACTGGCACCTGTGGCGCTACAACCCGCAGCTCGAGGCCGAGGGCAAGAACCCCTTCACCCTCGACAGCCCCGCTCCCAACTGGGACGGCTTTGAGGACTTCCTCATGGGCGAGGTGCGCTACGCATCAGTTCTCAAGCAGTACCCCGACGAGGCAGCCGAGCTGTTTGCCGCCGCCAAGGAGAATGCCCAGTGGCGCTACAACAACTACCGCCGTCTGGCCCGCCAGCAGTGGGGTGTTGACCCTGAGGCATAATCGACCTGCAAGTTTTCACTGAATGATATCGCGGGGCCGGAACGCAAGTTCCGACCCCGCATTTTTGCAGTTCTGCCTTTATTACAGGATCATAGTGCTTTCCTCAGCTTTCGGGCCGGTGCCAAGGTGCTGCTAATCAAAATTGGTGGGACTTTGACGCTTAATTTGACTAAAAAATAGGACATTTTGTGTTAATTGAGAGAAAAAACGGGCTTTTTTTTGGCCTAAATCTAAAAAATTGCTAATTTAGCGGGCTGATTCTAAAAGAGAAAGGCGCTTTTTGATTGAAAAAAGCGCAACTGATAGTAATGGCAATATCATTAGTGATAACATCACGAGTGGTTATCAACATGGTTGATCGAGTGAAAACGACATACGACACAAGAGGCTACCGGCGGCAACGGCTACGGCACTGCATGCCAAGTGGCGCTTGTGTGCCACAACCATGGTAACAAATAGGGTCATTGGGCTCATCAAGCGCAACAATCTTCTTCAAGCATTAACAACCACAATATACATATATATATTATATATCTATTCAACTTAATTATTCACCAAAAAACTAAAAGGCATGAAAGAGAAAGAAAACCTTTTGAACTTCATCAAGAGAGCCGTACTGACGGTTGCCTTCGCGTTTATGGCAGTAATCGCATTCGCCCAAGTGAAGGGTGTGATTGTTGACCCGAACGGGGAGCCTGTCATCGGTGCCTCTGTAAAAGTGTTAGGCAGTACCATGGGTACTGTTACCGATGTCGACGGTAATTTTACCTTGAACTGCCCGACGACCAGTACGCTGGAAGTCAGCTACATCGGTTATCAGACCCAGGCCATTGACCTCAAGGGCCGCAACACCGTCAACATCGAGATGCACGAGGCTGCTAACGCGCTGAGTGAAGTCGTTGTTACCGGTATGGGTATCAAGAAAGACCAGAAGAAGCTGGGTTATGCCGTGAGCTCGGTAACTGCCGAGGAACTCGTGAAGACCGGTGCCCCCAACTTTGCTACCGCCCTGTATGGTAAGGCAGCAGGTGTGCGCATCTCCGCCGCTCCTGGTGGTAACGTTTCGGCTGTTGCCATCAACGTGCGTGGTTTCTCGTCAATCACTGGTACCACCCAGCCGCTGATCGTTCTTGACGGTGTGCCCATCCACAATGGCGACCAGAACAACGACGGTTACTGGGGACAGCAGCGCATCAATTCCAATGGTCTGGTGGACATCAACCCCGACGACATCGAGAACATCTCGATCCTGAAGGGCGCCGCCGCTTCGGCACTGTATGGTTCTGAGGCTGCCAACGGCGTTGTGATGATCACCACCAAGAAGGGCGCTGCCGGCACTGGCACCCACGTTGACTTTGGTGTCAACCTGAGCTGGGATAAGGTTGCTTATATGCCCGACATCCAGCGCGAGTTTGGTCCTGGTTATGACAACTGGGTACTGGGTGACGATGACCCCGCTGCCCTGAGCGGTTTCCGCCAGGTTCGCTTTGACCGCGAGGGTAAGTTGATTACCACCCCCAGCCGTGAGACCTATTACAGCTACGGTGCTCGCTATGACGGCAGGATGATCACCTACTTTGACGGCACCGAGCGTCCCTTCTCGCCCATCAAGGGCAACCAGTGGAACGAGGTGTTCCGCACCGGTTTCAACCAGACCTACAATGTGGCTATCACCAACGCTACCGAGAAGAACAACGTGCGCTTCTCCTACACCTACAACGACGTTCAGGCCACACAGTACAACTCTAACAACAACAAGCACAACTTCAACTTGAGCGGTACCTTTGCTATCACCGACAAGATCAAGTTGAACTACGCTGCTACCTACATGAGCCAGTTCATCAAGAACCGTCCCTACCGTATCAGCCGTCTTGTTTGCAACTACTCGGGTATGTTCGGCAGCTTCACCGATGTGAAGTACATCCGTGAGCACACGATGACCAGCCTGGGTTACATGAACAGCGTCTACGTGGGTAACGGCGGTACCGCCAACACCCTGACCCCCGACGAGCAGTTCCTCTACACTCCCATGGGCTCGACCTCGCTCATCAGTGAGTACTTCTGGAACATCTTGGGTAAGGTACAAGAGGAGCGCCACAACCGCTTCATCGGTTCGGTGAACCCCACTTGGGAAATCATCCCCGGCCTGACCCTGGGTGCCCGCATCGCTACTGACCTGACCACCGACAAGATTGAGAACAAGAACTACAGTGAGAACTCTCACTTGTTCTCGACCAACGGTGAGTACAGCGACGGCTATGGACTGGCCAACAGCAAGTATGAGATCATCTACGGTGACGTGATGCTGAGCTGGGACAAGACCTTCAACGATGTTCACAACATCACCGCCAACATTGGTTACAACGCACGTCAGGAGAACTACTACCTGTCGTCGGTAAGCACCAGCAAGGGTTTGAGCCAGGAGAACTGGTTCCACCTGAACGCTTCGGTGGGCACCAGGAACGCCAACATGACCCGTCAGGATCTGCTCCGCACCGGTATGTTCTTCACCGCCAGCTACGGTTATGACTACTGGGCATACATCGAGGGAACCCTGCGCAACGAGAAGACCTCAACCCTGAAGAAGGGCAACAACTCCTTCTGGTATCCTTCGGTCAGCGGTAGCATCCTGTTCACCGAGATGATGAAGGACAAGCGCCCCGAGTGGTACGACTATGGTAAGATCCGTGCATCGTTCGGTATCGTGGGTAACGCCCCCGGCATCTACAGCGCCAACAACGCCTTCAGCCAGGGTACCATCAACCGCGGTGACACCTACATCTACAACTACATTGACACCAAGGTTGGTAACGAGAGCATCCGTCCCGAGAAGAAGTATGAGTTTGAGATCGGTCTCGAGAGCAAGTTCTTACGCGATCGTCTGGGCTTCGAACTCTCGTTCTACAGCAACGACATCAAGGACCAGATCCTGCAGACCACGGCTGCCTACTCGATGGGTGCCGAGAGCATGCTGATGAACGTCGGTGAGCTGACCAACAAGGGTCTTGAGCTCAGCATCTACGGTACTCCCGTACAGACTGCCGACTTCCGTTGGGATCTGCGCGCCAACATCGCCTTCAACAAGAACAAGGTTAAAAAGCTTGCCGATGGTCTTGACGTGCTGAACCACCAGAACTTTGACAACGGTGCCGCCAACCTTGAGTCTCACGTCGGTGAGCCCATGGGTGACTGGTATGCCTACACCTGGAAGACCGATGACAATGGCAACTACATCACCCGCGACGGTCTGTATGTTACCGATACCGAGACCCGCCACAAGGTGGGTAACGCCATGCCCGATGCAGTGGGTGGTTTCGGCACCAGCTTCAGCTGGAAGAACTGGACCCTGGATGCTGCCTTCGACTTCCGCATTGGTGGTGATGTCCTGAACCTGCCGTGGCAGTACTACATGGACACCGGTATCATTGGCGAGGCTGTTGGTGTTCGTGACGGCCAGAGCGGTGGTATCTACTACTACAGCACCGAGGATGACATGAGCAAGAAGTCTACTATCGTTCGCGTTGATGCTCCTGACAACTACAAGCGTGGCGAGACCATGATCGATGGTCACTACGTATGGGACAATGGTGTGATCCAGCCTGGTGTTAAGGAGGATGGCACCCCCAACGACGTTATCGTTACCCAGTTCGAGATCAACGACATGCAGTATGGTTGGGGTACCAGCTCCACCCAGAGCTATGCCGATGCTATCCAGGACAACAGCTACATCAAGTGCCGTGAACTGAGCCTCACCTACATGTTGCCCAAGACCCTGACCAAGAAGTTCGCTTGCGACCGTCTGACCATTTCGGCATTCGCCCGCAACCCGTTCTACATTTACCGCGCTCTCAAGCTCTTTGATGCTGAGACCACCGACGGTACCAACTGGATCTATCAGTCCCAGGTTGGCGGTTCTACCGCAAGCACCCGCACCTTTGGTGTTGCACTGCGTGCTAGCTTCTAATGTGTGAAACAGAGTTATAATTGCAAACAATTTAAAAAGACAATATATATGAAAAAGATATTTTTATTGCTCTTTGCCGCAGTGGGTTTGATGACCGCACTCTCCTCGTGCTCCGATGACGACTTCAACGAGAAGTATGCCGACCCGTCAAAGACCACCACTGTGGGTGTGCCTCAGGTCTTCACCGGCATCATGCACAATGGCAACCGCTGGATGAACCCCACCTACTGGCGCTACTACACCCAGTCCACCACCTCGGGATGCTTCTCGGGCGTGATTGGCAACACCAACGGCCGCGGTCGTTTCCGTGGTGCCAGCGAGGGTTACTTCAACATCCGCTGGCAGGACTTCTACAAGATGCTCACCCAGTACCGTCTGCTTGAGTATACCTACAACAACCTCGCAGAAGGCGAGAAACCCGCAAACGAGATTTTCTACTATCTGGGTCGCACCATGGTAGAGGCTCAGTTGCACGAGATGCTGTCGATCTGGGGTGACGTGCCCTACAACGGTGCCGGTACCCTGTGGATGTCGGGTAACTATGATGCCGCCAAGCAGGCTGTATCCTACGACAACGACGTTGACCTCTACAAGACCATCCTCGCCGACCTCAAGGAAGTGGGTGACTACTTCGCCGCTGGCAACCTGAATGCTGCTGGTGTCAGCTCGCTGGCCCGCCAGGACTTCTCGGCTGCTGCCGGTTCGACCGACATCTGGCAGAGGTATGTGAACTCGCTGCGCCTGCGCATCGCCCTTCACCTGGCCACCAATGGTGACCTCACCAGCGAGGCCCGCAATGCCATCGCCGAGATCCTGAACAACCCCAGCAAGTACCCCTTGATCGAGACCAACGCCCAGAACATGGGTGTCAACGGTGAGACCTCTACCGACGACTACAACTATGGTAAGGGTATCGCACAGGCTCTCGCAGGCCGTGGCGAAGGCTCTGGTTCACAGGCTATGCTGGACGCTATGAACGTTCCCGCTGACGGTGTGCCCGATGCCAACACCGACCCCAGGATTGCTGCCATCTATGACTGCAACCCCGACGGTGCGTATGTTGCCTATGACAACTCTCTGACCGACTCTCAGATCAGCAGCATCGCTGATGAGAAGAACAAGGAGTACAGGGAACGTGGCATCAACTCTTGCAACTACTACTGCTACATCGACACCATCGCTATGGCTGGTTGGGCAACCTATCAGGGTAATGCCAACCTGAACGGTATCTGGATCAGCGCTGCCGAGGTGGCTCTGAGCAAGGCCGAGGCCTACTTGATGGGTTATGGCGTGGGTGCTGATGCCTCTAAGGCTAAGGAGTGCTTCGTTAACGGTGTAGTCCTCTCTAACGAGTACTACTGGAACATGAAGATGAACTCCTCACTGGCTAAGGACGGCAACGACAGCTACAACGGCTATCGTGAGCTGGTAGAGCCCACCACCGAGGACTTCACCAACTATGCCAACTACATCTGGGAAGCTACCCAGGAGTGTGTTGCTACCCAGCTGTGGCTCAACTTCGGCTTCATGAATGAGCTCGAGGCTTGGAACGTTACCCGCCGCACTGGTTATCCTAACGTGAAGTTCATGAAGGACAACCAGCAGAGTGACTATCCCACTCCTCCCCATCGTCTGCCTTATCCCAGTGATGAGATCAACTTCAACAACACCAACTACAGGAACGCTGTCGAGGTTAACTACAACGAGCCCACTGGTTACTACACCAAGCTCTTCTGGGCAAAGGAGAACTACTATTCACTCTATTAATTTAGAACGATATCGGTCTTCCTGACCGATTGAGATAGAATCCCCGGCAGGCAACGGCTTGCCGGGGATTTTTTCATCGTCACCGGTCGCAACTGCAAAGTACTGAACATATTAAAAAAATATTAAACTGCCTGCAAATGCTTGCAGATGATAAAAAAGTGATGTATATTTGTCAAACTTTATTAATAACCATATAATAACTATACACATTATGGGACTCCTTGACGAACTCCAAAAGAAATTAGAAGAGGCTGCACGCCAGGCTCAGCAGGGCGGCGGTTCCACGACCAGTGGAGACGACATTCCCAATCCTTGGCCCCAGCAGCAACAGCAACAACAGCCGCAGCAGGTTCCTAACTATCCTCCTGGATACCAGCAGCCGCAGCAGCAACCCACCTATCCCAACCAGCAGCAGTATCAAGCCATCATGCAGCAGATGCAGCAGCTCGTGCAACAGGCCTACCAGCTGGGCTACCAGTATGGCGTGCAGGTTGCCCAGCAGGGAGGCTATCGTGCCGGCCTGATGGACGAGGATAAAAAAGAAGGATAACTGCGGCTGAACACAGCTACTTTATTTTTCACACAAGGTGGTGATACACAACAATGCTTTGTGTATGACCACCTTGCGTCTTAGGAATGCTTGTCAACAGCCTATTCATCAAGGCGTAAAACACCCATTTATTCGAACAAAACAAACATTTCACCCAAAAACCAATTGAACATAAAAAAGTACTATTCTCTGCTTGGGGCCATGATGATGGCGGTGATGACCGTGGGGCTGACGGCCTGCGGTGACGACGATGACGATGAACCCACCCCCCAAACCTACCGCGCATCCAAGCCGATTTGGACAAACAATAACAGAGTATTCAGGGAGCATTGTTGTCAAGGAATTCACCAAGGACAAAACAATGACCTTAGAGTTCAACAATTTCTGCCTCAAAAATTATAAAGATGGTTGGGGACCAAGTTTATCAAAACATGAGAAGGTTGTACTCAATGGAACTGTGAAATATGTATACGACGAAGTGACTTGGTGAAACAAAACATACAGAATTCAAAACAACAAGGGACAACCAGCATTTGAGTTGTCCCTGTTGTTTTGATGTTGTTATTGTTGTCTGAAAAAAACAGAGGAAAATCAGCCGCACTGGAAGTACTCGTTCACGAGCTGGGCAGTGCGCTTGGGATCGTGCTCGATGTCATGGCGCAGGGTGCGGTCGTTGAACGAGCGCAGCTCGGCGATGATACCGTCAATCATGTGTGCACTGAAGACGTCTTTCTCCTCGAAGGCTGCACGCAGCTTCTCCAGGCAGTCGGCACTGGCCACGCAGCTGTCGGGCAGGCAGTCGAGCTCATTCAGGCGGTCGGCGTTGGCAGCGTCGTGGATGTTCACGTCAACATAGGTCTTGGCTGCGAGTTCCAGAGCGTTCTCCATCTCGAAGCCGTGGCGGCAAGCAACGCACAAGCCGGCGAGCAACTGGTAGATGTCGGCCGAGCCGTCCGGCGAGCGCATCTCTACGGTCTGCTTCTGGGTCGTGTCAAAGTCCATAGCGGGTTCCAGCGGGTTGGCGATGCGGCACATGTCGGCACCGGCGGTCCAGCCCAGAGGCACGCGGACGAGCACCGAGCGGTTGCGGTCGCCCCAGCACACGTTGGTAGGAGCCTCCTGGTGAGGCACCAAGCGGAAGTAGGACATCGGGTTCTTGTTGCCAAAGGCGGTAATGGCAGGGGCCAAATCCATCATGCCAGCGATAGCCTTGCGAGCCTCGTCGCTAAGGACGCCCTTGTCGTTGATCATCATGTTGCGGCCATCCTTCATCATGCGCATGTGGATGTGCAGACCCGAACCAGCCTTGCCTGTGGTAATCTTGGGAGCAAAGGTAACATTCAGATTCTCGCGGAAGGCCAGGTTGCGGATCACCCACTTGGCGACCATCAACTGGTCGGCAGCGTCGAGCACGGGAACCGGCAGGAACTCGATCTCGTTCTGCTCGTAAACCACGCCGTCCTGCTCAAAGTTACCTACTTCGCTGTGGCCATACTTGATCTGGCCACCAGCCTTGGCGATATAGTCCATGCAGCGCTGGCGGAAACCATTAGTCTTGGCATAGGGCATCGACTCGTGGTATCCATGCTGGTCGCGTGCGGGGTAGAAATCTACCGAGGGACGGATGACGTAATACTCCAGCTCGCCCATTGCATGGTACTCCATGCCCGTGGTCTCTCGGAAGGCCTTGGCAGCCTTGCGCAAGGTCTGCTCGGGAGAACTCTCCAGCGGGTTGCCGTCCTTGTCAAAGAACGAGCACAGCAGGCACAGCGTGGGAATCTCGGCAAACGGGTCGAGGAAGGCGGTGCTGAAGCGCGGCAGCACATACAGGTCGCTCGAGCTGGCCTGGATGAAGCTGAACAGGCTGGAGCCGTCTACGCGCTCGCCACACGACAGGATCGTGCGCAGGTAATCCTTGCTGCTGATGACAAAGTTCAGGGTTTTCAACTTGCCGTCACCGCCGGGGTACATGAAGTTGACCATGCGGATGTTGTTCTCCTCAATGAAGCGGATGATGTCGGCCTTGGTGAACTCGTGCGGTTCTTTCTGCAGGTAGGCCACTACCTGATTGGCATTAAGAGCCAGGATTTCGTTTTCCAATTTATTTTAAGATGTTAGAGGAAGCCATGCACCCATTTCCCTGCACGTCAAACACTTACAGGGCGAGCGAATGCTTTGGGCTTCACGGGTTAATGAATGGTTTTAGTTCTTTGGGCAAAGGTAGTCATTTTTTCACAAGCAAAAGTCTTTTTCACAAAGATTATTACCCCAAAGCATTTTTTTTACACGATTCGTCCTTTTAACACTCTTATCTCATTGTCATGTAGCAAAAAAGCCATACCTTTGAGGGACACATTCAACCTTAATGAGGCTATCGATTATGAGAGGAATTCTATTCAGCCTGTTGGTATCCATTACAGCAGTATTTTCACTGGCACAGCAACTGCCACAATTCACGAGCGACGACTACCAGAACTGGAGTTACAACAACCCAGGTATTGAATTGAGCACCGGCAATATCGGTAGCGGCATGATCTCACTATATGTTGATAGCCAGGGCAGAGCCTTGATGCTCACATCCACTCCATTCTCGTGCCAGGGAATCGACAGTATCGCAGCCAGCGTGCGCTGGTACACCAAGTCGATCCATAATGCCAATTTTGACCTTGCCAAGACGGCGTTGACCCTTGCCATCGACGATGCTCACGGCAACCCCATCGACTCGGTCACCTGTGTACCCACCACGCCAGGCACCAGCAATCACAATCTTGAACTCATGCTGCCGGTTCCCCAGGGAGTGACGACTGCACGGCTGCGCTTGGTATCGTGGACAGGCAATGTCATCAGCAGCGGTGCTGTCAAGAGGGCTCTCTTCACCGCTATTACCGCCCAGCCGCACGATAACATCAAGGGAGATGTTGACGGCAATCATGAGGTGAGCATCAACGACGTGACACTTCTTATCGATTACCTGCTGACATCAAACCCGAGCGGCATTGATCTTGATGCGGCCGACGTGGACGCCGACGGTAACGTCAACATCAGCGATGTCACCGCTCTCATCGACATGTTACTCCAGGGTGTTGCCCCATAGGGCAGAAGAGTCTTCTCTCAAACCTTATAACGGCTGTAACGTGAGCCATAAAGCATCACGACGACGAAGCACAGGGCTGGAACCACAAACGACAGATTGACCGACGGCAACACCTGCACATCACTGTCGATGATCACGGCTTGAACAGCAGGTAGCAGGCTGCCGCCCAGAATGGCCATGATCAAGCCAGCCGAACCCACCTCGGTATCCTCGCGCACACCGCCCAGGGCAATGCCGTAGATGGTAGGGAACATCAGGCTCATGCAGGCCGACACGGCAACGAGGCAGCACATGCCCGTGCGACCGCCCAACAGAATGACACCGCACAGCAGCACCAACGCCACTGCGGCAAAGAAGGCCAACAGGCGTCCAGGCTTGAAGTACTTCATCAGATAAATGTTCACAAATCGCATGAGGCAGAACAGCACCATAGCCACGATGTTGTAGCGCTGCGAGAGCACCTCGGCGGCCTGTTCGGTCATCCCCTCGGCCATAAAGATGCGGGTACCATACTGGATGATGAAGGTCCAGCAGGTAATCTGAGCGCCGACATAGAAGAACTGCGCCACCACACCGTTGCGATAAGCCCTGTTGGCCCATAGCCGCTTGACGGCGGGCAGCAGCGGGGCTCGGGTGTCACGTGCCGCCTGGTAGACGGCAGGGATTCGCACAAACAGCATGGCCACGAGCAGCACAACGAGTACCACGCCCAGTGCTGCATAGGGCTGGACCAGAACGCTTAGGTCGCTCTGCTTCAACGCCTCGAACTGCGCATCGTCAAGTGAGGCACGCTCGACCGTGTCAAGCGGGTTGAGGCGCGCCTGTATCAGGTTCATCGCCACAAACATTCCCGCCAGAGAACCGATGGGATTGAACGACTGGGCAAGCGTCAGTCGACGGGTGGCAGTCTCGGCATCACCCATCATCAGGATATAAGGATTGGCGGTCGTCTCGAGAAACGACAGGCCGCAAGTGAGGATGAAATAAGCCAACAGGAAGGGTGCAAAACTGCCTATCGCCTTGGCCGGGATGAACAGGAGTACACCCAGGGCATACAGCGCCAGGCCCAACACGATACCGCTCTTGAAGGAATGGCGGCGGATGAACATCGCTGCCGGCAAAGCCATACAGAAATAGCCGCCGTAGAAGGCGACCTGGACCAGCGTGCCGTCGGTCACGCTCATGCGGAAGATCTTGGAGAAGGCCTTCACCATCGGGTTGGTGATGTCGTTGGCAAAGCCCCACAGGGCAAAGCAGCAGGTTACCACGATGAAAGGCAGCACATAGCTCACGCCATCGCGGGTGACCAACAGTCGGGATTTCTTATTGTCGTTATTCATCTTGACGTTTTCTTCATTACTGACTCAACAGCTTTATTGTGTACGCGCACGGGATAATAATCAACTGACAGCAAAATGATACACACTCTGTTACTGGTCTTGAAGTTTGAAGATGCGTTCCATCAGTTGCCACTTGGCTGTCGAGGGAGCATTGGGGTCGCAGCCCTGGAATTGGGCGACATAGGCCTCCCACTCGGCTTGACGCGGTAGCGTGGCCAGGCGTGCATTGTCGGCCTCCCAGTCAAAGTCGTCGGTCGTGTCGCATATCATGAACAGGCGGTTTCCCAGCAGGTAAATCTGCATGTCGAGGATACCCACGCTGCAGATTCCCTCCTGGATCTCGGGCCACACGTGAGCATGGGCCTCGACATATTTCTCTATCATTTCGCGGTCGTCCCGCAGTTCAAGGGTTTGGCAGTAGCGTTTCATTTTACAGATATAACAGATATAACGGATTTTACATGCTGCGGCGGATGGTGAGGGGGATGGCGCCCTCGGGGAAGCTGTCACGGCCACGGCACACGAGCGCCAGGTAGCCGCCACCGCCGGCACCGGGCATCTTCCAGGCCATCACGCCATCCATGGCCCGGTAGCGGTCGATGTAGTCCTGCACACCAGGTTGAATCATGGCGGGGAACATCGCCACCTGGGCCTCGAACGAGTCACGATAGGCCGCGGCAAAACCATCGAGGTCATGATTCTGGACAGCGTTCCAGCAGCTATCGGCCGCGGCAGCCAGGGCCTTGACCTTGGCCAGAGTGATGTCTTTTCCCTCGACCACGCTGCAACCAGGGCGGCGCGGGAACATGGGAATGAGGCACAAATGATCCTCAAGCCACTGCAACAGGGCAGGATCACAGGTATATTCAATCTTCTCGGGCCAGTAGCTGCCATTATAATAATGTCTAGCCAGGCCAGGCACACAGATGCCGATGGCATCCTGGGCACCGCTGACGATGCCGTCGCTGCGCTCGGGGTCGTTCTCGAGGCAAAAGACAAGTCGTGCCAGCATCTCGGGATCCATGTCGGGCAACTGGTAGGGCCACACGCGCCTGATGGTGTTGCGGGTGCTTGTTGACAGGCCGCAGCGTTCGCGTATCTCAAACGTCGGTTCCAGCGAGATGGTCAATGCCCAGCCAGGTGCATGACACGACACATAGGGTTGGTCGATCCAAGTTCCCGCCAGATCCAGTCGGGTGGGCAATTGGCTCATCGATTGCTTCAAGCCCGTGCTGCTGCGGGCCTGAAGGCCCTCGCCGGGCACCCGCTTGAGCACGATATACTCCATGCCTCGTTCACGGCACAGGCGGCGCTTTTCCTCGCGGTCACCGTCCTCGTTGACCACCAGACAATCGGGGCGCACAATATCAAGGGTGGGCAAGAAGTCCAGATAACCGTCGCCCTGATTGATGTAGGCCTCCTTGACATATCGTATGGCGCGCACCATGAACAGGCGTTCCTGCTCACTGTACATTGTCTTGTGCCCCTTGAGATGCTCGATGGTCTTGTCGCTGCCAATGCCCACGTACAGGTCTCCATACTGTGATGCCTGCCTGAAAAACTCGACATGCCCCGAATGCAACAGGTCATAGCATCCCGATACAAATACTTTCCTTTTCTTGTCTGTTGTTGCCACGATAGTAAGATCTAGACTATTGTCAATTGGTTTCGGGGAGCAAAGATACAACATCCGCCCCATTGCATCATCAATAAAAATGGAAATAATTCGGCGATTGATTTGACAAGAAGCAATAAATGATGTAACTTTGTAACCAGCAAATGTCAAGATGAATAATAACCAATAAAATAAAGCCACTATCATGTACACTCAAGAGAACGGATACTACATCGCTCATGGCCCCAACGGGCCCATCAGCATCCTGGGCAATATGGCCAACCGCCACGGCCTCATCGCCGGTGCCACGGGCACAGGCAAGACAGTGACACTGCAAGTGATTGCCGAGAGTTTCTGCAAGGCCGGCGTGCCTTGCTTCATGGCCGACATGAAGGGCGACCTGTCGGGCGTGAGCCAGCCAGGCAGACTGTCGGGCTTTATCGAGAAAAGGCTGCCCGAGTTCGGCATCGACCAGGAAAGCCTCACTTTTGAGGGCTGCCCTGTGAGGTTCTATGACGTATATGGCGAGCAAGGCATCCCGATGCGTGCCACCATCGGAGAGATGGGCCCCGATCTGCTGGGGCGCATCATGGGGCTGAACGAGACCCAGACGGGCGTGCTCAACATCCTGTACCGCATCCTCGACGACAGGGGCATCCTGCTCGACGACCTCAAGGACCTGCGCATCGCACTGGACTGGCTTTCCAAGCATGCCAAGGAGTACACCACCCAGTATGGCAACGTCTCGCCAGCCAGCATCGGCGCCATCCAGCGTGCCCTGTTGCAACTCGAGAACCAGGGGGCCGACAAGTTCTTCGGCATCCCGTCATTTGACATCAACGACCTGCTGGCCACCCGTGACGGGAAAGGTGTCCTGAGCGTTCTTGCGGCCGACAAGCTGATGCTGCAGCCCAAACTGTACTCCACCTTCCTGCTATGGCTCCTGAGCGAGCTATACAGCACCCTGCCCGAGGTGGGAGACCTGGACAAGCCACGCCTGGTATTCTTCTTTGACGAGGCCCACATGCTGTTCGAGGACACGAGCAAAGCACTCACCGACAAAATCGAGCAAGTCATCCGCCTGATCCGCAGCAAGGGCGTGGGCATCTTCTTCATCTCGCAACTGCCCACCGACATTCCCGATGTCATCCTGGGTCAACTGGGAAACCGTGTCCAACATGCCTTGAGGGCTTATACACCACGCGACCAGAAGGCCATCAAAGCCGCCGCCGAAACCTTCAGGACCAATCCAGCCTTCAAGACCGACGAAGCCATCTTGAGTCTGGAAACCGGCGAAGCTCTCGTTTCGTTCCTTGACGAGAAAGGTGCCCCCAGCGTAGTCGAGCGGGCCAAGATCCTCTTCCCGTTAAGCCAGATCGGTGCCATCACCGAGGGGCAGCGACTCGACATCATGAACGAGGGCAAGGACATCAACAGCAAGTATAAGGAGGCAGGAGACAGGGAGAGCGCCTTTGAGGTGTTTGCCCGCGAAAACGAGGCCGAGGCCAAAGCCGCCGAAGAGGCTGCAGCTGCCAAGGAGGCCGGGAAGGAGGAAAAATCCAAGAAAAAGGAGAAGACCATCTGGTCCAAGGTTTGGAAAGCCGTCGTCACGGCCGTCACAGGCACCCTGGCCACCATACTGGGCAAAACCGTCTCGGATGCCGTTACTGGCAAGAAGAGCAAGAACACCAGCGTCAAGGATGCCGCCGGGCGAGCCGTCAAAAACGCCACCAGCGCCGCAGGACGCCAAATCATGCGCGACATCATGGGCAACCTGGTCAAGTAAGGCAAGCCCATCCCTCAGAGGGACGATATTAAACCGCCGCCAGACGAGCTCTGACGGCGGTTCTTTCATGCTTAATAATAGTTTGTTTTTCGGTGTAATGTGTCGTAATGGTTGTTTGTTTCTTTTTATCACCCCTCAGAGCTTGCCGGCCGCATCGATAGCAATGGTTCATTTAATATTAGGCATGGTTTGTTTTTCAATGTTATAATGTGCGGCAAAAGTCGTTTTTTCAATTTAAGTGTGTGTGCGGCCGGCAAAGCTCGACGAGTGAATTAACATTATTATATAATCATTTATTTTAAAGGTCCAAACTGTTCAAAGCGGCCATCGTTGTAAAAGACAACGATATTGACCACGCGGCGGGCATCGGGCGAAGCCGAACCCCGTGGAGACATCCGGCCTGCATTGCTGTTGCGCATGATGGTCTGGATGGTCTCGCTCATCGAGGGGGTAGCAGCCACACGCTGCGTTGCCTTTGTTGGCTGGGGATATCCCATTGTCTCATCATCGACAAACGAGATGGCCCGCTGTCCCAGGTCATCGATCTGGCTATCGACAGACTTTGCATTGTCTGACAATTTGTCAGTCCCAGCTACATCCCCTCCATTTCCATTCATGAGCATCTCACCGTCACCAAACATGAGCCACATCACGTTCAACGATGGATAAGCACGATGTATCTTGCCAATGACCTCGTCACTCACTTTCTTGTTGCGTCCGTTGAGCAACTGCGAGAGAGTAGGACGAGGAATCTCGCATGTGTCGGCAAACTGTGAATTGGAAATTCCGGTTTGCTCAAGAAACATTTTTAATCTCGTTACAATATCCATTTAAGAACAATTTTTAGTACGCGCTCTAGTGCGTGAGAATCTCATAATACTGTCCAGAAAATTTTCTGGAGTAAAACTACGATCAAGGAAACGTCCTAAATCGAGTCCAAAACGGCTAAAACGTCGATTTGCGTTTTTTAATTTTGGGATTGCAAATTTAAAACGAATAATTGAAACGGCCAAATTTAAAAACGAAAATTTTAAAATTTGCAATTAAGTTTTCCAAAAGTTGACACAAAATGGAAAGTTTCGGAAGTAAATAGTTCAATTAAAAGCAAAGCTTTAATATTTAGCTATTATCACATTGTTATTTAGACATTTAGACTTAGATTACACTATCATATCCTAACACCCAGACCCACGGGTAACAAAACCTAGAGCACAACTAGAGGTTTTTATATTATTTGATTGATTTTCAGCATATTATAGTGTGTGTAAATAAGTGTTAATCAAATATTTTGGTGTTATTGTAAACTTTACGGGCGTAAATTCTCATTTATTAAGCCTGTGTCGCAAATGCAAACGGCTCCTCAGGTAGCCAAACCGGCTATTTTACTCCCCACCCTGCCGTTTCAAAACGCAAACCTGCATCCGTTTTCAAACCAGAATTTCGTGTTGGTAAAATACCATTTTTGACTTTCTGGAATCTCAACTCGATTTCCTTGCGATTTTCCAGAGCAAATCCTAAATCAGGTCAAGAAACAGGAATTTAAGCAATTCTCACCATAGATAGTTATTTCCACTAAATGACAAATCTATATTATTTACAGGACATTGAGGCATACTCTATAACATCAGCTCAGCATCTATTTTCGATGTCAGAAAACTCAAAAATAGGGTTAACAAAGCTATTTCTCGCTATTCTAGGTCATAAATCATCTCAAATAGCCAAAAAGCGACATTTTGACCAATTTTTTGAAGAAGTTAATATGCTTGAAAAATGACCTATCCCTCCCACCCTACAAGCAATTAGCACCAGAATCCTCGATAAATGGCGTGGCAGTTTTGTGTGATTTTTATGTCCGCTTTTGGTAGCCAGGAAACGTTTTTGGTATGTCTAAAACTGAAATTTTCTGAGTTGAAATCGGTGCATTTTTTGAAAAAACGTGTTTCTGCCCCACTCCACCCACCCAAAAATCGTGACACGGCATCTCTCATGGGGCCACTCATCCACCAGAAATCGAGTCCCAAAAACTGACACAATCCAGTTTCAGCTCCTGGCAAACGACTCCTTCATTCCAACCTAGACATGACAATAATCGGAGCACTACCGCTATGGTAATGCCCCGTTTGCTTGCCACATTTTGACAACAGTTTTTATCCTTCTATTTCTTGTTTCAGGAAGCGTGCGGTGACTGACTCGTGTGATGCGGCAACCTGCTCGGGGGTGCCTGTAGTGACCACCTGTCCCCCGCCCCGTCCGCCTTCGGGTCCCATGTCGATGATGTAATCGGCGCACTTGATCACGTCTAGATTATGCTCGATAACGATCACGGTGTTTCCTTTCTCGACAAGTCGGTTGAGTACTCCGAGCAGCACTTTGATGTCCTCAAAATGCAATCCCGTTGTTGGCTCATCAAGAATGTAGACAGTCTTGCCGGTATCCTTCTTGGCAAGCTCGCATGCCAGTTTCACGCGCTGGCACTCTCCGCCCGACAGTGTGCTCGAAGGCTGCCCCAACTTGATATACCCCAGTCCCACGTCCTGCAGGACTTTGATTTTTCTCAGGATTGAAGGAACGGCATCAAAGAAATCGACAGCCTGGTTGATGGTCATGTCCAGCACGTCGGCAATGGACTTGCCCTTGAACTTGACCTCAAGGGTCTCGCGATTGTAACGCTTGCCACCACACTCCTGGCACGGGACGAGAACGTCTGGCAGGAAATTCATCTCTACTGCCTTGTAGCCGTTGCCACCGCAAGCCTCGCAACGTCCGCCACCGGTGTTGAACGAGAAACGTCCAGGCTTATAGGCTCGAATCTTGGACTCGGGCAAATTGACAAACAGGTTTCGGATATCGGTAAAGACGCCAGTATAGGTTGCTGCATTGGAGCGCGGGGTTCGACCCAGCGGTGTCTGGTCCACCGTGACGACCTTGTCAACATGCTCCAGGCCGGTGACCGAGTCATAGGGCATGGGTGCCGTGTGTGACCGATAAAGGCGCTGGCTCAGTATGGGCTGCAATGTGGCATTGACCAAAGTAGACTTGCCGCTGCCGCTCACGCCCGTGACACAAATAAAGGTGCCTAACGGAAAATCCACATTCACCCCCTTGAGGTTATTGCCCCGGCATCCCACCAGGCGCAGGTGTTTGCCATTTCCTTCCCGGCGCTTTGCGGGCACCTCGATCGAACGGGTGCCATTCAGGTAGTCGGCGGTGAGCGTGTGCTGTTGCAGCAATTGCTGAGGCGTGCCGGTGAACACGACGTGTCCACCCTTGCGTCCGGCCTGCGGACCGATGTCTATGACATAGTCGGCCTGCAGCATCATTTCCTTGTCATGCTCGACAACAAGAATCGTGTTGCCGTCGTCACGCAGGGTCTTCAGCGAATCTATCAACCGCTGGTTGTCTCGCTGATGCAGTCCGATGGAAGGTTCGTCCAGAATATAGAGCACATTGACCAGGCGCGAACCAATCTGCGTGGCCAGCCTGATGCGTTGACTCTCGCCACCCGACAGCGATGCCGAGTTGCGGTTGAGCGACATGTAGTCCAGTCCCACCTCGAGCAGGAAGTTGAGCCTTGAGCTGATTTCCTTGACGATTTCGCGAGCGATTTCGTTTTGTGTCGCAGATAAGTGATTGTGGAGGTCTTCAATCCAGTCGCGCAACTCCACGATGTCCATCGCTGCCAGTTGGGCGATATTCTTGTCGTGAAGTTTGAAGTGCAATGCCTCGCGGTTCAGGCGAGCGCCATTGCACTCAGGGCATGTCGCGCGCGAGAAGAACTGTCCCGCCCACTTTTGTGCCGCGCTTGTGGCGGTGTCATCCTGCTGCATCTCGATATACTTGACCAGTCCATCAAAGGAGAGGAAGTAATTGCTTGTGCTCAGGGTCTCGGTGCGCAGGTTCAACCGCTCGTTGGTGCCATTGAGGATGTCGTTCAGGGCTTCTTCGGGCAGCTCGCCAAGGGGCGTGTCCAGAGTGCAGCCATATTTTTCACAAATGGCGGCTATCTGCCAGAATATCTGTACATTCTTGTACTTGCCCAGGGGCAGGATGCCCCCGTTGCGGATGTTCATTGTCATGTCGGGCATGATCTTGTCACGATCGATGATGTTGACATATCCCAAGCCCTTACATCGCGGGCAAGCCCCCAGTGGAGAGTTGAACGAGAAGTTGTGTGGAGCCGGCTCCAGATAGGACAGCCCTGTTGCGGGGTCCATGAGCGAACGGCTGTAATAGCCCACCTCGTTGGTCTCGGCATCGAGGATCATCAACTGTCCGTTACCCTGCTTGAAGGCCAGGTCGGCTGTGTCGGCCAGACGTTTGTTGTCTTTCTCGGCAACCTTCAGACGGTCCACCACGAGTTCCACGCTATGGTTAACGTAGCGGTCCAGTTTCATGCCGTAGGTGATTTCACGCAACTGGCCGTCGACACGCACGTTGATATAGCCCTTCTTGCGCAAGTTTTCGAACAAGTCCTTGTAATGCCCCTTACGGTTCTTGACCAAGGGTGCCAGGATATAAATCTTGCGTCCCTGGTAACGCTCAAGAATCAAGCTCAGAATCTTATCGATGGTATACTTGACCATCTTCTCGCCCGACAGGTAGGAATAGGCGTCGGCAGCCCTCGCATAGAGCAGACGCAGGTAGTCATACACCTCGGTCGTTGTGCCCACGGTGCTGCGCGGGTTGCGGTTTACGGTCTTCTGCCCTATCGAGATGACGGGGCACAAGCCGGATATCTTGTCCACATTGGGCCGCTCGAGCATTCCCAACATGTTGCGGGCATAGGAAGAGAATGTCTCCAAGTAGCGTCGTTGCCCCTCGGCAAAAACGGTATCAAACGCCAGCGATGACTTACCGCTGCCACTCAATCCCGTGACTACCGTCAACTTGTAGTGGGGAATCTCCACATCGATATTCTTGAGGTTATGAACTCTCGCGCCCAGCACCTCAACGCTCTCGATATCCTGCCCGTTAAGTTTCATGCTTTGTCATATATAATGCCAGTGAATGTCAAGGTCCCTGACACAACCCTTGTTTTATTTTTCAATGAGTACACCTTAATTAATCCACCACCCAGTCCTTGTTATAGGCCGTAAAGGTGCGCTTGCTGCGGTACAAGTCGCTCGATTTGGGCACACGCACCTTGTAGGTCTTGCCGGCCGTGTTGGTCAGTTTTGTTGAGCGTATCCAGGGGTTGGCCTCTCGCAACTGTGCATAGGTGAGGCCTTTGGACTTGGCCCAATCCACCCAGCTGGCGACCGCCCCTGTCACATCGACCGTGGTATAGGATACAGGCTGCCACAAGTGCTTGCGAGACAGGCGATAGCCGTAACGCTTGGGCGACTCCATCACAAGCTTGTAGGCGATGATCCGGAAGACGTACCGCGAGGTTTCCTGCACCAGATACAGGTCAAACGAGTTGTCCACCTTCTGTTTCGACAGTTCACCAGTAAGTCGCTGTATTCCAGCGTTATAACTTGCGGCGACAGTTGGCCAGTGCCCATATTTCTTATAGGCCGCCTTCAGGTACTTGCATGCGGCCACTGTGGCTTTTTCAGGATCATATCGCTCGTCCACCTCATCACTCACTTCCAGACCATAGTCGCGCGCCGTCCCGGCCAGCAACTGCCACATGCCGGCAGCCTTGGCACTGGAATAGGCGTTATAGTCCATCGAGCTCTCGGTAACCGCCAAGTAGAGGAAATCCAGTGGGACACCTTGATCTTTCAATATCCTGGACAAGGCAGGGAAATAGCGGTTGGCACGCTTAAAGCATAGCTCAGTGGTGGTCTGGCCGTAGATGATTCCCGTCAACTCCCTGTCAAGACGCTCGGCCATGTCCAGACGGTCAAAACTGATCTTCTCTCCTGCAAAGGTTACGCTCATCGGGATATCAGGACTTGCGGTAACACTAAACACAGGCGATGACGAGCCTGAATTTGCCTTGCTGTATTCACGCTTGAGTTGAGCCGGAGCAGTGATGGTCCACGCCATCAGCAATGCGGCCATCAATATGATTTTCTTCATGTTATGTCTATCCTCAGTCAGTAGGTTGTTTTTAATCTTCGCCATTCACCGGCAAGAGCGGCTTCATTCACACCGCTGTTTTCAAAGTCCAGTTCCCCCACTGCTCTCGCCCCTGTTGTAACGCAGGATGCTGATAGCACCAGTGGGATTGTATCTGATGCCGTCGCTGCCCAGCGCCTCAATCACATAGTAGTACACACCGGTATCTACAAGGCGCCCGTTATAATAGCCATCCCAGCCGCCGCTTGGATCGGTGAACTCATAGAGGAGTTTGCCCCAACGATTAAAAATCCAGCAATGGAACTCGACAAGCGACTTATAGGAGACTTTCCAGATGTGGTTCACTTCATCTTCCGAACCCGGCGAGAACACATTGGGGCAGTCCAATCGGCTCTCGCTCACGATAATGGTATATATCTCATCATCGATGGGAGCTTCGCAAGAGCCATCACCATTGGCCACCTTGTAGCGCATGTAGTAGGTACCCGTTTCACTGAACGTGTAATCGACTTCGTCCTGGTAAAACTCCATAATGATGTTCTCAAATTCGGGGTCGGTGGCCATCTGCCACTCCCTGAATCTAACGGCATAGGTCGGAAAGCCGGTAAACAAAATGCGAATGGGTGCTGACCCCCCAAACGTCTTATCTTCTTGACCGTAATTCGATTTTTTCTCGTTAGTGTTGTTGCGCACGTCGAGCTGTACGGCTATCGAGGCACAATCCACTGCCTGCGTGACGAAATTGACGTACTCGGCAGATTCCTCTTCCAGTCCCCAATTCTTCCATCTCCTGAGGAATTGGTCGCCAGTGAGTCGGAATTTAGTGTCGCACAGGGGCTGATCGATCACAATGGGCTCATCAAGGCTTTCAAAGGTCTCGGTCACAGGAGTTATCTCCCATTCAGTGCTGTCGCCCCGCGTTTGGGTCTCGAAGGTCAACTCCAGTTGACGGTCCAGCACCATTGTTTCGCCTCTGGTGGTGAGATAAGGAATCTTGTGGGCAACACCGTCGACCCTGATTGTCAACAGGTCGCAAGGCTGGTCATTCTCGGGATACAAAGCCGTCAGCGACATCCTGTAGTCGGCATAATTCACTACCCAACAGTAGAAACGATTGTCGATAATGTAGCCCTTGCCAGCCTCGATCTGAGGGAGCGTGGCCTCGAAACCATTCCACTGGTTCTGGACATCCTCAAACACGAGCCCGCTGCCGCGTTTTTCAAAGCTTACCCACTCGGGACGCTCTCCCGTCGGCGACGAATAGACCATTCCCACGCCATCAATGTCATAGACGACAAAAATGCTGTCCAAGCCGGTGACGCTTTTGTCCGACGCCACCGCCAGCACGGGATAGTTTCCACCGATAAACCTCACCTGGCCGCTGGCCGATAACAAAGCCAGCGCAGCCGCCATGAGTATGATTATTCTCTTATTCATAGTGCGCACTTGATATCACGTTATACATTATATATAACGTGAACACAGCCCCCTTATTGCCATAACAGGTAACAGAAATTCCACCTGGCAAGAAGCGTGCAAAATGCCTAGATAGAGTTGTTGCCCTGTTTTCCCTCACAAAAAGACGCCATCCGGCGATGGCCGTTTCACGAGATTGCGCTACCTTTGCAGTACAATATACACATTATCAATATAGCAATGATGGAACCTAACGAAATGACAAACGACATGCCGCGCCGAGAGCGCGCAGTGATGTATAAACGCACCAACAACTGCTGCCAGGCCGTGCTGCTGGCCTTCGCGCCCGAACTGGGCCTGTCCGAGGATCGGTTGATGGCCATGGGAGCCTGTTTTGGCAGCGGCATGGGCTGCATGGAGGAGACCTGTGGCGCCTTGTGTGGAGCACAGATGGTCCAGGGACTGCTGCAATTCGATCATCGCCGCATGAATCCGCAGGCCAGCCAGCTGAGGACCCTGTTTGAACAAAGCTGCGGCGCGACACGTTGCAAGGACCTGAAGGGCATGGGCTCTGGCAGGGTTTTATGCTCCTGCGAGGACTGTGTGCGCAATGCTGTAGATGCTCTGGAGCAGATGCTATGATCAGGGTCTTTCCAGAATATCGGCTGATCCAATTCAAAAACGAAAAAACTATACTAAAACATAGCGGAGTTTTGGCAAGATTTGAGTAATTTTGCAGTCCACTAAACGAGAGATATTTGCAATACAGATTCTTAACTAACTATCAAACATACAGATAACAATCATGGGATGGTTTTCATTCACACAAGAGATCGCTGTCGATTTAGGAACAGCCAACACCATTATCATCCATAACGACCGCATCGTCATTGACGAGCCGTCGGTAGTAGCTCTCGACTCCAAGACCAACAAGCCCATCGCCGTGGGTGAACGCGCCCGCGAGATGCACGGCAAGGTGCACGAGGGCATCCGCACCGTGCGCCCCTTGAGCGACGGTGTTATCGCCGACTTCAATGCCGCCGAGCACATGATTCGCGGCATGATCAAGAAGGTGAGCGCCAAGAATCACTGGTTCTCCCCCTCGCTGCGCATGGTCGTGTGTGTCCCTTCGGGCTCGACCGAGGTCGAAATCCGCGCCGTCCGTGACTCGAGCGAGCATGCCGGCGGTCGTGACGTTTACATGATTTATGAGCCCATGGCAGCAGCCCTGGGTATTGGTCTCGACGTGCTGGCGCCCGAGGGCAACATGATTGTTGACATCGGCGGCGGTACGACCGAGATTGCTGTCATCTCGCTGGGTGGCATCGTGAGCAACAAGAGCATCCGCACCGCTGGCGACGACCTGACCGAGGACATCCAGGAGCACATGCGCCGCGCCCACAACGTGCGCGTGGGTGAGCGCACGGCCGAGGCCATCAAGATCAACGTAGGTTCGGCATTGACCGACCTGGGTCCCGATGCCCCCGAGGACTTCATCATCCACGGCCCCAACCAGGTGAACTCGTTACCCCTTGAGGTTCCCGTGACCTACCAGGAGGTGTGCCATTGCATCGAGAAGTCGATCTCCAAGATCGAGGCTGCTGTGCTGAGCGCACTGGAGCAGACTCCTCCCGAGCTGTACCAGGACATCGTGCACAACGGCATCTTCCTGACCGGTGGCGGTGCCCTGTTGCGCGGCCTGGATCGCCGATTGACCGACAAGATCGGTATTGAGTTCCATGTTGCTGAGGATCCCCTGCATGCTGTTGCCAAGGGCACTGGTATCGCCCTGAAGAACATCAAGCATTTCAAATTCCTCATGCGTTAATCCCAGTTGTAAGTTTTAAGTTGTAAGTTTTAAGTACAACTGCTATCGCCTGAAAATCATCAGACTGTAGTATTATTACTAAAAACTTAAAACTAGACACTTAAAACTAAAGATCGATGAATAATCTGCTCAACTTTTTCGTCAAACACAGTGCGTGGTTCATTTTCGCAGTCTATGTGATATTGAGCCTCGTGCTGCTGTTTAAGGATAACCCTTACCAGCAGAGCGTTTACCTGACCTCGGCAAACTCGCTGAGTGCCGCGGTTTACAGGGCTTTTAACGGTGTCACGTCCTATTTTCACCTGCGCGACATCAATGAGAGCCTGCAGGAACGCAACGCCGCGCTGGAGATGGAACTGATTGAGCTGCGGCAGGAGATGGCCGAGCAGGAGTTGCTGTCGCCCGACTCGCTGCATCAACCAGCGTTGAAGCAATACACATTTGTGATGGCCCATGTCATCAGCAACAGTATCGCACAGCCCAACAATTACATCACCATAGACCGTGGCAGCAACGATGGTGTCAAGCCCGAGATGGGTGTTATCGACCAGAACGGCGTGGTGGGCATCGTCAATGTGGTGGGGCCTCATGCGGCACGCGTCATCTCGCTGCTGAATCCGCACATGAGACTGTCGTGCAAGTTAAAGAACAGTGGCTTCTTTGGCAGCATGGTCTGGGATGGCAAGGATTCCAGGTTTGCCGTTCTCGAGGAATTACCCAAGCATCTCACCTTCCACAAGGGTGACACCATCGTCACCAGTGGCTACTCGGCGGTGTTCCCCGAGGGTATCATTGTTGGCACCGTCGATGGTCTGGCCCGCGGCATGAGCGACAGTTTCATGTCGTTGCGCATCAGGTTGACCACCAACTTCAGCCAACTGAGCAACGTGCGCGTCATCACCAACAGCATGAATGCACAAATCGACGCACTGCGGCGTGCCGAGGAAGGTATCGACACCGTGGCCGGAATTCAAACAAGACCGGAAATCAAGCCCGAGATTGTTGACGTTGTGCCCGCCGAGCAGCCTGCCAAGAAGAAAACTCAACCCGACGTGCCCACAGCCCAACCCGTCCAGCCTGTGCCGTCAGAACCCGAACCCGAAACAAACGATCAGCCATGACCAAGACAGTGATACAGTTCATCATGCTCTTTCTTGTGCTCATCGTGTTGCAACTGGTGTGCAACAAGATTGTGCTGTTCAACATCGCCATGCCGGTTGTCTTCATCTACCTGATCTTGAGGTTGCCAGTGAACCTGCACAGCGGATGGGTGCTGACCATCGCATTTTTTACCGGTCTGATTGTCGATATCTTCAATAACACGCCTGGCATGAATGCCCTGGCATGCACCATCATGGCAGCCATGAGGCGCCCGGTGTTCAACGCCTTTGTCTCTCGTGAAAACGACATGAACATCCCCATCCCGTCGGTCGACTCGATGGGAGTGGGCGATTACTTCAAGTATATGGCCACGCTGGTGACAGTCTATTGTACGCTCATTTTCCTCATCCAGGCGTTCTCCCTATACAATATCACGCTCACCCTTGCCCGCATCGCGGCAAGCAGTGTGCTGTCGATTATCATCATCTTCGGGTTGGACACTTTAGTGAGCACGCGCCGTGAGAAAAGATTATAACCTTGAACGACGCAAGCTGGTCATCGGTGGCTTCATCGTGGCGGTTGTCATCATCTACATTGTCCGCCTGGTGCAGTTGCAGGTGCTGGACAGCACCTACAAAGCCCATGCCGACAACAACGCTTTTATGGAGAAGGTCATCTACCCGTCGCGAGGCCTCATCTACGACCGCAACGACTCGCTCGTGGTCTATAATGTTCCCGAGTATGACCTGGTGATGATTCCCAAAGATGTTGTCCCGTTTGACACCATAGACTTTTGCAACACGCTGCAAATCAGCCGGGAGGAGTTTGACCATCGCTGGCAAGAGATGAAAAAGGGCCGCAGCTACTCGGCCTTTACCCAACAGGTGTTCATGAACCACCTCACACCCGAGGATTATGGCCGGTTGCAGGAGAAACTGTACCGTTTCCCTGGTTTCTATGTGGTGCAACGCATCCTCAGGCAGTATAACTATCCCGTCGCGGCCAATGTGCTGGGCGACATCCGCGAGGTCAATGCCCGTGACATCGAGAATGATGGCTATTACCGTCCTGGTGACTACACGGGCGACCTGGGCATCGAGAAGAGCTATGAGCAGTGGCTGCGCGGCGTCAAGGGCAAGGAAATCCTGATTCGTGACGCGACAGGCAAAATCAAGGGGCGCTATAACGACGGTGCCGACGACATCGCACCCGTTGCCGGTAACAACCTGAGGCTCAGCATCGACATTGGCCTGCAGGCATTCGGCGAAATGATCATGCAGGGCAAGGTGGGAGCCATCGTGTGCATCGAGCCCAAGACGGGCGAGATACTGGCGCTGGTGTCTAGCCCCACCTATGACCCGTCGCTGCTCATGGGCAAGGAACGAGGCAAGAATTATCGAGACCTTGTCAACAATAGGCTCAAGCCGCTTTATGACCGTTCCATTATGGCTGCCTACCCGCCCGGATCGACGTTCAAGCCCACACAGGGACTCATCTTCCTGCAGGAGGGCATCATCACCACGAGCACCGTCTTTCCCTGCCGTCGCGGTTATGTCAACGCAGGACTGCGAGTGGGTTGCCACAGTCACGGCTCCCCCATTCCCCTCAAGCCCGCCTTGCAGACGTCGTGTAATGCCTACTTCTGCTGGGGATTCAAATACATGATGGACAAGCGCAGCAAGTATGGCTCGACTGGCAAAGCCTTTGAGGTGTGGAAAAATCACATGGTGTCGATGGGCTACGGCTACAAACTGGGCATCGACATGCCAGGAGAGAGCCGAGGCTTCATCCCCAACACGGCCTTCTATGACAAGATATACGGTGAGGGCCGCTGGGTTGGCCAAACGATTATCAGCGATGCCATCGGACAGGGTGAAATCCTTGCCACGCCACTGCAAATCGCCAACCTGAGTGCCACTATCGCCAACCGGGGCTACTACATCACTCCCCATGTTGTCAAGAACATCCAGGGGGTGGGTGTGCTCAAGAAAAGCCTGGAACGGCATGATACCGACATCGACAAACACTACTATGCCGACATCGTCGAGGGCATGCGCATGGCAGTGCTGGGCGGTACCTGTACTGGTGCTAACATCCCTGGTCTGGACGTGTGCGGAAAGACGGGTACGGCTCAGAACCCCCACGGGCGCGATCACTCGATATTCATGGGCTTTGCACCGATGAACGACCCCAAGATTGCCGTCTGTGTCTTTGTTGAGAATGCAGGTTTCGGTGCCACCTATGGCGTGCCCATCGGAGCCATGATGATTCAACGCTACCTGCAAGGCAACTCTGCCGGTTTACAAGCCCGTGGACGTGCCATGGCCAGCCGCCACACCATCACCTATCCCAAGGTAAAGAGACCCTCTGGTGATTAAGTCGCTTGGCGTGAACAGTCATTCAAAAAATCTTAAAAACTTGCAACTGATAATAAATGGAAGTAAGGAACGAAGATGAGAATACCAACCTATTGAAGTCGGTGGACTGGTTTACCATCGTCCTCTACCTCATTATGATTGTCGCCGGAGCGGTAAGCATCTATGCCGCCACCTACGACTATGACAAGGCCAGCATGTTTGACCTGAGCGAGT
>CAMJZI010000018.1 GCA_946410185.1 uncultured Porphyromonadaceae bacterium
TTCCTGTCGGAATCAATGCCTGCCAGACAAGCGATATTCTTAATCAATCTTTTCATCAGTCAATCTTGTTGTTCTGCAAGAACTCTACCGACTTAGCGATGTGCGGGTACATCGGTTGATCCTCGTTGATGAAGGGAACCACCTTGCGGTAGTCGGCCATGACGCTCTCCAGCAAGGGAGACGACTTCAACGGGCGACGGAACTCCAGTGCCTGAACTGCGTTGAACAGCTCAATAGCCAGCACGCGCTCGGTATTCTCAACCACCTTGCACAGTTTCACACCAGCGTTGGCACCCATGCTCACGTGGTCCTCTTGACCCTGTGAAGTGGGGATGGTGTCGGCTGATGAGGGCATACACAGCGTCTTGCTCTGGCTAGCGATAGCAGCAGCGGTATATTGCGGTATCATGAAACCGCTGTTCACGCCAGGTTGTGCCACCAGGAAGCTAGGCAGATCGCGGGTGCCGGACACGAGCTTGTAGGTGCGGCGCTCCGAGATGTTGCTCAATTCGGCCATAGCGATGCACAGGAAATCCATGGGCATGGCGATGGGCTCACCGTGGAAGTTGCCTGCCGAGATGATAAGATCCTCATCGGGGCAAACGGTGGGATTGTCGGTAGCCGAATTGATCTCGGTATCGATAACCGAACCCACGTAACGGATGGTGTCCTTGACCGAACCGTGAACCTGTGGAATGCAGCGGAACGAGTAGGGATCCTGCACATTGACCTTGGGCTGGCGGATGAGCTCACTGCCATCGAGCAGCTCGCGCATACGAGCAGCGGTCTCAATTTGACCCTGGTGGGGACGTACGGCGTGTACGGCATGGGTGAAGGGCTCGATACGGCCATCATAGGCTTCCAGCGAGATAGCGGCGATAACGTCGGCCCACTTGCTCAAGCGTTCGGCCTTGATAAGAGCCCACACAGCGTGAGCACTCATGTTCTGGGTGCCGTTAAGGAGGGCCAAACCTTCCTTAGATCCCAGCTTGACAGGCTCCCAGCCCATCTTCTTGCACAGGTCGGCACCACTCATGCGCTCGCCCTTATACTCGACTTCGCCCAGGCCCACGATGGGCAGGCAGAGGTGAGCAAGAGGCACGAGGTCGCCCGATGCTCCCACCGATCCTTGTTTATAGACTACAGGATATACATCGTTGTTGAAGAGGTCGATGAGCCTCTCAACGGTGTCAAGTTTCACGCCCGAGTAACCGTAACTCAGCGATTGCACCTTCAACAGGATCATGATCTTGACAATGTCGTTGGGCACGCGCTCGCCCACGCCGCAGGCGTGAGACATCATCAGGTTAATCTGCAGTTGTGACAACTGGTCGTTGCTGATGGAAATCTTGCACAGCGAGCCAAAGCCCGTGGTCACGCCATAGATAGGCTTGTCACTCTCGGCAATCTTCTTGTCCAGGTATTCACGACAGTGGGTGATGCGCTTGATGGCATCGGCACTGAGTTTGAGCTGATGATGGCCTTCGATGATCTCGGCGATTTTTTGAACCGTGAGATGCTCGGCACTAATTTGATGTGTCATATATAGTTTTTATCGTGTTTATAGGTTGTTCAACAAATCAGAAGATGGTAACAGCGTTGTCGATTACGTCATCGTCCACCAGGTTGGGCATGGTGACGGTCAACTCGGGTGTGCGCTCCATTTCGCGACGGATGGCGTCCATCGAGCCCTTGTTGCGGGCCCAGCTGCGACGGGCAATACCGTTGTTCACGTCCCAGAAGAGCATCTCGCGGATGTGGCGTGCCGAATCTTCACTGCCGTCGATGGCCATACCGAAGCCACCATTGATGACCTCGCCCCAGCCTACACCGCCGCCGTTGTGGATGCTGACCCACGTTGCGCCACGGAAGGAGTCGCCAATGACATTCTGTACAGCCATGTCGGCACAGAACTGCGAGCCGTCATAGATGTTGCTCGTCTCGCGGAAGGGCGAGTCGGTACCCGACACGTCGTGGTGGTCACGACCGAGTACGACAGGAGCACTCAGTTCACCGCTGCGGATGGCGTCGTTGAACGCCAGGGCAATCTTGGTACGGCCCTCGGCGTCGGCATACAGGATGCGGGCCTGAGAGCCCACTACGAGGTGGTTGGGGCCGGCCTCCTTGATCCAGTGGATGTTGTCGTCCATTTGGCCCTGGATGTCCTCGGGAGCGTCCTTGCGGATTTCCTCGAGCACTTGGGCTGCCAGGCGGTCGGTGGTCTCCAGATCCTTAGGATCGCCACTGGTGCAAACCCAGCGGAAGGGGCCGAAGCCATAGTCAAAGAACATCGGGCCCATGATATCCTGGACATAGGACGGATAGCGGAACTTGCCATCGGCCGTCATGATGTCGGCACCGGCGCGGCTCGACTCCAGCAGGAAGGCGTTGCCATAGTCAAAGAAGTACATGCCCTTGTCGGCCAACTTGTTGATGGCGGCACACTGGCGGCGCAGCGACTCGCGCACACACTCCTTGAACTTCTCGGGTTCCTCGGCCATCATCTGCTTGCTCTCCTCAAGAGTCAGACCCACGGGATAGTAACCGCCCGCCCAGGGGTTGTGCAGCGACGTCTGGTCGCTACCCAGGTCAACGTGCATGTCCTCGGCAGCCAGACGCTCCCACAGGTCAACGACATTGCCCACATAGGCCATTGATACGGTCCTCTTGTCGGCCACGGCCTTGCGGATGGCGGGAATCAACTCATCGAGGTTGTCGTGCAACTCATCGACCCAACCCTGGTCGTAGCGCTTCTGGGCTGCGAGGGGGTTGATCTCGGCGGTGACGCTGACAACGCCGGCGATGTTACCGGCCTTGGGCTGGGCACCTGACATGCCACCCAGACCAGCGGTCACGAACAGCATACCGTGGATGTCGCCACCCTTCTGGCCGCGCTTCACGAGCTGCTTGCGGGCAGCGTTGAGCACCGTGATGGTCGTGCCATGCACGATACCCTGCGGGCCGATGTACATATAGGAACCGGCGGTCATCTGGCCATACTGGCTCACGCCCAGGGCATTGTCACGCTCCCAGTCATCAGGCTTGCTGTAGTTGGGGATGACCATACCGTTGGTCACCACCACGCGGGGCGCATTCTTGTGTGAGGGGAACAGGCCCAGGGGGTGTCCCGAGTACATGACCAGCGTCTGCTCGTCGGTCATCTCGCTCAGGTACTTCATCACCAGGCGGTACTGTGCCCAGTTCTGGAAGATGGCACCGTTGCCGCCGTAGATGATGAGTTCGTGGGGATGCTGAGCCACGCGGGGATCCAGGTTGTTCTGGATCATCAGCATGATGGCGGCAGCCTGGCGCGAACGTGCGGGGTACTCGTCGATGGGACGGGCATACATCTCATACTTGGGACGATAGCGGTACATGTAGATGCGGCCATACTTCTTCAACTCCTCGGCAAACTCGGGAGCCAGGGCGGCATGGAGGTGCTTGGGGAAGTAGCGCAGGGCGTTCCTCAGGGCGAGTTTCTTCTGCTCGGGGGTGAGGATGTCCTTGCGCTTGGGCGCATGGTTAATCTCGGTGTCATAGGGCTGCAATTCGGGCAGTTCCTCGGGGATACCACCGCGAATGTCGGCAATAAATTCTTCTTTGGTCATGTTTATGTTTGTTTTTAATTGTTCTCTAATCACTAATCTCTAATCACTCATCCAAGCCTCAGGCTTATCACTTGATCTTCTCTTCAACCATTGCGGTGATCTCGGCCTCCTCGGCATTGGCCTTGCCCACGAGTTCGTTGGCCTCGGCAATGAGTTTCTCGGCGACCGAGCGGTCGGTCAGGCTCGAAGCGTTGATCTTCACGTTCATGCCGGCACCGATGACGGCGGCACGTGCTGCCAGAGCGCCCACGCCAGCGTCGGTCACGCTGTTGGGGTTGCCGGTCTCGACCATAGCGCGGCAGATCTCGAAGGCCTTGAACGAAGCCTTCATCGTGCGCAGGGGCACCTGGGTGGCATACAGGGTAGCATCCTGGATGGCGGCGGTGCGGGCAGCCTTGTCCTCCTCGGTCTTCTTGGGCATGCCGAAGGCGGCCATGATCCTGTTGAAGGCGTCGGTGTCCTCGTCAACAAGGTGCAGCAGTTCGACCTTCAGCGCCTGGCCCTTGTCGGCCCACACGCTGAACTCGTGCCAGCGCTTGTCCCAGCCGGGCTTGTGGCTCGACAGGTTGGCAACCATCGTGCCCAGAGAAGCGGCCAGGGCACCCATGTAGGCGCTGATGGAGCCGCCACCGGGAGCGGGCGACTCGCGCGAGGTCTCGTCGGCAAATCCGGTCACGGTCAGGTCCACCAGGCGACCAGCCTTGTTGTTATCGGCCTCGAGCATGAACTCGATGACCTTCTCGTTGGGGTCAAAGGGCTTCAAGTCGTCCAGACCCATCGAGTGGATGGCGATGTTGATGATGTCCTCCTCGGGGATACCCGTCGAGCGCTGCTGCTTCTCCAGGAAGTACTTGCCGGCCTCGATGAGGCAGCGCTTGGGCATCAGGCCCACGATCTCGGTACCGGTGACGCGGATGCCGCGGTTCTGGGCGCAGCGGCACACCTCGTCAAAGGCCACGTGCAGCGGCGTGACGTTGATGTTGGTGATGTTCATCGACACCTGGGCGATCTTGTACTCGTCGATATACCAGCCGATGGCCTTGGTGCCCTTGAGGGTACCAGGCTTCATCACGTTGTTGCCGTTCTCGTCCTTGACAATCTTGCCGGTGATGGGGTTGCCCTCACGCACGGGGCGGCCCTTCTCGCGCACGTCAAATGCGATGGCGTTGGCACGGCGGGTCGATGTTGTGTTCAGGTTGTAGTTCACGGCGATGAGGAAGTCGCGGGCACCCACGGCGGTGCAGCCCGTGCGGGCCACGCCCTCGTCAAAGGGACGGTTGCCGAAGTCAGGGCCCTTCTCGGTATTCATCTTCTCGGGCAAAGCCTCGTACTCGCCAGCGCGGCACACGGCCAGATTCTGGCGGCCAGGCTTCATGGCTGCAGCCTCATAGCAGTAGCAGGGGATATTGTGTTCGCGGGCAATGCGCTCGGCCAGTTTGTGGGCCAGTTCGGCACACTCCTCCAGGGTGATGCCGGCCACGGGGATGAGCGGGCACACGTCGGTGGCACCCATGCGCGGGTGGGCACCGTGATGACCACGCATGTCGATGAGTTGACCAGCCTTGCCGACGGCCTGGAAGGCAGCCTCAAGCACGGCGTCGGGTTCGCCCACGAAGGTCACCACCGTTCGGTTGGTAGCCTCGCCCGGGTCCACGTCGAGCAGTTTCACGCCCTTGACACGTTCAATCTCATCGGTAATTTGTTTGATAATGGCCATATTGCGTCCCTCACTGAAGTTAGGCACGCATTCCACGATTTTCTTCTCCATACTCATTTGATAATCAGTAGTTTAAGTTGTTATTTTATGCTTAATGGTTAATTATGCAACAAAGGTAATACTTTCCTCTCGGCTGAACAAATAATTTTCCTTTTTTAATGTTATGATAACATTAAGCTGCCATAATGGATTGTTCTACTTGTACTGTTGCCCAATATATAAGCAAGAATGGCCATGAATGTTCACGAATCTTTCAATTCATGACCTATTCACGGCCATTCTCTATTAATCGATGTGTAGTCTGCTCAATAGTTATTACTGTAGTCACAACTGCCACAAAGGAAAAACTCCATTTCATATTGTGGTGTAGGTTTGATAAAGATATACTATTGATTTTTCATAGTACTTATCTTTAAAACAAACGTCAATCTATTGGACAAGAAGATTGTAGCTTAATTATTTTTGCACATTGTCCATTTGCTTATGGCGGTTTCTTTAGGACCATTTAGCATCAACGACATGACCTATTTTTTGTCCCACCTTGCAACAAGCGTAATATCTTCATCAGCCTCTTTGTCGCCCACATCAAGTCCTTCTTTTTTCATGACGCGACTTAATAGATCAATCACATCGCTAATGCAGCAGTCAAGATTTTTAATCGTTATCATAAATAGTCCCCGTAGACCGTTGCTCAATGGGCGCTGATAATCTACTTTGTTCTCCAAACCATGATCATTTAGTGTGGTCATAATTACTCTGATGATTCTGCAATAATTACTCCTATCCATAATTGAATTATAATAAATGGTTTAAAATTGATTTTACTATTTCTGTCAACCCGTCTGCAGGATTAAAAGATATTAAAATGATTTTAAAAGTAGTACATATCTTTGATTTATAGTAATTTAGTGATGATTAAAACTATTAATACAATCACCATATGTACAATTCGTGAGCAAATATCGTCAAAATACTTGATGTGTGCAAGAATTATTTAACTAATCTTGTGAATGAACAGAGTTCGCATTTTATTGCATTTTTTGTTATTTATATTTAGTTACTTGAGGTTGATTCCTTTTATTTCTCGTGGAGCCAGAGGGAGTTGATTTTCTGGCGGATGGCGTGGATGTTGCCGGCGGTGATGGCGCCCATGATGATGAGGCCCACGAGGATGGATACCCAGACGCTTGCCCCGCTGATGCCGAAGGCGTGAATCATGTCCATATAGGCCACGCGGCCGATGAGCATCAGCACGATGGCCAGCACGAGCACGGCGGCGTTGAGGCCGGCGACGAGCAGGATGTAGTGGCGTGAGACCTGGCTGGGCGAGTAGCCCAGTAGCAAGAGGTCCTGGAGTTTGCGGGTGTTCTTCTGCAGCAGCAGGTAGATGCTGAGCATGAGCACAAAGAACGACAACAGGCTGATGATGATGCCCACGGCGATGACGATGCCGCTGATGACGGTGAGGAAGTAGTTGGCCTTGCTCGACGACATCTTGTCGCCCGCCACCTCATAGTGGTGACTGTCCATGTACTCCTCAATCTTGACGTCGCCGGGCTTGTTGACCTCGACGATGAGGCGCTGCGGCTGCTGCACCGCCCCGGTGCCAAAGTAGCCGTTGGCCCACTCCATGAACTCCTGCGGCACGATGACCGTGTTCAAGCGGTTGGAGAATCCCACGATGCGGCCTGGCATGGTCTGGCGCTTGCCGTTGCCGCTCAGGGTGAACTCCAGCGGCAGCATCTCGGCCTGGCCCTCGCTGATCTTGGGCATGCCCTGGGTGGCGGCGAAGCCGAAGTTGTAGAGCGACAGGTAGTCGCGCGAGATGACCACGGGCACCTCGGGCTTATTGAGGTTGAAGCCCCACTGCTCGGGGTCGATGTCGATAAACTCGTCGGGAATCGACTCAAAGAAGAACTGCGTGTGCATCGCGTGCCCGCTGCCCACGCCCAACTGGGCGTCGATGGCAAAGTCGCTGTTCAGGAACCGCCCCACCTGGCGGCACCACGGCTGCCCTTCCAGGTCGCTGATGTCGCCGTCGCTGAACTCGCCGTTGTTGCCCATCATCGCTCCGGCACCCGTCACGGCGCGGGTGATGATGAGGTAGTCCTTGCTGATGAAACTCTCCTCGTCGTTGAACACGGGGCGCACGTCGCGGTAGAACTGCACCGCGAGCAAGACGATGGTCAACCCGATGAGGTTGGCGATGGCAAAGCCGATGAGTTGTCCCTTGCTGATGTGCTGCCGCAGCAACTTCCAGATGATATCTTTCATTATATTTAGTTCTGAGTTTTTAGTTTTAAGTTTTAAAGGTTGATGACGGTGGCGTTGTCCATTTGCAGGTGATAGCCCACCGATGTGGCGATCACGCTGGCTCCCTGGCGGTCGGCCTCCTCGGTGATGAGGCGGGCCACGATGCGGTTGTTCTCCTCGTCGAGATGGCTCACGGGCTCGTCGAGCAGGATGAAGTCAAACGGTTGGCACAGGGTGCGGATGATGGCCACGCGCTGCTGCTGCCCGATAGAGAGTTTGCTGGCCAGGCTGTCCTGCTTGTCGGCGATGCCCAGGGCCTGGAACAAGTGTTTGATTTCCTGCTTGTTCTTGAACCCGGTCAGCCGGTTCTTGAGTTCCACGTTCTCCATCGCCGTGAGTTCGCCGAACAGGCGCATGTCCTGGGGCAGATAGGCGATGTGGTGCTGGCGCACGTCACACCACTGGGCGATGGTCAACGAGCGGATGTCTGTGCCGTCAAAGGCGATAGTGCCGCTATAGTCCTGGCGGTAACCGAAGATATAGCTGCACATCGATGACTTGCCCGTGCCGCTCTCGGCACTGATGAGGTAGCGCTTGCCGCGCTCCAGCACGACCTGCTGCAGCCACACGTCGCTGTGGATGCCGTCATGACCGGCAAACACGCGGGGCAGGGTGTTGTTTAATGTTATCTTTTCCAATCTATGATATGTTGTAATATAATGTTTTACTCCTGAGCAATCGGCTCATCGGACTCCTTCTCGCACATGTTGCTGCCTCGGTAAGGCTCAATGTGGATGTTGGTCATCACTTCGCCCAGTTCATTGCTCAGTTGTTTCTCAATCTCACGGGTGATGTCGTGGGCACGAGCGACGGAGAGATCACCGTCCACCTTGATGTGCAGGTCCACCACGCGCAGGTTGCCGTTGCGCCGCGTGCGCAGGTTGTGGAATGCTTTCACACCAGGGGTATGAGTGACAATGGTGGTGATTTGGTCCTTTTCTCTGTCGGGAAGCGATACTTCGAGCAACTCTTCGACGGCAGGGCGCCCCAGTCGGTAGGCCAGCAATAGGATGACGACGCTCACGCCAATCGCGGCTATCGGGTCAAGCACTCGCCATCGTTCGCCCAGACATATCGCTCCTGCAACGCCCATCAGGGTGGCGATTGTGGAGAGCGCATCGGCGCGATGGTGCCAGGCATAGACCATCAGGGCGCTGCTACCCGTGTGCTGCCCCTTGAACCGCGTGTAGTGGTAGAGGCTCTCTTTGATCAGGACCGAGACGATGCCCACAATCAAGGCCATCTTGTGTGGACGTTCCAGGGTCTCGCCCGAGGCGGCGGCATACACGTCTTTCACGCCCTCGACCAGGAGGCCCAGGGCGACAATCACCAGAATGACACTGATCAAGAAGGCTGCCAGCGTCTCAAACTTGCCCCTGCCGTAGCGGTATCGGTCGTCAGCACCCTTGCCCGACAGTCGCACCATGGCATAGACCAGAGCGTCGGTCATCGTGTCGCTGATGGAGTGAATGCCGTCGGCGAGAATGGCGCTGGAATGCCCCAGGGCACCTGTGGCAATCTTTGTCATTGACAAAATCACGTCACACGCCATGCCCACCAGCGTGCACCGTTTTTCCTCGCTTTTGAGCTTCGATTGGTCAGTGTAAGAGTTGTTGTTGCTCATCGTCGATTGCTTGTAAAAACACATGTCAATAATGACCTGCAAATATACTCATTTTCTCACGAGAAGCACAAGAGGATTCATTTAAAAATGTGCCACACGATCATTTGTTGGGTTTTGTCGTTCAATGTTGATATTGTCCTCAGTATCAAGATGAAGAGAGTCTGCCAATAATAACAGATGATAAAAATTTTTCAAGAAATTATTAGATTTTTTTAAAAAGTTTTGAATGTTTGTGATTAAAAGACTATATTTGCGGGTTAAATAGTGATAACCTTTTTTAAAAAAAATCCGTTTTAATTAATTTTAATCAACGTGTGCTTATGAAGAAATTATTTATTCTATTGTCGGCCGCAATTGTGGCCCTGTCGGCATCTGCCGCCGATGTGTCTACCTCTCAGGCACAGGCCGCAGCCAATGCATTTTTAGCCAAGCAAGTGAAAGCCGGTCGTCTTAAAGCCTCGGCCGCTTCCAATCTCAAACTCGTTAAGGCTGAAAGATCGGTAGCCAAGCCCACGGCAACAGACTACTACATCTTCAATTCAACCCAATCCTATGTAGTGGTATCTGGTGATGACCAGGCACCCCAGATCCTGATGTACGGTGAAGAGGGTTCACTCGATGTGAACAACATTCCACCCGCCATGCAGTGGCTGCTCAACAAGTACAAGTACCAGATCGATGGCCTCAAGGCTGGCACGATGACTCCCGTGAAACTTCCCAAGTTTGCCACCTCGCCCGTTGCCCCGTTGGTATTGGCCAACTGGGATCAGAGCGCTCCTTACAATAACCAGTGCCCCACCAGCGGCAGCCGTCACGCTGTCACCGGTTGCCCCGCTACCTCGCTGAGTATGTGCTACTACAAGTGGAAATGGCCCGAGACCTTCCCTGCAGCAGCTGCCATCAATGGTTCGAGCTCTAGCGGCCTCTCGGCTGCTGCTCTGCCAGAGCGTGCTGCCGACTGGGCTAACATCATCGATGAGTACACCGGTCCCTCCAACTACTCCTCGACCAGTGCCCAGAAAGACGCTGTTGCATGGCTGATGCGCTATGCTGGCCAATTGATTCCCGACTATATGTACGGTACCAGTGCTAGTGGCGCCAACGATCCCGAAATTCTGGAAGGTTGCCACAACATGGGCTACACCGATGCCCAGTACCTCATGCTTACTGAACTTCAAGGATCTAGCTGGAGTGGCTACTCCAATGGCCCCCAGCAATATACCGATGCCCAGTGGAACGAGTGGATGCTGAACGAGCTTCAAAACGGCCGTCCTATCGAGTATCTTGCCTATGACATCACGAGCGGCCAGGTATCGGGCCACGCCTTCAATGTGTTTGGCGTGAATGCCAGCGGCCAGTACTACGTGAACTGGGGCTGGAGTGGTGACAGCAACGGCTATTGCACGCTGCACAACTTCACTACCGCTACAGGTGCCACAGGCCAGTCAGGTTCTTACGTCTTCAAGTATGGCGAGGCCATGATCATCGGCATCGAGCCTCCCGCAGGAGCCCTGAATAATCCCAGGTTGACTGTTGACCCGACTACGCTCGAGATGAACGCTACAGTGGGCCATCCCACTACCGCCACCTTCAAGGTTACTGGCTACAACCTCACTGGCAATGTAACCTTGAGCCTCAGCGGCAGTAATGCCTTCTCGCTGAGCACCAGCAGCATCAGTGTGTCGCAGGCCGAGAACGGAGTGAACGTCACGGTGACCTACAATCCTGCTGCCGCCGGCACCCACGAGGCTACCGTCACGCTGACCAGCGCCGATGCTGAGAGCGTGACCGTCAAGCTCAACGGTATCGCCGATATCGAGACCTATGATCCCGTGATGCTCGAGGCCAGCAATATCACCTCGACCTCTTTCAAGGCTACCTGGACCGACGAGACCCCTGCCCAGAACATTGAGAGCTACACCCTGTATGTGAGCGACAAGCCCTTCAAGCCTGCTGTTGCCCTGCTCGATACCACCGACTGGACTGCCTCAAATGCTCTGCCCGCTGGCTGGACTCAATATAATCTGAAGTATTTCAGCTCAACAAGCTCTTGCTACCTGAGCACGGATGGTTATGTACGGAGCAAGACCTACGACCTCACTGGCTATGACAAGGTGACGGTGATGATTTATTCTAATCCTTACCAGGGCGACAATACGCTCACCGTGGCTACTAGCGTTGATACTGAGACCAAGACTGTTCCGTCCACAAGCTCGTTTGCATGGTATACCTTCGTTCTTGATTGCGCCACCAGTGACTATATCAATATCACCTCCAGCGGCATGCCCGACTTGAGGTATGTGAAGGTTTATGCCGGCGACCTGACCAATGCCATGCAGCTCAAGGCCTCTGAGACTGGCGATGAAACTTATCGTGTCATCACCGGAATCACCGACAAGAGCTACACTGTTACCGGTCTTACCGAGGGCGGCACCTTCAACTTCTATGTTGTAGCCAACTACACCTCTGGCGCTGTTTGCAGCAGTAATATTGAGGAAGTAACCCTCCTTGAGAATGTCAATCCCACCATTAACGTGAATCCCACCGCTCTTAATATGACTGCTGTTGTTGGTGAGAGCGCAACAGCCACCTTTAATGTAGCTGGTGCTAACCTCACCGGTGATGTGACATTGACGCTGAACGATGAGGCTGGTGTTTACGCCATCACGCCGACAACCATCAGCGCAGCCGATGCCATGAACGGTAAGGACGTTACGGTTACCTATACTCCCACTGCTTTTGGTGCCAACAATGCTACAATCACCCTGAGCAGTGCTGATGCCGAGGATGTGACTATCAACTTGAATGGTATGGCCAATCTGGTGAAGTATGCTCCCGTGATGCAGCCTGCCGATGAGCAGTATATCAATCTGACTAAGTTCCGTGCCGACTGGAGCGACCAGACTCCCGCCGAGAACGTGGCCAGCTACACCCTGGAGGTGAACACCAAGGCTGTTGAACCCGAGGTGGAATTCCTCAGTTCGATTGCCGGAACCGACTTCTCGGGTAGCGCTACAGGCTATTACGATATCACCTTGCCCGCACCCTGGGGCGGTGTTAACGTTCGCGGTGGTCTGAACTCGGTGATCTACTTCAGGAATAATTACAATGGCGACGGCTCCTATGGCAACATCACCTACACGATTCCTGCTGGATATGAGAACGCCACCTTCACCGTTAAGATAACGACGGCCTCGACTGATGATAGCAAGGGCAACCTGGCAGTCTTCACTCCTCAGACCACTGAGACCACTCACTACTTCAACATCGGTGAGACCTATGCATGGGTTGTTACCGCAAGCGCTGGTGAGAAGATTGTCATCAATACTCCCGACGACAACTACTCTCCCGACATTGCCCTGATCGAGGTTTATGCCGGCGATGCAACCGCAATGACGTTGAGGGCTGCCGAGACAGGTGACGCTACCTACCGCTTGATCACCGGTATCACCGACAGGTTCTACACAGTTAACGACCTGACCGCTGGCGGCACCTTCCTGTACAAGGTGAAAGCCCTGTACCTGGATGGCACCGAGAGTGACTGGAGCAACATCGAGGAGGTTACCCTGTTCGAGAACGGTCACGGCTACGTTCTGGGTGATGTGAACCACGACGGCAAGCTCTCGATTGCCGACGTGAGCGCATTGATCGACTACTTGCTGGACAGCACCACCAGCACCGCCTGCCCGATTTGTGGCGACGTGAATGGTGACGACAGGGTAGCGATTGCCGACGTATCGGCCCTGATCGACTTGCTGCTCGAACAGTAATGTCTGCGCAGAATTAAGTCAACGTAGTCCTGGCATTTGGTCAGGATGACCCGAATCATTGGCGGGGCGTCTCTCATGGCGAGGGGCGCCCCGCTGTTCCGTTCATCGCCTGAAAACCTGCAGAATTGCGGAGAATAGGTGGCTCCCCTACATTTTGAGGTTGGAATCTCTCGCTGTGGTCATCATCCTCAGTATCAGAATAAGTAAGGTTCAGCGAAAGTAAAAAAGAATAAAAAAATGAAAGAAAAATGTTTATTTTATTTGGAAAAATAATGGATGATAGTAATGATTTTACTAATTTTGCGGGTAGAAATATTATAATTGTTAAATTCAATATTAATCAACACATGCTTATGAAGAAATTTTTTATTCTATTGTCGGCCGCATTAGTGGCCTTGTCAGCGTCGGCTGCCGATGTTACAACATCACAGGCTCAGGCAGCAGCCAACGCTTTTCTAAAAAAGCAAGTAGCAGCCGGGCATCTTAAGGCTGCAGCAGCAACCAACCTCCAGCTCGTCAAAGCAGAAAAATCAGTTGCCAAGCCCACGGCTGTGGATTACTACATCTTCAATTCTGCAAAATCCTATGTAGTGGTTGCAGGTGATGACTTGGCGCCCCAGATCCTGATGTATGGCGAGGAGGGTGCGCTTGATGTGAATAACATCCCTCCTGCAATGCAGTGGTTGCTCAACAAATACAAATATCAGATTGACGGTCTCAAGGCAGGCACGATGGCACCGAAGAAACTTCCCAAGTTTGCCACCTCGCCTGTAGCCCCGCTGGTATTGGCCAACTGGGACCAGAGCGCTCCTTACAACAACCAGTGCCCCACCAGCGGCAATTCTCACGCCGTTACCGGTTGCCCTGCCACCTCGCTGGCCATGTGTTACTACAAGTGGAAATGGCCTTATACATATCCTGCAGTGGCCGCCATTTCATCTTATAATGGTATTGCGGCTCCGGCTCTGCCCGAGCGCGAAGCCGACTGGGCTAATATCATTGATGAGTATACCGGCCCCACCAACTACTCCTCGACCAGTGCCCAGAAAGACGCTGTGGCATGGCTGATGCGCTATGCGGGCCAGGCTATACCCGATTATTCTTACGGCGTTGGCGCCAGTGGAGCCAATGACCCCGAGATTTACCAGGGCTGTTTGAACATGGGTTATACCGATGCCCAGTATCTGCTGCTCACCGAGCTTCAAGGATCTGGCTGGAGTGGCTACTCCAATGGCCCACAGCAATATACCGATGAGGAATGGAACGAATTTATGATGAATGAGCTGCAGAACGGCCGTCCGATCGAATATCTGGCCTATGACTATAGCGGCTACAGTCTTTCGGGCCACGCCTTCAACGTGTTTGGCTGCAATGCCAGTGGTCAGTACTATGTGAACTGGGGCTGGAGCGGTGACAGCAACGGCTATTGCACGCTGCACAACTTCACTACCGCCACGGGTGCGACAGGCCAGGCTGGTTCCTACGTGTTCAACATTGGTGAGGCCATGATTATCGGTATCGAGCCACCTGCAGGTGCTCTGACCGATCCCAGAATCAAGTCTAACCCCACCACGCTCAACATGAACGCTATCCTGGGCACTCCCGCCACCGCCACGTTCACCGTTACCGGTTACAACCTCACCGAGGGCGTGACATTGACTCTCAGCGGTGATGATGTCTTCTCCATCAGCACTACCAGCCTTGATGCGGCTGAGGTTGAGAATGGAGCGACCGTAACCGTAACCTATAATCCTACCACCATCGGCAACAACGAGGCAACCATTACGATGACCAGTGCTGGTGCCGAGGATGTTAACATTAAGCTTAATGGTATCGCCGATATCGAGACCTATGATCCCGTGATGCTCGAAGCCGGCAATATCACCTCAACCTCGTTCAAGGCCACCTGGACCGATGAGACTCCTGCCGAGAACGTTGAGAGCTACACCCTCTATGTGAGCGACAAGCCATTTAAGCCGGCAGTTGCTCTGCTCGACACCACCGACTGGACTACTTCAAATGCTGTTCCTGCCGGATGGATTCAGTACAATCTGAGCTATTACAGCACCAATAGCGCATGTTACCTGAGTTCAAGCGGTTATGTGCAGACCAAGACCTATGACCTTGAAGGCTATGACAAGGTGACAGTGATGATCTACTCTGAGCGCTATAACAGCAACAATACCATCACCGTGGCAACTAAAAACGACACCAAGACCGTCAACGTGACGGGCAACTCGTTTAACTGGTATACCTTCGTCCTGAATTGCGAGAGCAGTGACTATGTGAAAGTTACCGCCAGCGGTATGCCCGACATGAGGTACATGAAGGTTTATGCCGGCGACCTGACCGAAGCCACCCAGCTCAAAGCATCCGAGACTGGCGATGCAACCTATCGTGTCATCACTGGTATCACCGGCAAGAGCTATACCGTTACCGGCCTCACCGAGAATGGCACTTTCAATTACTATGTTGTCGCAAACTACACCAATGGCGCTGTTGGCAACAGTCAAGTAGAGCAGGTTACCTTGTCAGGAAGCGCTCATGAATACCCCATGGGTGACGTGGATCACGACGGCTATGTGACGATTGCCGATGTTAGTGTATTGATTGACTACCTGCTTGACAACAGCACAGTTATCTGCCCGATATGTGCTGATTTGGATGGTGACGGTGAAGTGACGATTGCCGATGTGAGTGAATTGATCGACATGTTGCTGATACAATAATGCATGAGTGAAATTAAGCCAACCCGATCATGACGTGTGATCAGGTTGACCCGAACAATTAGCGGGATGTCTCTTAACATGAGGGGCATCCCGCTTGACGATAGTGGGAAAGCAAGATGTTAGAAAAATCTAAAAAAAAGAGCCTTATTGATTAAAAATGAGTTACATTAATGCGAAAATGAGCGTTGTAATTTGGATAATTAGTTCAGGTTGTTGTACCTTTGCATGGCTTTTGAATAATCTTTTTATTTACTAGATATTATAACAAAATGAAAAAAATCTTATTATTACTGGCGGTGTCTGTAGTCGCCTTGCAGTCAGTTGCCGCTACAGTGGACCGTGTGACCGCTCAACAAAAGGCCGAGACCTTCTTGAAGGCCAGAGCTACCCAAAACGGAAAATTGATGGCGTCATCGCCCATTAAAATTGTGTCGGAGCGCACGATTACAAATTCGGCAAACGTGAATGTTCCCGTTTTTTACATCTTTAACACCCAGGACCATTTCATCATTGTCTCGGGTGAAGATCGTGGCGAGCAGATTCTGGCCTATGGTGATGCTCCTGTAGATTTTAACAACATTCCTGCAAATATGCAGACTTGGCTCAACTTCTACAAGAAACAGATTGAGTTCCTGCAGGATCGTCCCGGCTTGGTGGTGAAAACCATGTCACAGAGCTTGAAGGCTCCCAGCCGTGCGCAAAACGTATCGCCCCTGTTGACGGCCAAGTGGAACCAGACGTCGCCCTATTACGATCAGTGTATCATTAACGGAACCCAGTGCCTGACGGGTTGCCCCGCCACTTCGCTGGCCCAGGTTTTCTACTACTGGAAGTATCCAACCGAACCGACAGGTGTTGTTCCTGCTTACCGTTACAGGGAGAGCTATTATTCATCGTGGACCAATGTGCCTGCTCTGCCCTCAACCACCTTTGCTTGGGCAAACATGAAGAATACTTATACTTTTGGCGGCACGACTGCCCAGAAGCAAGCTGTGGCAACGCTTATGCGCTATGTTGGCCAGGCCGAGCACATGGCCTATGGCGCAGAAGGTAGCGGTATCAGCTCCGACAGCACTGTCCTCATTGCAAACGCCTGCAAGTTCTTTGGTTATGACAGCAATGTTCGTGCCATTAAGAAAACCAACTATTACGGCTCTACGTATTATAACGATACTCAGTGGGCAAATCTGATTCAGGGTGAGCTTGCTGCCGGTCATCCTATTGTTTACTGTGCTATCTCGGATGAAGGATCAGGTGGTGGCCATGCATTTAATATTGATGGCTACACTGTTTCGAGCAATCAGTATCACATCAACTGGGGCTGGGGTGGTGCCGGCGATGGTGACTTCTCCCTCAACGCTTTTACCGACTATGAGGGTTGGACCTTTGACATTTATCAGCAAATGGTCATCGGCATTCAGCCTCCTGGCGGCCAGGTGACGTTCCCTGTTATTAACGTTGAACCCGAGTCGCTCGACTTTGGTACTACCAGGGTGGGTGAGACCATTACCCGCACTTTCCATGTATCAGGTACCAATCTGCTGGGCGATATTACCTTCACCCGCAGTGGTAATGGCAATTACAGTGTGTCACCTGCATCGCTCACCGCTGCCGAGGTTGAGGCTGGTGCTGACATCACCGTGACTTATGCTCCTCAGACTTCGGGTACTCACAATGCGACAATTCTGGTCGAGGGTGGCGCAGCCGAGAGTTGCTCCGTTTCTTGTGCGGGTGTCGCCCAGGCTGTTCCCACCATCACTGCTACCCCCAACGAGTTGAGCTTTAATGCTTCTGTAGGCGAGAGTGTTACTGGTACCTTCAACCTCAGGGGCACTAGTCTCACGGGTGCCGTTTATCTGAAGGTTGTTAATTCTACCGGTGGCTTCTCGATCAACAAGAGCAATGTCACCAAGAATGCCGCTACCAGTGGCGTTGACGTGACCGTGACCTACAATCCCACTACTCCTGGTAATCACACAGCTCAGGTGATGTTGCGTAGCAGTGGTGCCGACACTGTCTATGTGAACTTGAGTGGTACTGCATCGGTAACAACCTATGCTCCTGTGATGCAGCCTGCCAATCCGGACTATGTCACCTCGACTTCGTTCCGCGCTGACTGGACCGATCAGACAATGGCTGCAGCAGTGGCCAGCTATACCCTCCAGTACTCGGGCAATGGCACGACATCTAATGTTACTGACATTACCAACAAGTACTATACGCTCGAGAATCTGACCGCAGGGGCTATGTACTCCTACAAAGTCAAGGCCTACTATGTGGATGGTACCGAGAGCGCATGGAGTAACATTGAGCAGGTGACCCTGCCTCAGGGACACAACTACGGCATCGGTGATGTGAACCACGATGGTAATGTTGCCATCGGTGACGTGAGTGCTCTAATCGACTACCTGCTTGGCAGTGGTAACTCGATTTGCACGATCTGTGCCGATGTGAATGGCGACACAACCATCTCGATTGCTGATGTCTCAGCCCTGATCGATATGTTGCTGAATTAATGCGGATACTTGGTTAACTAAATACCGTAATGATTATGATTGCGGGGACCCTCATTGAACGAGGATCCCCGCAATTTCGATTTTGAGCCTGTGTGTGCGTTACTTGCAGTGGATACCTGGCGTTAGAGTGAAACCACGCAGAAAGGCTTCGGTATCCATCCTTTTTTTGCCCGACTGTTGCAAGGACAGTACTTGCAGCCATCCATCGGCACAGGCAATGTGCAGCGACTTGCGATCGGCTTTGATGGTGCCGGGAAGCGGGCACTCGCCTGTGGAGAAAGGAACAGGCTCGCCAGTCTCAAACACCTTGAGAGTAGTTATTTCCTGTCCGTTTTCATCGCGCAGTGTTGTCCATGCGGCAGGGTAGGGCGACAAGCCGCGGATGTGGTTGTATAAGGCCTCGGCGGGACGGCTCCAGTCGATGCGGCATGTGTCCTTGAAGATTTTGGGTGCGGGGGTGGGCTCTTGCCCGGCCGTGAGCATCTGGTCTTGCGGAATGGGTTTGACGGTACCGGCAATGATGGCGTCAACGGTCTCCAGCACCATGTCGGCTCCCATGACCATCAGGCGGTCATGGATGACTTCAACATTGTCATGGCGGCCAATGGGACAGCTGCGTTGCTGTATCACGTCGCCAGTGTCAATCTCGTGCTTAAGGAAGAAAGTGGTCACGCCCGTCTCGGTGTCACCGTTCATCACGGCCCAATTGATGGGCGCGGCGCCACGGTAACGCGGCAACAGCGAGGCGTGAAGGTTGAACGTGCCTAGCGGTGGCATCTGCCACACGGCCTCGGGCAACATCCTGAAGGCGATGACAATGAACAACTGTGCATCAAACGAGCGCAGTTCCTCGATAAAAGCCTCATCCTTGAGGCTCACGGGCTGCAGTACGGGCAGACCATGCTCCACGGCATAGCGCTTCACGTCGCTCTGCTGCAACTGACGGCCGCGCCCGGCAGGTTTGTCGGGCATGGTGACCACGGCGGCGATGTTATAGCCACCGTCAACGAGACGACTCAGGCTCTCGACGGCAAAGTCGGGGGTCCCGAAAAAAACGATCTTCAAATCCTCTTTAGTCATAATGGCTTCATTAACTTCTAACTAAAAAGAGACGCACAGCGCTCCGCCCAGTACCCACTGGTTCAGGTGCTTGCTAGTACTGGATTTGAACTCCTGCACGGGATCCCAGTTGAACACATCAAGGAAATCATTACGCAGTCTAGGACAGAATTTCTCTATGTACATGAACGGGGCGTAAGTGGCTGTGTAGGTCTTGTGGGAGTAATCATAATCACAGAAGATTCTCCATGAGAATGAATTCTTGTAAGCGTAGGTGAGAGAAAGGCCTGTACCGAATTTCATCGAGTTGGAGGCATGGACATCAATGTAGTCCCATTCACAGTAGGCAACTTGATCACCGTCAGGAAAGTAATGTCCTTCGTCATCATAGTCAATCCTGTCACCAAGGAATATGGCGTTCATGTCAATGTCGTCCATGATGCTGTGGCCAATGAGCAACTTGGAGCCGATGGCAAAACGGCTGGATAGTGGCCAACTGAAGTATAGGCCGGCGTCGGCTGCAAATTCGGTGATGTGGTCACTCTCAATATCGATGTTAAAGTAAGTGATGGCATCTTCGAATTCGGGTTGACTGGCAATTTCATTCAGACTTTTTCTCTCAATATCGGCAAATTGTGACCAACCATTGATAGGCGTGCTCTTGACGCGAAGGCGTCCGCCGATGCCTATATAGGGGTTGAAGAACCAGGCACCCTCGGCGCCAACAGCTGTCGCAGAGCGGAATTTGAGTTCAATAGGCTCTGTATCGGGGCTGGAATCATCAACTGTGATGCCGAAGTTGAACCCTGGTAATGTCAGATTTTTGTTACCCAAACCTATACCCATCGAAATGGAGAAGAATGAAGGATTCACGCTCAGGTCGGGATAGTAAGCGAGGTCGTTCATCAGCAGGCCTTTCTGCTTGAAAAACAGGTCGCAGATGCCGTAAGCCAGCTCGGTTGACAGGATACCGATACCAGCTCCTGATAGCACGTCTGAAACCCAATGTCGGTTGTTGAGTACGCGCATCACGCCCGTAGCAGTGGCTACGGTATACCCCGCGATGGAGTACCAGGGCGAGCGCGTCAGGCCATATTCCTTGTGCAGGATGGTCGCACCGGCAAAGGCTGTTGCGGTGTGCCCCGAGGGCCACGAGTTGTACGTCGAGCCATCGGGACGCAACTCGCTGGCGGTGTATTTGATGCCGTTGACAAAGGCGGCCATCACAGCATAGGATGCCAGTGACGAGGCAAACAGTCGTGGCCAGGATGAGCGGCCCTCAACGCCTGCCATTTTAAGGCCCATGGTGAGCGCGATGCCTGAGAACTGGGTGTAGTTGTCAATCTCGCTATGGAAGTTGTATTTGATAAGCCGGATCTTGGTGTTCGTATTACCGTAGTCTTGACGGAAGGCCTTTTTCTCACCCTTGGCAATCCAACCTGCCAAAAAAACGGGAATGCCCACCCACGTCTGGTCCTGCAAGAATTTGTAGGGCTTTGCTGCCGGATTGGTCGTGTTCTTAAAGAAATGGAAATCCGGCCCGTTGTATTTGCGGTACTTGTTGATTCCATTCAAGAGCTCCAACTCGCTTGCGGGATCTAATACCACTTGTTCTGATGTTGAATCAATGGAATCGATGGAATTAAAGGGCTCAGTTTCTGTGAGATTGATAGTTGGCCCCGATTCATCTAAGGCGTTCTCCACCGAGTCCATGAATTCGGCTACTTCTGTTGCTTGAATAGTGATGGACAACGTTGTGCACACCATTAGGAAAAGTATAATGTAAAGCTTTCTCATAATAAAGAATGTTTAATCGTATGTGTAGTGTTTAAGCACCTGGCGGTAGCTGTTGAAAATCTTGCTCTTGGATACAAAGCCGACGTACTGGCCGCCCTCATCAACCACGGGCAAATTCCAAGCGCCAGTGTCGTCAAAGGTCTTCATCACCTTCTCCATCGGGGTGCCAACGACCACCTTGGCTGGTGGAATGGCCATGAAACGGTTGACCTGCATGCGGCGGTACAGGTCGGGGCGGAACATGATGTTGCGAATGTCGTCGAGTTGCACCACGCCCAGCAGCTTACCCGTGCTCTCCTCGGTAACAGGGAACAGGTTGCGGTGGCTGTGGGCAATGATATCGACCATGTCCTTAAGGCTCATGTCGGGGTGCACGATGGAGAAGTCTTTCTCGATGACGCTGTCCATCTTGAGCAGCGTGAGCACCGAGCGGTCCTTCTGGTGGGTGAGCAATTCTCCACGCTTGGCCAAGCGGCGCGAGTAAATACCATAGGGGGTGAAAATGCGGCAGATGGCGTAGCTGCTTGCCGACACAATGAGCAACGGCAGGAACAGCTCGTAACCGCCGGTCATCTCGGCCGCAAGGAAGATGGCCATCAACGGGGCATGCATGACGCCAGCCATGACACCAGCCATGCCCATAAGGGCAAAATTCTTGATGCTCAATGGCGTTTCGGGATCGATGAACCCTAAGTGATTGAACAAGAAAGCGAAAAACACACCAGCCATGCACCCTACAAACAGTGACGGGGCAAACGTTCCGCCCACACCTCCACCGCCATTAGTCGCGGCTGTGGCAAAAACCTTGAATGCTCCTAAGGCGAACAGGAACAGGAGCACGGCGATAGTGTTGTCGCGGTAACTATAGAACAGGCTGTTGTTGAAAATGCCTGTCACATCGCCGTTAATCAGGCGGGTGATGCCATCATAGCCCTCACCATATAGCGGCGGCATTAAGTAGATGAGGATGCTCAGGGTGATGCCTCCGACGGCAAAACGCACCCAGCGGTTGCGCAAACGCTTGAACATGCCCTCGACACGGTCGATGAGGGTGATGAAATAGAGCGATACAAAACCACAGAACACCCCCAACAGCACCACAAACGGGATGCGGGAGGCATAGAACGGCTCACTTTGCGAGAAAAAGAATTCCACATTGTACCCCGTGAACACATAGGCCACGGTAGCGCCAGCGACCGAGGCGGTGATGAGCGGAATTGCGGCGCCCGCTGTCAAGTCGAGCATGAGCACCTCGATAGTGAACAGCATGCCGGCTATCGGAGCCTTGAAGATGCCTGCGATACCAGCCGCTGCACCGCACGCCACGAGCATGGCCAGCGTCTGGGGAGATAACTTGAATACCTGACCCAGATTGCTGCCGATGGCTGCTCCGGTGAACACGATAGGTCCCTCGGCACCGACCGAACCACCAAATCCGATGGTCACCGATGACGCAATGAGCGACGAATACATATTGTGAACTTTCAGGCGGCTCTTCTTGAGTGCCAGGGCATAAAGCACGCGTGTCACACCATGGGAGATGGGCTCACGTGCGATGTAATAGACATATAGGCTGGCCAGCAAGATACCGATAGCCGGAAAGACGAGATACAGGAGGTTGCCTTGCTCAATGTTGAAGCGGCTGGTCAAGAAGCCAGCTATGACAGCGATGAGAGTCTTGAGCAGCACTGCGGCCAATCCGGCAGCCACACCCACAACCAGGGCAAGCATAGCCACAAAGGTCTTCTCGGGCAGATGCTTCTCTCTCCACAAGAGCATGCGTAACCACCAGTTGCTCTTATCAACTGCGTTATCCTTGGTTTTGCTGGATGTGTAGCTCCTTTGGGTGGAATCTTGTGTCATGATCACATGCCGCGTCCTGTAAAGACGATTTTAATGGTGTAGATGAGTATCTTGATATCGTTGAGCAGGGACATGTTGTTCAAGTACATCAGGTCATATTTCACACGCTCGAGCATCTCGTCGATGTTCTTGGCGTAACCAAACTTGACCATACCCATCGAGGTAATGCCTGGCCTCACTTGATGTAGCAACGCATAGGAGGGCATGAGGGGGATAATCTGATCGATATAGAACTTGCGCTCGGGTCGAGGCCCAACCAGCGACATCTCGCCTTTCAAGACATTCCAGAATTGTGGTAGCTCATCGATGCGATATTTGCGCATGAAACGGCCAAACGGGGTGATGCGTGGATCAGAATCAGAGGATAACTGGGGACGGCCGCTGGCTTCAGCATCCTTGACCATCGAGCGGAACTTGATGATTTTGAATGGCTTGTTGTGGAGCCCGATGCGCTCTTGCAGGTAGAAAATCGGCCCAGGGCTAGTACTCTTGATAATCATGGCCACGATGGCATAGACGGGCAGTAGCAGCAACAATGCAATGATGGAGATGAGCACGTCAAGCGCCCGCTTGATATTCTTGCCGCTGTCGCTCATGCTGCTGCGTGAGATGTTGACCAGCGGTTCGCCGTAGATGTCAGAGATGGTGACGGGCGTCTGCATCTTGTTGAAATACTCGGGCGAAATCATGATGGGCAGTCCCAAAGCAAACAACTTGTTGATCGCATTCATCGTCTGGTGGGTATCGTCACGAGACGGCACCACGATGAGTTCCCAAATGTCCTGGTTATCACACACTTCCTGCAGCTCGTCCAAGTCATAGCAGGGCAGGGGATTGCCCTTGACGGGATGCTCGCCGGGGATATTGACAAAGCCCTTGATTTCATAGCCTGGTGACTTGCGGCGGCTATTGAGCTTATTGGCAAAATTGACGGCCGCCGAGCCGCTGCCGATGATGAGCGTGGGAAAAGTCCACTTGCGGGACTTGATTTGATTAGAAGCCCTGTTGGTTATGATGGCCCGCACAAGGTAAACACAGCCAAAGAGCAAGAGCAGCAATATGAGAATCATCTCATAATCGCTGCCGCGCACACCGATGACATCGTTGATGAGTGCCAGGAAGAAAATCATCAATGTGTTGATGATGGAACTGGCCAGTGTCGTGAGCAGTTCCTGGACGCGCGACTTGCGGCAGACGTTATTGTAGTAGCCACTGAAGATGTAGGTCACCATCATCATCAAAGGGAAGAAAATCTGACCAAGCACCACCATGTTGCTTGTCAAGTAGCTTGACAGGCTGGTGTGGCCAATGACGGCACCCATGTGGTATCGCACGCAGTTATAGGAGAACCAGGCCAGATTGGACATCACCAGGTCGCCCACCACATACTTGATGCGCTGGCGGTGGGCCTTGTTGTTGATATCCAGTCTAACTTTCATGTTTGTTACAGTTTAGCGAATGATCTTGAAAGTGCCGTCACGACTCAGCAGAATGATGTTTGACGGTTGGCGGGAAACATTGTCTCCGCGGCGATACACCACCGTATAGTCAACGCCATCGAGAATGGCCTTGTCGATGTCGGCAAAGGTTTTGGCCGTCGGCTGCCCACTCACGTTGGCCGAGGTGGACACGATGGGCTTGCCGTAACGCTCGCACAGGAGGTGGCAAAACTCATCGTTGGGAATCCTGATGCCCACGCTGTCCTCTTTGCCCAATACATTGCTGGCCAGATTGTATGCTCCCTCATAGATGATGGTCAACGGCTTGACTGATACATCGATGAGCTCGCGGGCAATGGCGGGCACGTCCACCACATAGTGATCCAGGTGGTCGGCATTGTCGATGAGCACGATGAGCGACTTGCTGTCGTCGCGCTGCTTGAGCTGGTACACACGCTTGACGGCCTCCTCGTTGGTGGCATCACAGCCGATTCCCCACACCGTGTCGGTGGGGTAAAGAATCAGTCCACCGGCGCTCAACGTCTTGAGGCACTGGACGATATCGGCTTCTTGTTGAGCCCTGTTCTGCTGTATTTCTTCCTTTCTTGAACTCATTTCGGTCGGTTTGTAATCTGCAAAGATAATGGAAAGTTGTTTTCCTTGCAATACCGAATATTGTTTTTTGTTATTTTCAGGATTATATGAGGGGACCGCACCAAAATCGAGTGTGTGCGAAAAGACATGCTATGTGTCAAGACGCCCAAAGGACGGCCCATTGAATAACCCCTAGTAAATCAGGCGACCGAGCGTGAGCAAGGGCACTTGATTCACTGGGGGTATATCCGTATGCATCACTCGACAACATCGCTATTAAAAAGCGCGAGGCCGCTAAGAAATCAACTCTTAGCGGCTTCGTGTCTTTGTTTGAGGCCTAGCGGAGCGCGGATGCCAATTGGATGAATTCGTCTAATTCGCAGGCAGGATAAAGAAGGCGGATGCAAAAAATATTTTGTCTTTTTTGTCTTTTTTGTCTTTCTTGTCTTCTGCCCCAAATGCTTCGCGGCTTCGCGTGAGGGAATTCAGGGGTGGCCTTACTTGGCCTGCTGCTTGACCCAGCTGTCTTTCAGGCCAATGGTGCGGTTGAAGACGAGGTGACCCTCGGTGGTGTCCTGATCGACGGTGAAATAGCCAATGCGCTGGAACTGGTAGGTGTCACCAACCTTGGCGGTCTCGGCTAGGAACGGTTCGATCTTGGCGTCGGTGACCACGCGCAGCGAGTCGGGGTTCAACAGCTCACGGAAGTCGTGTTCAGTGTCGGCGCTGGGGTTCTCCACGGCAAACAGGCGGTCGTAGAGCCTTACCTCGGCATCAACACAGTGGCGGGCGCTCACCCAGTGCAGTGTGCCCTTGACCTTGCGTTGGCTGCCGGCGCTGCCGCTCAGCGTGTCGGGATCATAAGTGCACTGAATCTCGACAACGTTGCCGTCGGCATCCTTGGTGCAACCGGTACACATGATGATGTAGGCTCCCTTGAGGCGAACTTCCTTGCCGGGTGTGAGGCGGAAGAACTTCTTGGGAGGTTCCTCCATAAAGTCGTCACGCTCGATGTAGATCTCGCGCGAGAAGGGCATCTGATGCTTGCCGGCGTTCTCCTGTTCGGGGTTGTTGTCCATCTCCATCATCTCGACCTTGTCCTCAGGATAGTTGGTGATGACGACCTTGACGGGGTTGAGCACGGCGCTCACGCGGTTGGCATGGTGGTTCAGTTCCTCGCGGATGTTGTGCTCCAGCAGGCCGATGTCGTTCAACGCCTCATACTTGGTGTAGCCGATGTCCTCGATGAAATTCTTGATGGACTGAGCGGTGTAGCCGCGGCGGCGCAGGCCGCACAGGGTTGGCATGCGGGGATCGTCCCAACCGGCCACAAGGCCCTCCTTGACGAGCTGCAGCAGTTTGCGCTTGCTCATCACGGTGTAAGTGAGGTTCAGACGGTTGAATTCAATCTGACGGGGGCAGTACTCGCTGGCACTCTCACCGGCCAACTCGTGCACGAAGTAGTCGTACAGGTCGCGGTGGGGCACAAACTCCAGCGTGCAGATCGAGTGGGTCACGCCCTCAAAATAGTCGCTCTGGCCGTGGGCGAAGTCGTACATAGGGTACACGTTCCACTTGTTGCCCGTGCGCCAGTGCGGCGTCTTGATGATGCGGTAGATGATCGGGTCGCGGAAGTGCATGTTGCTCGAGGCCATGTCAATCTTGGCGCGCAGCACACGGCTGCCCTCGTCAAACTCGCCTGCGTTCATCCTCTGGAACAGGTCCAGGTTCTCCTCGACGGTGCGGTCGCGGTAGGGGCTGTTGGTGCCGGGCGTGGTGGGCGTGCCCTTCTGCTGAGCAATCTGCTCGCTCGTCTGGTCGTCAACGTAGGCCTTGCCTTCTTTGATCAGACGGATGGCGAAGTCGTACAATTTGGGGAAATAGTCGCTGGCATAGTACAAACGGTCGCCCCAGTCATAGCCCAGCCAATGAATGTCGCGCTTGATGGCCTCAACATACTCGGTATCTTCCTTCTGCGGGTTGGTGTCGTCAAAACGCAGGTTGCACGTGCCGCCAAACTTCTCGGCTACGCCAAAGTCCATGCAGATGGCCTTGGCATGGCCGATGTGCAGGTAGCCGTTAGGCTCAGGCGGGAAACGCGTGTTCAAGCGTCCGCCATTCTTACCAGCCGCCAAGTCCTCGGCGACAAACTGCTGTACAAAGTTCAAGGGCTTTTTCTCCTCGCCCGATGCGTTGATATTCTCAATATTCTCCGCCATATTTATGATTAAATAGTTCTCGTTTCTAATGTCTTTTACTGCTAATTAAGCCGCAAAAGTACAAAAAAATCACAACACTTCCACACATAACGCTATTATTTAGTTGTGGGACACAGGGACGATTCTTTTGTCCCATTCGGATTCATGATTTCTAACCTCTCACGTAGTGGGGCATCTCCTGGGGGATGACCATGGAGATTTCCACCATGCCACAGACTTTTCCGTCCTTGCGCCACGGTGTCTGGTAGATCATCTTCTTGACGCCCTGTTTGTCGATGGTATAGCAGTTGACGGTGTCGGTGGCGATCATGTGACGGATTTTCTCCTGCGACTTGGCGCTGTGGCAGGGCATCAGGTTCTGGCCCAGCATGGTGCGGCCATCCTTGTCGAAGGTGGCGCGTGAGCGCTCGTTCATGAAGATCACTTTGCCTTCCAGGTCACACACGGTGATGGCACAATGCGTGCCCTCGGCCCATGCCAGGGCCTCCTCTATATCTTTAAATTGCTCGTTCATCGTATCTTTTTTTTAAAGTGGGACAAAAGAGTCGTCCCTTTGTCCCGGTTTATTGGTTGACTACGTTGATGGGCTTGCCGTCGAGATAGGCGGCGACGTTGCTGGTGATAACATCCATCAGGCGCTCACGGGCCTCGAAACTGGTCCAGCCGATGTGGGGAGTGATGTAGCAGTTGCGGGCAGTGAGCAGAGGGTGGTCGGCTGCGGGGGGCTCGACTGCAGTGCAGTCGATGGCGGCTGCGTACAGGTGACCGCTGTTCAGCGCGTCGGCCAGGTCTTGCTCGTTGATGAGCGCACCGCGGGCCATGTTGAGCACGATGGAGCCCTGCTTCATCAGTGCCAGCCCCTCGGCATTGATCATGCCTGTGGTGTCGGCATTGAGCGGGCAGTGCATGGTGAGCACGTCGCTGGTGCGCA
>CAMJZI010000019.1 GCA_946410185.1 uncultured Porphyromonadaceae bacterium
TGCAAAAACACAGTTATTCCTAATTCTGTAACTTCTATCGGTTATTCCGCATTCTTTGGATGTACAGGACTGACCAGCGTCGATATTCCTAATTCTGTAACTTCTATCAGTGATTACGCATTCAGTGGATGTACAGGACTGACCAGTGTCGATATTCCTAATTCTGTAACTTCTATCGGTGATTACGCATTCTATGGATGTACAGGACTGACCAGCGTCGATATTCCTAATTCTGTAACTTCTATCGGTGATTACGCATTCGGTGGATGTGCAGGACTGACCAGTGTCATAATACCCAATTCGGTGATCTCAGATTTTGACAATCATGGTATAGCATGGTTCTATCAATGTACCGGTTTAACGAGCGTGACCATCGGTAGTGGCATCACTTGGATGGGAATCACGTTCTTGGATTGCCCCAACATCACCCGTGTGACCTGCCTCTCGCCAACTCCACCTTATGCGCAACCATTTATTGCAAATATTGACGGAGAAAGAATCCGTGTATATATCTTTAGCGAGGAAATATTCGATCATGCTTCTCTCTATGTGTCAGCAGAATCTTTAGATCGCTACCAACAACATCCTTATTGGAATCAATTCCAAAATATTCTGCCTATTGGCGAAGAAGGAACGACAGGTGATTTGAACGGTGACGGAGAGGTCAACATTGCCGACGTCAATGCCATCATCAATATTATCTTAGGTGACTCGGACAACTCTCAAGGCCGCTCGGATGTTAACGAGGATGGTGAGGTCAATATTGCCGACGCCAACGCAATAATCAACATCATTCTATCGTAAACCCGATAAAACTTCTGCTTGTATTTGATTTCTCGGCTATTGGCCAAAGAGATTAACTGATACTCATTCATCATATCACTGACGCAAAAAGTCAAATAGCGAGGTGTTCACTCGATCAGACGATAAGTCATGACGTAGTTGATGGCCTCTGCTATATTGCCCATACCAAACTTCTCGAGGTTACTATTGCAACAACTAGAGTGTACGATTTCATGAATTATCCAAACTTGCTTAACACAAAATAGTATGATTGATAACAAACATCTACAAAACCTAAAACCCATAAACCGTTTTCACATCTTTTAGTGTGGAAAGGTTGCGCGGGTGGAAGATTGTGTGTATCTTTGGCCTTCTTTTTGTGAAATGATATTTTAATCAAGAAAATGACTGATAAAATCACCAATAAAATCACTAAGATTGTGTTGACCGGCGGCCCCTGCGCTGGCAAGACGACCGCTATGGCCCGTATCATCGAGCACTTCAGCGGCCTGGGTTTCCAGGTGTTTGCCATTCCCGAGGTGCCCACGATGTTCAGCAGCGCCGGCATCAACTACTTGACTCAAAACAAGGCCCTGTTCTTTGAGGCCGAAAAATCGACGCTCAACATCCAGCTGGCCCTTGAAGACCACTTCGCCAAGATGGCAGAACAGTGCAACAAGCCCGTGCTCATCGTGTGCGACCGCGGCACGATGGACATCAGCGCCTATGTCTCGCCCGAGATTTGGGAAGCGCTGACCGAGGAGATGGGCACCAACACGGTGAAGCTGCGCGACGCCCGTTATGAGGCCATCCTGCACATGGTAACCGCTGCCGCCGGTGCCGAGCAGTTCTACACCAACGAGAATAACAAATTCCGCAGCGAGGATGTGGAACTCGCTCGCGAACTCGACCGCAAGGTGCTGGGAGCCTGGACGGGCCATCCCCACCTGCGCGTGATCGGCAATCACATGGACTTTGACGACAAGCTGCGCCAGGTGCTTAATGAGATTTCTACTGTGCTGGGCGTTCCCAGCCCCATCGAGCAGGAGCACAAATACATCGTTGAGGTCATAGACGACATCCCCGACTACATCGAGAGTGAAATCACGCAGACCTACCTGCTGAGCGAGCCCGGCACCGAGATGCGTGTGCGCAAACGTGGCTGGCAGGGCAGCTACGTCTATTTCCAGACCATCAAGAAGACCGTGAGCAGCGACAAGCAGATCGAGACCGAGCGCCGCATCACAGCTCAGCAATACGTCGATCTGCTGCAGCTGGCCGACCCCAGCCGTAAGCCCATCAGCAAGATGCGCAAGTGTTTCGTATGGAAGAACCGCTACTTCGAGCTGGACACCTATATCGAACCCAAGCTGGGCATGCAGATTCTAGAACTCGAGGGTGTCAAGGAGGGCGATGAGGTGGAATTCCCACCATTCATCAAGGTCATCGAGGACATCACCGGCAACGAGAAGTACTATAACTACCAGCTGTCGTTACGCTGACCAATTCGGATGGCCGCGGCAGAGCCACAGATCTAAAAAAGCCCTTGAGCAATGCTCAGGGGCTTTTTCTTTAATTAGCCTGGCAGCAACAAGTTAGTTAGCCTTATACTTGTAGATATTTACAAGTTTAATGTCAAACACGAGGTTGGAGAATGGCAACAGATTGTCGCCCATCTGGGTGGAGCCATAACCTTGCTGATAGGGAATGATCACAGTGCAGCTGTCGCCCACGTGCATGCGGGTCAAAGCAATCATCCAACCCTCGACGCTGTTGTTGAGTTGTGTACGGTAGATGCTGTCGGTCAAGGTGTAAGACGAGTCAATAGCAGTGTTATCATACAGCCTTAACTTGTATTTGGTATCAATGACCGAAGTTATGAGCGGCTTGAGGTTGCCACGCGTCAGATTAGTGTCGTTGTGCCAGCGCATGAGCACCTTTGCCGATGGGTCCCAAGGGGCGATCATCATGGTGTACTGATCCGATTCGGACTGCTGCTGGAACCACTTCTCATTGGCCTCGCGCCAGTCCTTGTACTCGTCCTCGATACTATTACCCAAGCAGGAGTTAAGCATCGTCACGGCAACGATGGCCATCATGACGGTATAGAAAAACTTTTTCATTCTCTTTATTTCTTAACAGGGTCTTTACAGACCTTAAAGTCTTCAACAATCGAATCACATGAGCTTACGCAACACGTTGTTCAGGCTGCACTCACGGGCCAGGATAGCAGGCAGGTCGGCAATGGCGACACGCTCCTGCTGCATGGTGTCGCGGTCACGCAGGGTGACAGTGTTATCCTCCAGGGTCTGGCCATCGACGGTGATGCAATAGGGGGTGCCGATGGCATCTTGGCGGCGGTAGCGCTTGCCCACGGTGTCCTTGTCCTCGTAGTGGCAGGCGAAGTCAAACTTGAGCAGGTCCATGATCTCGTGAGCCTTCTCGGGCATTCCGTCCTTGCGGACGAGTGGCAGGATGGCGCACTTGATGGGAGCCAGAGCCTTGGGCAGATGCAGCACCACGCGGGTATCACCGCCCTCAAGCTGCTGCTCCTCGTAGCTGGAACACATCACCGAGAGGAACATGCGGTCCACGCCAATCGATGTCTCGATGACGTAGGGGGTGTAGCTCTCGTTCAGTTCTGCGTCAAAGTACTGGATCTTCTTGCCCGAGAACTTAGCGTGCTGGCTCAAGTCGAAGTCGGTGCGGCTGTGGATTCCCTCCACCTCCTTGAAGCCGAACGGCATTTTGAACTCGATGTCGGTGGCTGCGTTGGCATAGTGGGCCAGCTTCTCATGGTCGTGGAAACGGTACTTCTCGTCGCCCAGGCCCAGCGCCTTGTGCCAGCGCAAGCGCTGCTCACGCCAGTAGTCAAACCACTTGAGTTCCTCGCCGGGACGTACAAAGAATTGCATCTCCATCTGCTCAAACTCACGCATGCGGAAGATGAACTGACGTGCCACGATCTCGTTACGGAAGGCCTTGCCGATCTGCGCGATGCCGAAGGGGATGCGCATGCGGCCAGTCTTCTGCACATTCAGGAAGTTGACAAAGATACCTTGAGCGGTCTCGGGACGCAGATAAACATCCATCGTTGAGTCGGCGCTACTACCCATTTGGGTCTTGAACATGAGGTTGAACTGACGCACGTCGGTCCAGTTCTTGGTGCCGCTCACGGGGTCCACAATCTCATAGTCCACGATGATCTGCTTGAGCTCGGCAAGGTCGTTGTCGTTCATGGCCTTCTCGTATCGGGCGTGCAGCTCGTCACGCTTCTTCTGATTATCGAGCACACGGGGATTGGTCTGGCGGAACATCGCCTCGTCGAACTTGTCGCCGAAGCGCTTGGCGGCCTTCTCGCACTCCTTGTTGATTTTCTCCTCGATCTTGGCGATCTCGTCCTCGATCAGCACGTCGGCACGGTAGCGCTTCTTGCTGTCGCGGTTGTCAATCAAGGGGTCGTTGAACGCGTCAACGTGGCCCGAAGCCTTCCAGATAGTCGGGTGCATAAAGATGGCGCTGTCGATGCCCACGATGTTCTCGTGCAGCAGGGTCATTGCCTCCCACCAGTAACGCTTGATATTGTTCTTGAGCTCAACGCCGTTCTGTGCATAGTCATACACAGCGCCGAGTCCGTCATAGATTTCACTCGAGGGGAACACAAAGCCATATTCCTTGGCGTGCGAAACGATCTTCTTGAAAACGTCTTCCTGTTTTGCCATTTTTTATTGTATTGTTTTGTTATTGTTTTTATTACAAGCTGCAAAGGTACATTTTTTCCAGCAAAGCGACAATGCTTTGCTGGATATTAGGGATATTTAACGGAGAAAACGGAGGGAACGGGGATGACGGGATAACGGGGCGAAAGGGCCCCGTTTTATCCGTTACACCCGTTTTATCAGTTAAGTCAGTTGTTTAGAATTGGGAGTAGAGGAAGGGCTGGACCGTGGCGCTGGCAAACTGGAGAACCAGTTGGATGAGGACGATGAAGATGAGCAATTTCACAACCCAGGGGGCTGCGACAAACTGCCCTCTCATCTTGTTCCAAATGCGTGTAGGCACAAAGTGGAGGCCGAAGATGATGGCCAGCATGATGCACCAAGTGCTGCGACGAGACAGGAACACGGGCAGGTAAGCCCACTCAAAGTCGGTGAGTATCCCCCTGATTACCTGATCGGCCTCATGGAACGAAGTAGCGCGGAAGAATATCCACAGGAATGCCACGAAACTGAAGGTCAACAGCCACGAGACAAAGCGGGTGAATCGCGTGCTGGCGATGGTATCAAGCCAGGGTTTGCACAGCTTGTGAACGCACAAAGCTATTCCATGTCCAGCACCCCAAACCACAAAGGTCCATGCCGCACCATGCCACAATCCACCCAGCAGCATGGTCACCATGAGGTTGAAATACTGGCGCGGCTTGCCCTTGCGGTTTCCACCCAGGGGGATGTAAACGTAATCACGCAGCCAAGTGGACAACGTGATGTGCCAACGATGCCAGAACTCGGTAACATTAAGCGAGCGATATGGATAATTGAAGTTGATGCCCAGGTCAAAGCCCATGATGCTGCTCAAGCCAATCGCCATATCACTATAACCCGAGAAGTCACAATAAATCTGCATCGTGAAGCCCAACACGGCCATCAGCAGCTCAAAGCCTGTGTAGCCAGCCGGATTGCCGAAGGCGATGTTGTTGTACTGAGCGATATAGTCGGCAAAGACAGCCTTTTTCAAGATTCCCAGCATGACGAGGAACAGACCGCCGTAAATCATCTCACGCGTAGCAGGCTTGTTGGCCTGGACTTGAGGGTTGAAGTCACAGGAGCGAACAATAGGTCCGGCAACAAGGCAGGGGAAATAGGACAAGAAGAACAGGTGGTCGAGATAGTCATCAACAGGCTGGATTTTACCCCGATAGACATCAACCACATAACTGATGGTACGGAAGGTATAGAACGAGATGCCCACTGGCAGGATGAGGTCCATCGGCTGGAAATTCCCGCCAATGAGAGATTCCAGATTGAACATCACAAAGTTGCCGTACTTGAAGAACAGCAGAATACCCAACGAGAAAACCAGCGACACTGTGAGAGCGATGCGTCGCTCGGTACGGTTCTTGCTGGACTCGATAAACTGAGCTACCCACCAGTCAAAAATGGATGTAGCCACCAGCAGCAGGAAAAACAGGCCGCTGGACTTGTAGAAAAAGTAGAGGCTGAAGGCGATGACAAAAATCATCATCTTCTTGCGCCGCGACTTGAGCATGGCATATACCGGCAGGAACAGCATGAACAAGACCCAGAACAGTCCACTGGTGAACAACATGGGCTCGTCGCGGTTAAAGGTCAACATCGACCAGAGTTGTGATATGTCTATCGAATCTAATAACATGGTATCATTTGGGAGGTTGATAGATGACAATGTGATCGGCACGGCTGATGCCATCTCCAGGGTTTTCGAGACGAATAGGATAGGCACCTGTTGTTCCCAACCACTTGACCACGCGGTCCATCCACTGGTGGGCAGACGCACGCTTGGGGTGGGCACCGTCACGGCTACGCTCGAAATGGTCGTTGGCACTCAGGTAGAAACAGCCCTCATCGACCTCTTGCTGCAGCAGGTCGTTGATGCCGGTATCTTCGTCCCAGTTGGGTGGCCCTATCCACACATAGGGGATGTCACCGATCTCGGCGAGTATCTTTTTAAGATGAGGGCGACGCGCACGCTTGATGTCTGGGACATATAACTCATTGGCGCCCAGACATACAAAGATATAATTTGGGTGATACTTGTTGATTAGTTCGGTGAGCCGTCCCGACTCGGCCCAGCACAGGGTGGAACTGCTGTACCAGATGACCTCGACAAGGCTATGCCCGTTCTTGTCGCAATAGGCGGCAAGGCGGGGGGCTAGTCCCTCGAGCATCGAGTCGCCAATGAACAGGATATCCTTGGCTGTAGTGTCCATTGGGGCGCGCCAGCCCTTGCGATGGTGTCCGTTGGGCAAGCGGCCGTCGGCATCCACAGTATCGGCTTTGGTGCTGCTTCTGGTATCACTGCCCAAATCACGCGCAAATGTGGCAGTCTTGATATTCATGCCAGCCACGCTGATGCCGTCCTGCCAGAATGACAAGACAGCAAAGAACACAAGGGCGGCAAGCAAGAGGGTCCAAAGTCCCCAGTAAGGTTTGTTCATTGATAAATATTAATCGTGTCTATTGTTTTGTAATGAGAGGAAGCGGCAACAAGGATTGGTTCAGCCATGCCGCCCTCCCCTCGGGTTATTGATCAATTTACTTGAGCAGTTCAATTCCCAAGCCCGGACGGTCGTGAAGGGTGATCTTACCGTTCTCGACTGTCATGCCCGTGAAGCGGTCGTTGGCGATGAGCAGATTGCCGTCCAGGTCGGCAAAGTCCACGACAGGCGACAAGTTGGCGGCGGCAGTCACGGCACATGAGGTTTCGGTCATACAACCAATCATCACCTTCATGCCCAATGAACGTGCCAGGGTCACCATCTTGTGGGCCTCATGCAGGCCAGTGCTCTTCATCAACTTGATGTTAATGCCGTCATACACGTCCTTGAACCTGACAATATCTGGCAAACGCTGAAAGGCCTCGTCGGCAATGATGGGAAGCGGTGAGCGTTCACGCAGCCATGCCGTCTCGTCCATCCATGTTTTGTCAAAGGGCTGCTCGACAAACAGGCAATTGCGCTCGGCCAGCCAGTGACACATTTCCAGTGCATGTTCCTTGTCGTCCCAACCCTGGTTACAATCCACGCAGATGGGCACGTCGGGCATCATCTCACGGATGATGTCGATGGTTTCCTGATCACGGTCCAGCCCCATCTTCACCTTGATAAGTTTGTAAGGCCGGGCCTCCTCGACCTTCTGCCGCACGACATCGGGTGTGTCAATGCCGATGGTGAAGCTGGTAACAGGTGTTTTCTCGGGATTATAGCCCCATATCTTGTACCATGGTTGTCCCATGATTTTGCCCAGCAGGTCGTGCAGCGCAATGTCGATACTTGCCTTGGCGGCACGATTGTTGGGTTCAAGCTTGTCCACATAGTCCAGTATGTCCTCGATCAGGAAGGGATCATTGAATTGTTCCAAATCAACCTTGTTGAGAAAAGCGGTCACGCTCTCTACGCTCTCTCCCAGATAGGGTGGCATAGATGCCTCGCCATAGGCAGTGATGCCCTCATACTCAAGTTTCACCTGCACGTCGGGTGTGGTGGTTCGGCTATAACGCGCCAAATTGAACGCATGACGCAACTTGAGTTCATAGGGGAAAAACGACAATTTCATTTTTCCCGTCTTGGCAATCTGGTTGACACGGGGCACTGCACGCTTGCGGGGTTTCTTTGCGGCCCGTTCAAGGGCGTTAATCGATACAGGCGAGGCAGCGGCGATTGCCGTCAAGCCCATTCCTGCGATAAATTTTCTACGATCCATATTATTCTTGAATTTTAAGTTTCTTTTTCAAATTTCAAAAAACTCCTGACTCAGAAGTACCACGGGTGGTTCTTGAGGGCGACAATGCCCTTGGTGCCCACCATGCCCTTGATGCGGCTGGCACTCAGGGGAGAGTAGAGGTAAGGATAATCGCTGGCCTTAGGATCAAGGCTGTTGATCTTGACTTGCCCCGAGCAGTGGATATACTTGCCGTCGCGCAGATAGATGCCCACGTGGGTCACCCGACCCGTCTTCTCGTTACCGAAGAACAACAGGTCGCCTGTCTCATACTGATGCCAATCGGTCCCCCTTTTCATGATTTTGCCCGTCAGGGCCTGTTGAGAAGCATCTCGCTGCAGGATGATGCCGTTGCTCAAGTAGCTCACCTTGGTCAAGCCCGAGCAGTCGGTGACCTTGGTCGAGGTTCCGCCCCACAGATAGCTCGAGCCCATCATGCGGCGGGCCGTCTTCTCGATCTGAGCGGCGCTGAAGCCCTGCTGACTCCACTGCGACAACTCGGCCACATCGGCGGCATCTACCCAGCCATAACGTCCGTCAGGCGTGGCAAGTTTCAGCCATCCGCCCTGTTCTGCCTTGAACTCAAGGATATTACCCATCACCAGGTCGCTCACCGTTTCATCACCATGGGGCTGAGCAACAAGGCGGGAGTCATAGCAGGTGACGATATAGCGTTTTGACTTGCGCCACGTCTTCATCTGGGCCTCGGTTTTGAACGATAGTGAACTCTCGGGCACATAGGCGATATAGTCGTCGGCCATCTGCACGCGGTACCACTCGCCGTTCTTCTCAAGCACCTTGACCGGCGAGCCCATGATGCCCTGTGTGGCGATTTCGGCACTGTGCTTGGGATCGGTGCGCAGCGTGGCGATACTCAGTTTGACCAACGCCCATTTGCGGGCTGCGGGAATGGCGTTCTCAAGGACTGATACCTTGTCGGTAAAACCACTATAGCCGTTTTTGATCATGGCAGCTTGAATGGCCTTTTTCTGAGCCTGTGTACCCACGACGCCCATCACAACCCATTTTCCTCCCTGCTGAGCGGCGCTGACGTCCCACACTGCGGTCCGTTTGTCGGGAGCAATGCGTTGTTTGAGGCCGGCAAGTACTTCAACAGGCGTTATTGCCATCGCAGCAAGGCTGGTCATGGTCAACGCCAAGGCAATGAATAAAGACTTGAATCTCATTTCTCTATCGGTGTTATTGAATTGACTTTCAAGTGGCTGTCCCACTTGTCATAGAACAGGTTTCCTTTCCTCCACTCGACCTCGCCCGGCTGGAAATCGACCGTCTCGCTGCGAATATAGGTCTTGGCTGGGCTGAGCTTGTCGCCCACGCCCTCGTTGCTGGCCATGCGATACAGGTCAATGCCGGTGGCATAGTAATCGTTAAGAGCTGTGCCCACTGCGCTGCGGCCAAATGACGGGTCGGTGGGAATCCAGCCGATACCCTCAAAGTAGGTCTCGCACCAGTCGTGATAGTTGATTTCTCCGGGATGCAGCATCCAGCCGCTTTCCCAACGGGCAGGAATACCCAGCGAGCGCACCAGCGTGATGTATAGCAGTCCCACCTGACCGCAGTCGCCGTGACCGTTTTCGATAACGTATTGCGGAATGTTGGCCAGCGTGCTGTATTCACGGGCACCGGCCCACGGCAGGTTGTAGCCTATCCACTCATATATTGTGGCTGCTTGCAGCACAGGGTTGGTCTCGTTACCCACAATTTTGCGTGCCAGGGCTCGCATCTCATCGGTGATAATGACATGACGCGGCTCGTCTCCGGTATAACGCCTGTAAACCTCACTGTTGGTATTATAGGGCTCCAACATGGCAATGAGGTCCTGCTGGCTGTAATGACGCTCGCCCACATCATAGGAGAAGGTGTACTCAAAGTGCGTCGGCTTACCCTTCTCGGCCACAGCTTCCATATACACGGTGTGGTGCAGACTGCCCTGGCTGAAGGTCACCTCGCGGTTGCTGCTCTCGAGGCGAATGTTCTTCTGACGCAGATTCTCGTAAGGGAATGGCATCCACACGCGCAGGGTTTCGCCGGCCGGAATGACATCGGCTTCAACATCGAGAGTGAATGTGATGTTCACATGACGCCAATCGCGCACGTTGTTCTTGTCGGCTGGCGTGCGCATCGCCTCTAGATAGTACTTGCGGCGGGTCAGGAATGACTCGTGGTTGTCGGCTGCATTCTGCGCGGCAAACTCCTTGCCCAGCAGCCACAGGTTGCCCACGCTTTTGCGGAACCACATCTCCTTGCCGTCGATGTTCATCACCTCGAGGGCACGGGTCTCTTTCCAGTGTTGTATCTGGGCATCGGTAGCCTCGGGCATCTTCTCGCGGATTTTTTTCACACCCTCCTCGGGAGTGAGACGGAAATCAGTGCGGATGCGCTGCATGATGGTGCGCAGCGAATCGATGCGCACGGCATCGGCCTGGCGCACCTTCTTGGGTAATGACTTCATCACCTTCTCGGCACGGGCAAATTCACCCTGCGCTATCAACTGGTCAACCTGGCCCTGCCAGTCGGGAGTGACAGCCATAGCCGACATTGCCCAAACACTCAGTGCCATCACCAATAATCGATTTTTACATTTCATTTTACCTGAGCAATTTGATATAACGGACAAAGTTACACCAATTATTTGGAAACCTCAAAACCCAGACCCAAATAGTTATCAACAATCAAAGCCGAATAATGAAAAAAGTCGGCGATTACGTTTTTTTCAGCCAAAATGCCGTATGTTTTTCCTGGCTCATCATCATTGACGAAAACCATGGCACGATATTTGCAGTATTAATTGTAAAAATACGTAAAAAATTGCAGGTTTCTGCAAAGATTATTAACAGTAAAAGGACGGCAACCATGTATGTTATTATTGTACTAGCAACACTGCTTGCAACAGCAGTCGTTAACCTGAAAAAGATGTTCTGAACGTTACCTACACTCCGCAAGCTAAAAAGGTGTGACACAGCCAATCAGCGTCACACCTTCTTTTATAAAAAATAAGAATTACCCGATGGGCACAAGGGCGGTTTTTCACCCTACTCCATCTTTATTATTTCGTTTCGGCAATCCATCACTCGACAGATTTCAGTTCCATCAGGGTCACGTTCTCGACGTGGTGGGTGTGAGGGAACATATCCACAGGCTGGATTTCCAGGACGCGGTATTTCTCGTCGAGCATGGCGATGTCGCGCGCCTGGGTGGCGGGATTGCAACTCACATAGACGAGGCGCTGTGGCTCGGCGTTCAATATCACCTTCACCACGTCTTCGTGCATGCCGGCACGGGGCGGGTCGATGATCATCACCTCGGGACGACCATGCTCGGCGATGAAGTCGTCGGTGAGCACGTCTTTCATGTCGCCGGCATAGAACAGCGTGTTCTCGATGCCATTGACGCGGGAGTTTAGTTTGGCGTCCTCGATGGCCTCAGGCACATACTCAATGCCGATGACCTGACGGGCCTGACGGGCCACGAAATTGGCGATGGTGCCGGTGCCGGTGTAGAGGTCATAGACGAGTTCATCACCAGTGAGAGCGGCCATGCGGCGCACCACCTTGTAGAGTTCGTAGGCCTGGCGCGAATTGGTCTGGTAAAACGATTTAGGGCCAACACGGAAGCGCAAACCTTCCATCTCCTCCTCGATATAGTCACGACCACTGTAAGTAATAAATTGCTGGTCGGCCAGCGAGTCGTTGACCTTGAGGTTGACGACATAGAGCAGAGACGTTATCTGTGGGAAACGGTCGCGCACGGCACTCATCACGTCCTCGATGGCATCGCGGTTATCCTCACCAAACACGATAACCTCCATCACCTCGCCAGTGCTGGCGGTGCGCGTCATGGTCATGCGGATAAATCCCTGTTGACCACGTATGTCATAGAAGGAATAACCCCGCTCCACGCAGTGGTTGCGGATGAACAGGCGCATCTCGTTGCTGATGTCGTCCTGCAGCCAGCAGCGCTTGATGTCGAGCACCTTGTCAAAGGCACCAGGAATATGGAAGCCCGCTGCGTTGCGGTCAGTGAACTCTTCCCCACTCTCCAGTTGCTCACGCGTGAGCCAGCACTTGTTGGAGAAAGTGAATTCCAGCTTGTTACGGTAATGCGATGTCACTGCCGATCCCAAAATGGGATTGATAGCGGGGATGGGCACCTTGGCGATACGCTCCATCGCATCCACCACCTGCTGCTGCTTGCATTGCAGCTGGTACTCGTAGGGCAAATGCTGCCACTTGCAGCCGCCACACAGGCCGAAGTGCTCACACATAGGCTCCACACGCAGCTCACTGGGCTTCACCAGCCGCTCGATATGTCCCTCGGCAAAGTTGTGCTTCTTGCGGTCGATTTTCAAGTCAATCACATCACCGGGAGCACCAAACGGCACAAACACCACCAAGTCGTTCCAGCGCCCAAGGCTCTTGCCCTCGGCCGCCACCCCCGTGATCTCAAACCCCTCAACCACCGGAATATCTCTCTTCTTCTTTCTCATATCGCCCACAAAGGTACACAAAAAAACAAAACGATTATATCAGAAATACAATAAGTACAACAATTATAATGGCATCCGCATTCCTTCTTTCAAACAACAAAGACAACTTGGGTACAACTTGTTTTAGTTTTCTGCTTCTGTCAAGAGGCAATCGAGTGATTTTGCCTCCGTTTTTGCAACTTATTGATTTTCAGGGTTTGTTTTGTTTACCTCAAAACAAATGTTTCATATCAGTAAGATTTAGTAGGTAACACTTGTTAATTGTCGCAAAAAATACGAAAAAAAATCAAAAGCCCAAAAGAAAACACAAAAAAGAGGGCAACCCGCGACAGGGTTATCGTAGAGACTCCGGTAATTGATTTCATTCCCCCAACTGCGCCTTGATGTAGTCGCGTGAGAGGCCCAGGGAGGCGGCCGTGTCGATGTCGCGGGTCATGTCGTCGCGCTGGAAGCGGAGTTTGTTGAGTTTGGCACGGAGGAGGTAGAGGTAGGGATCGTCGGGGGTCATCTCGAGGGCGGTGCGGATGTCGTCCTCGGCATCGTTGAGGCGTTTCATGGCCAGGTAGCAGTCGGCACGATGACCGAGAAGTTGGGCGCTGGGCTGCACTTTGATGACCTGAGAAAAAAGTTCGGCAGCACGGCCGTGATTGCCGTTATGCTTGTGCAGCAATGCCATCCCCTCGTAGTACAGGCCTGAGTTGGGGTTGATGCGCTTGATTTCGTTAAAGAGGTCCTCGGCACGCTTGGTGTCGCCGCGTTCCATCGCCAGCACACCCAGTGAATAACGGGCCTCGGTGTCATACATGTCGAGCTCACACACACGCTCGTAGTCGTCGATGGCCAGTTGCACGCTGTCCATCTCGACATAGAGGGCCGCACGGTTTAACAGCAAGGTCACGGCATGGGGTGTCATATCCAAAGCCAAGGAGTAATTTTTCACCGCATCGGCCAATCTTCCCTGATAGCGCTGCAAGGTAGCTATATTACTCAATACCATTGAGTTAGATGGATTGTCAGGATCGATTTTGAAGGCCTTGAGCAGCCATTGCTCGGCCTTAGCCCAATCGCGACTGTAAATGTAATTCTGGGCCGAGTCGATATATTGGAAATAAGGGGTCTCGGTATCGATGTCGGCAACATAGGGGGTCTCAGTTTTTTTGGGCTGAGGCTTGAGTCCTTTCTCGACCTTCATGTTCTCGTCCCCAATCGAGTTGATGACCTGCGCCCCACCCTGCAGCCATGACAGCACCATGGCCAGCACAATAATCAATGACTTCATTAATGTATTCTTCATTCTTGCCAATGGAATAAACGGATTGAACGGATAAAATGGAGTGGACGGAAAAACGGATTCCTCATTCCTAATTTCTCATTCCTAATTGTTAACGTGAACATCCATCTGCGGGAACGGGAAGTGGATGCCGTGCTGAGGGAACTGCTTGTAAATCTGCTCGTTCACATCATAAAGCACATTCCAGTAATGGGCAATCTCGGTCCATGCGCGCACAATGAGCGTCACCTGACTCTCGTCTAGGCTTTCCACATTGACCGACGGCTTGTAATTCGGCTTGGGAACCAAGGCGGCGAGTTGGGCCTCCTGATTCTCGCTCCACTGTTCAACACGCCTTTTGTGCCAATGGAAAAGGCGTTTCCACCACGGCTGTTTCTCATCTTGCCGGGGCTGCGGAGCAGCCTCTTGCTGCTGTTCCGTTTCCTTGACGTCAGCATCGGTGTGGACGATGCGGCCGTCGGCAGCTAGGATATCGAGAGCAACCTTGCGGGCAGTGTCCACATTGTCACCATAGCTGATGCCTACACGCCACTCCAGACGATGGTAGGGCTCGGCGCTGAAGTTCTTTAACGAACTCGTGGCCAGGCCACCATTAGGAATGACGATTCGGTCGTTGTTATAGGTATTGATGATGGTATGGAAAATCTGGATTTCCTTTACCGTGCCTTTCAACTCGCCAAACTCGATGTAGTCGCCCACCTTGTAGGGCTTCAAGAGCAGGATGAGCACGCCACCGGCAAAGTTCTGCAATGTGCCACTCAACGCCATGCCAATGGCCACGCCAGCACTGGCAAAGATGGCGATGAACGAACTGGTCTCGATGCCCAGCACGCCAATCACAGTGATGATGAGCAGGAACAGCAGCGTGATCTTGATAAAACTCAGCACAAACGACGTCAGCGACCTGTCAAGCCCCTTGGCCACCATAATGGCTCGCACAACACTATATATCTTGTTGATAATGAACTTGCCGATGTAGAATATAACAATAGCGGCCAGGATGCGCAGACTCAACGAAATCAACTGGCTCGACAGGGATGTCACAAGACTGCCCAGATCCAGATACTTGAAATGGTCAACCAGTTTGCCGGGCGTCATCGAGGCTATCGAGTCGGGATGCAACCTGGTGGCCAGTGAATCGACTTGCGATGTCACCGCCTTGGTCGCCTCCTGAATCTTGTTGGCCGCAACCGTATCGGGAGTCGCAACAGGCATCTGTAATAATAACTTATTCAACATTATCTTTATGATTGATTTGCTGATGCAAAGGTAATATCAATCCTGCTAAAAAACCTTAATTCCCCACTAAATAACGTCAACGACCCAAACAAAATATAATTCTCTTATCATTTATTTTCTTGAATAATTCAAGATTATTTTCCATTATTTCGTGTTGTATTTTAAAGATTTTTTGTATATTTGCAGGCAAGATGGAGAAGGACTCCATCTTCAACAGACGAAGCGTATATACTTCTTGCTATAGAAAACCAGAGAAATTTCTTTAGCATCGCAGGATAATGTACACGGTTTGTGCTTATAGCGTGGACTGTTATCTACACATTCGAGATGCAGAGTTTTCTCAGGACCCCCTATAGAAAAATGTTGTATTCAGCCCACGTTTCTAGTTTTTTAATTGTCGTATTGGGCTGATATGACATCCTAAACAACATCTTACAATGAAAAAGAAATTGTTTTTAACAGTATTGGCAATTGTCTGTGTCTGCTTTGCTGCCTTTGCTTATGGTAAGTTTGTGAAAACCAAAGTTAGCGATGGAGATGGCTGTAGTGGCTGTACAATTACGGAAATTTCGTACAAATGTGGTAAATGCAAGCACCCTATGGAATCCCACTACCTTGCCACGGATTCACGCAAAAGCACAAAACAAAAGTATCGTTTTGATTGTACTAACTGCTCTCATAGTTCCATCTATTGGATTGAGAGGTAATAAAATTATGTTTATCATCGGATCACCTCTTCTTATGTCTAATTATTTATGACTTAAGAGAGGTGATCTTTTGCCAAAAAGTAATTATGAAAAGGATAATATCTTTACTTCTTGCTATGTTGATTTTCAGTGCAGGAAACGCACAATCAACAAAAGCGACAAAAAGGTTACCATCACCTCAAACAACAACCAAGAATGACGTCGGCACCAGCCAGCTTCTTGAACAAGGTCTCAAAGCATTAGATAATAACGACTATGAGCAAGCTGCTAAATTGTTTGAACAAGCAGCCAAGCAGGGTAACGCCGAGGCGCAATACTGGATGGGCGTACTCTATGATAATGGTGATGACGTCTATATGAATAAAGAAACTGCCGTTATGTGGTATCGCAAATCCGCAGAACAAGGTTACGTTGATGCACAGGTCAACTTGGCAAGATGTTTTGGCTTGGGCATTGGAGTTCCTCAAGATGAGAATCAAGCTGTATATTGGTTGCGTAAAGCCGCAGAAAAAGGGGATATTGAAGCCCAAGAAACATTAAAGAAACTTGGCTATTAGTTTTCACTTGGCACGAATGATATCTATAACGTAGTCAAACAGTGATATCAGAATGAGATCTCGCTAAATTGATTATGAAATAAACTATAAAAAATCAAACTATAAAAAATCATATCATTATGAAAAATAAAAAAGTTTTTTGGTTAATCATTCTCTTGATGACGATGGTGACTATGAATGCGGAAGCTAAAACTTATGTATTCAAAACCAACCTCCCCTCTGGAGCTATGCCCATCAAAATGGATATAAACGGGGATACTTATTGGTTCATCACAGGCAACGAACGTTATAGTATTGAATTAAGCGGAAACATCAACTACTATTGTGAGGATGCTTACGGGCAAAGTCTAACAATAGAAACATCGCCTATGGATGACGGAACTGTGAATGCTTACGTGGGTGGAATGTTAGTTCGATGGGCCAACCATGGCAAACGTCGTATCCGCGAATACAAGAATGGCAGTATCATAGAATATACCAATAGTAATGAATCAGATTATTCTTATGAGAGTCCAGACTATTCTTATTCTACAGAGGATAGCGGAAGCAACTATTACGAAGAAAAGTTTGGCAACCCTGAAGAAATCGCAGAAAAAACGACTGACATTATAAAATCGGGTATTGGTGGCATTGGTACCGCTATTTCATCAGGAGACAAGCAACTAGTAATTCGTGGTGGCTTTGGGCGTGCTTGGGGCACTTATGGGCGTTTTGAAGCACGTTTTGGAGATGCCGTGGCTTTTTCTGTTTATGGAGGAGCCGGAAAAGACCTTGTTTGGAACCTTGACAATAAAGACAAACTCTCATGGCACGCAGGTCTTGGAGTAGTATTTCCTTTAGATAGTTATGAAGGTCTAAACAGTGCTTCGGACATAAGCCTCGGGCTTACATACGGTGAAACTCCAGCTTATGTTAATAAAGCCCTGCTACTTGAACTGGGTTGTGATTTCTTTTTTGGGAAATCACACCGTTTCGGCATCTTTGGCTCAGCTGGTTTTGGACTCGGCAATTTCAATGAAGGCATCAAAGAGTGGTTCTACGAGGACCGCAAATACGTATGGGATGTAACTGCTGGTCTCGTTATCAGAATATAGAAAACCACAAATGCAACGAAGTTTATAAAACAACTCAACAGTTACAATATTTCCAGTGGTTGAAGCAGGTTTTTCTCACAAAAAACGCCTGCTTCAACCACATTTTATTAACAATGTTTTTCAATCCAATTTATTTGATTACCTTTGCACCCAAATTTGAGATAGTACATTATATAAAATGAAAAAATTCAACGAGTACAACGGGTTTAACCTGTCAGATATCAACAAGGAAGTCCTGCAGCAATGGGACAAAGAAGATGTGTTTGGCCACAGCATCAGCGAGCGCGAAGGGGCACCGACCTTTGTGTTCTTTGAGGGTCCCCCCAGCGCCAATGGCATGCCTGGCATCCACCATGTGATGGCTCGCTCAATCAAGGACATCTTCTGCCGTTACAAGACCATGCAAGGCTATCAGGTACACCGCAAGGCTGGTTGGGACACCCACGGCCTGCCCGTGGAACTGGGTGTGGAAAAGGCTCTGGGCATCACCAAGGAGGATATCGGCAAGAAAATCTCGGTCGATGAGTACAATGCCACCTGCCGCAAGGAGGTGATGAAATACACCCGTGAGTGGGAAGACCTGACTCACCGCATGGGCTACTGGGTGGATATGAATAACCCCTATATCACCTACAAGAACAGCTATATCGAGAGCCTGTGGTGGCTGCTGAAGCAGCTCTACAACAAGGGCCTGCTCTATAAGGGCTACACCATTCAGCCCTACTCGCCCGCTGCCGGTACTGGCTTGAGCTCCCATGAGTTGAACCTGCCTGGGTGCTACCGTGATGTCAAGGACCAGACCGTGACTGCTCAATTCACCGTACTGAGCGGTGACGAGCATCCAGTGATGAAACAGATTCACGACGTTGCCGATAAGGGCTTCGACGAGGCCTATGTGCTTGCATGGACGACCACCCCGTGGACTCTGCCCAGCAACACCGCCCTGTGCGTGGGCAACAAGATTGACTATGTCGCTGTCGAGAGTTTCAACCCCTACACGGGCAAGCCCGCCGTCTATCTGCTGGCCGAGGCCCGCGTTGACGCCTACTTCAAGGCCGACGGTAAGGACCAACCCCTGGAGTACCATGCCGGCGACAAGGTGGTACCTTATAAGGTGATTGCCCATTTCAAGGGCCAGGACCTGCTCGAGATGCGCTACGCACAACTGTTCCCGTGGGTAAAGCCCGTTGACAAGGTGGACGGCAACATCGTGGGCAATGACAACGGCTTCCGTGTCATCCCTGGTGACTATGTGACCACCGAGGATGGTACTGGTATCGTACACATCGCTCCCACCTTTGGCGCCGATGATGCCCGCGTGGCTAAGGCTGCCGGCATCCCCGCCCTGTACATGATCAACAAGAAGATGGAGACCCGCCCCATGGTGGACCTCACTGGCAAATATTATGTGCTCGAGGACCTTGACGAGGATTTTGTCAACATCTTTGTGAACGTGGACCTCTACAAGGAATATGCCGGCCGCTGGGTCAAGAACGCCTACGACCCACAGTACACCGTGGGTGGCAAGTTTGACGAGGCTGCTGCCGCCAAGGCCGAAGACCTGAACATCTACATCTGCATCCGCATGAAGCAGGACGGAACCGCCTTCAAGATGGAGAAGCACACCCATAACTATCCCCACTGCTGGCGCACCGACAAACCCGTGCTCTACTACCCGCTGGACAGCTGGTTTATCCGCGACACCGCTTGCCGCGACCGCATGGTTGAACTCAACCACAGCATCAATTGGAAACCCGAACACACGGGAACAGGCCGATTTGGCAAGTGGTTGGAGAACCTCAACGACTGGAACCTGAGCCGCAGCCGCTATTGGGGCACGCCATTGCCCATCTGGCGCAACGACGATGGCGAGGAAAAGTGCATTGGCAGCATCGAGGAGCTCTACAACGAGATCGAGAAAGCTGTCGCCGCCGGCGTGATGAAGAACAATCCCTACAAGGACAAGGGCTTTGTTCCCGGCGATTACAGCGAGGAGAATTACAATAAGATTGATATCCACCGCCCCTATGTCGATGACATCATCCTGGTGAGCGACACAGGCAAGCCCATGAAGCGTGAGTTGGACCTCATCGACGTGTGGTTTGACAGCGGCGCGATGCCATACGCACAGCTGCACTACCCCTTTGAGAACAAGGAGGCTGTGGACAACAACACGTCATTCCCCGCCGACTTTATTGCCGAGGGTGTGGACCAGACCCGCGGCTGGTTCTTCACGTTGCATGCCATCGCCACGATGGTGTTTGACAGCGTAGCCTACAAGAACGTCATCAGCAACGGCCTGGTTCTCGACAAGAATGGCAACAAGATGAGCAAGCGCCTGGGCAATGCCGTTGATCCGTTCAATGCCATCGAGACCTACGGCAGCGACCCGCTGCGCTGGTACATGATCAGCAATTCGTCACCCTGGGACAACCTCAAGTTTGACGAGGCTGGTGTGATCGAGGTAGCCCGCAAGTTCTTTGGCACCCTGTATAACACTTACTCGTTCTTTGCCCTGTATGCCAACGTGGACGGCTTTGATCCCGAGGCACCTCAAGTGCCCATCGCCGAGCGTCCCGAGATCGACCGCTGGATCATCTCACTGCTCAACACGCTCATTGCCGAGGTGAAGAATGACCTGGAAGATTACGAACCCACCAAGGCCGCCCGCGCCATCAGCACCTTTGTCGGTGACCACCTGAGCAACTGGTACGTCCGTCTGAACCGCAAGCGTTTCTGGGGCGGCGAGATGACGCAGGACAAACTGGCAGCCTACCAGACCCTGCACCAGTGCCTCACCACCGTGGCTCTGCTCATGGCCCCTGTGGCTCCCTTCTATAGCGACCGCCTGTATCGCGACCTGACTCACAGCGAGAGTTCGGTACACCTGGCATCATTCCCCAAGTGCGACGAATCGGTTATCGACAAGCAGCTCGAGCAACGCATGCAGGCCGCTCAGGATGTCACCTCGATGGTGCTGTCGCTGCGCCGCAAACAGAACCTCAAGGTTCGCCAGCCGCTTCAGTCCATCATGATTCCCGTGCTTGATGACCGCCAGCGCGCCGATGTCGAGGCTGTGGCCGACCTCATCCGCAACGAGGTCAACGTCAAGGAGATCAAGCTTGTGGGCAACGATGCCGGCATCCTGGTGAAGCGCGTGAAGCCCGACTTCAAGAAACTTGGTCCGAAGTATGGCAAGGTCATGAAGGCCCTTGCAGCAAAGATTACCAGCATGTCTCAGCCCGAGATCGCCCAGTTCGAGAAAGACGGACAGTTCGTCGTTGATCTCGACGGCCAGCAGGCCGTTGTAGAGCTCGCCGACGTTGAAATCATCAGCGAGGACATCCCCGGCTGGCTCGTTGCCAACGAGGGTAGCCTGACCGTGGCACTCGACATCACCGTGACCGACGAGTTGCGACTCGAAGGTATCGCCCGCGAACTGGTGAACCGCATCCAGAACGTGCGCAAGAGCAAGGACTTTGACATCACCGACAAAATCCAGATCACCATCGCTCCCGACGAGCGCACCGATGAAGCAATCAAGACCTATGGCGACTACATCGCCCACCAGGTGCTTGCTAACAGCATCACCGTGGCTCCTGTCGATGCCACCACGGCTGTCGAGCTCGACATGGATGGCTGGATGCTCCCCGTCAACGTCGATAAAATTTAATCAAGATACACAGTTTTAGAGTTTAGAGAACACGCGACTCTCTAAACTCTAAACTTTTTAACTTTAAATTCTAAACTTTATCATACAATGGCTACCAAACAAGAAAAAACCAGATACAGCGACGAGGAGTTGCAAGAGTTCAAGGAGATTATCTTGGCCAAGATCGAACAAGCACAAGAGAACTACAAGCGACTGACCGACACCATCATGATTGATGAGTCCAATCCCACCTTCAAGATGATGGAGGAGGGCGCATCCACCTTGCAGAAGGAGGTATCCAGCCAGCAGGCCGAGCGCCAGCTTGACTTCATCCGCAAGCTGCAGGGTGCTCTCGTGCGCATCGAGAACAAGACCTATGGTGTGTGCCGCATCACTGGCAAGCTCATTCCCAAAGAGCGACTGCTTGCTGTTCCCCACGCCACACTGTCGATCGAAGGCAAGGAAATCGAGGCCAAGAACAAAAAGAAAAACTGACGACGTTAGAGTCTCCTGGCATGAAACTTTCTAACGGCAAACTGGCAGCACTCATCATCGTGCTGGTTATCGTTATCGACCAAGCTGTCAAGATCTGGGTCAAGACCCACTTCTATTATGGCGAGGAAGTACAGATAACCTCATGGTTCAGGCTGCTCTTCATCGAGAACAACGGAATGGCCTTCGGCATGGAGCTGGGCAGCAAATTACTGCTCACCTTGTTCCGCATCATCGCCTCAGCTGCATTCATCTACTACTTGTGGCGGCTGCGTGAACGCCACGACGTGCCAAAGGGCTACGTCGCCTGTATTGCGCTGATAACCGCCGGCGCCCTGGGCAACGTTATCGACTGCATTGCCTACGGACTCATCTTCAACAGCCCCATACCGCCACAGGTGGCACAACTGTTCCCGCCCGATGGAGGTTACTCCTCGCTATTCAACGGCAGGGTCGTTGACATGCTCTATTTCCCCTTGTGTGAATGGGATTGGCCCTACTGGCTGCCCAAGATTGGCGGACAACACTTCATCTTCTTCCAGCCCATATTTAACATTGCTGATGCCTCACTGAGCGTGAGTGTCTTTGTCCTTATCCTGTTCTATGCCCGTTACCTGGCCACTGTCACCGACAAAGTTAAAGACAATGAGCAGGAAACCAAGGCCAATCAGGATAATCAAGAAGACGGCAAAGAAACCGAAAGCCGCTCGGCAAACGGCTCGACCCCACAGCAGTAAACCGACTGTATGCTCAAGACTCTGCTACACATATCGCTTTTCACCATTGCATTGACCATGCTGTCATGTGGCAGGATACCCGACGGCGTGATGGACAATGATGACATGGCCCACGTGATTGCCGACCTGCAGTTGGCCGATGCCTACATCAGCGCCAACCCCGACCAGTATAGCAACGATTCCAGCAAGCAGGCCTTGAAGCAATCCATCTTCAAGAAACACGGCATCACGCAATGCGACTATGACTCGTCACTGGTATGGTATGCCCACAACATGGAAGACTACATCAGGGCCTATGACAAAGCCGTTGGCATCCTCAAGAAGAAATATGACAAAGTCGACAAGTCCCTCAAGGAGCATGAGGAGGAATTGCCACGAAGGGACATTGGCGAACCCACCCACAACACCGTGCCAACTGCAGTGGCCAGATTGGGTAGAAAAAAACATAACCAAGATGCCGACAGCGACACCACCGACCTGTGGCAAGGACAGCGCAGCTACACCCTTGCACAGGGTGCTCGACGTGGGTTCATCACCTTTGACGTGCCGCCCGACGAGAGGTACCAACCCGGCGACCGCTATCAGTTGATTTATAAACTCATGAGGGGTGGAAACGACTTTAAAGTGAGCCTGAACGTCGATTACAGCGACGGCACCACATCACAAATCGCCCGCGGCACCAACAGTAACGGCTGGATCACTATCGACGTGCAGAGCGACACCACCCGCAAGGTGAGCCGCATCTATGGATATGTGAGCTATGACATCAAGCGCGGCCATATGGCATGCGTGGACAGTCTCATGCTCATGCGCACCCACTTGAACAAGGTCAACTATGGCTTTATCAATGCGCAACGCCTGCTGGAGCGCAAGCGCAAGTAACAGCCCATCCCCCACGATTCTTCGCACCATGAATAACCTGTACCTGCAATTATTTCTCACCTTTGCCAAGATCGGTGCGTTCACCTTTGGCGGTGGCTGGGCGATGATCAGCATCATCCAGCGCGAGATTGTAGAAAAGCACAAGTGGATAGGGAAAGAAGACTTCCTCGACCTGCTGGCTGTGGCCCAGTCGATGCCTGGCATCCTGGCAGTGAATATCAGCGTGGTCATCGGTGACCGTCTCAAGGGCATCAAGGGTAGCGTCTGTGCCGCAATCGGCACCATTATGCCATCTTTCTTGATGATTCTGGCCATTGCCATCTTCCTTACCCCCGACACCATCAAGAACAATGAGGTCGTGAGCCGCATCTTCAAGGGCATCCGTCCCGCCGTGGTCGCGCTCATCATCGCTCCTGTGCTCACCACTGCACGCAGCGCTGGCATCAACTGGAAGACGGTTATCATCCCCGTGGCGGTAGCTTTGCTCATCTACAGCAAGATTCCCTATATCTCCAACCCCATTGTCTATATCGTGGCAGGGGCTCTGGGCGGATACATTTATTATATGCACTCACTCATCAACAATAATAACCACAAGGAGGCTCACAATGATTGAGAATTACCTGAAACTCATTTGGGCCTACCTGAAGATCGGATTATTCGGGTTCGGTGGTGGATATGCGATGCTGTCGCTCATCCAGCGCGAGGTCGTGGACTCGGGATGGATCACCAGCCAGATGTTTACTGATATTGTCGCCATCTCGCAGATGACGCCTGGCCCCATTGGCATCAACAGTGCCACCTACATTGGCTATGTGGTCACGGGCAGCGTGCTCGGCTCGCTGGTAACGACACTAACTGTTGTTTTGCCACCGTTCATCCTCACGCTCATCGCCAGCCACTACATCGAGCGCCATCGCCAGAGCCCCTTCATCAAGGGTGCCTTCATGGGTCTGCGACCTGTAGTCGTCGGCCTGATTGCCTCGGCAGCTTTGCTGCTGATGAACAGTGAGAACTTTGGCTATGAGATGAGTGAACGGCTCATTACCATAGCCATCTGTGCGGCATCGTTCTGCATCGTCTATTTCACCCGCATCCATCCCATTCTGGTCATCATCCTAGCCGGTCTAGCCGGTCTGATTGTATTCTGACACAAACAGCAATCCCTGGTCAGGCGACATCATCGCCAAGCCAGGGATTGCTGTTTATCTCAAGGGAATGACGCTACACGCCTCACGCCTTATTGTTCTTCCTTTGGTTCCAAGATCAAATCGATCAAGCAGGAAACGTCCTGAATAGAAACCTTGCCGTCGCCATTCACATCAGCAGCTTCCTGGTTGATAGTTGCCACATCGTTATCGGCAGCAAGCTGACCCGGCATTTCTCCGATGCCCATTAAGTAATCGATAATTGCCGAGACATCCTTGATCGAGACAACTCCGTCGCCATTGGCATCACCCTTCACGACTATGGCTTCAGGCGCTTGGGGAGCCTCGCCCAGGATGACCGACGTCACACCATCTTTTGACTCCATGCCCGAAATGTTTAACCAGGCTGTGTTGGCTGCCATATATGTTCCCTCTGCTTGAGGATAGAACCCTAAGCGGCCATTTTCATCTACACCCAGAGCCAGGTTGTCGATCGATGCCGTCGTTGCCTGTTCAGGAATGTAGTCGGTCATTATCGAAGCGTCCTGAAAATTACAATGGTTGCTGAAGATGCTGAAGTAGTTTCCCATCAGCATATCATTCACCAGGGGGAAAGTGGTGTTGTTGGCAATGTCTCCGACTGGAATAATCTTGTTGCCGCTGGCATACCCCGCCTTGCACTTGAACAGCATCGGCGTGGCTGCAGGAACGGTATCGCCTTGGGCATACACCTTGACCGGTGCGGCATAGTAGAGGCTATCCACACCCATCTTCACCTCGCTGATGGTGTAGGCACCCTCAACGCCGCCGTCAATCGGCAACAAAACAGGATAATCCACACACATCGTGGCCCAGTACCATCCGTCGGCATCGGTAACGATGTCGCTCACGGGCGCCAAGCCCAGGAAGGAAGAGTCGATCGATGCTTCGTTCACGGGTTCGATCCACCAGCGTGCAGGCGTCTTGTCAAGGCCGCCAGCCGTCAATCCCAATCCGTCGTCACGGAACAAGCATCTCATCATCTTGCCTTGAACCATCGTTTCGGTAATGGCGATGTAGGTATCTTTACCACCTTCACGCGCCTTGGCTGTATCTATTTCCATCCACAGTCCAGTGAGTGAATAGGTACTCACTCCTTGAGCGTAGAGGCTGGTTTGCGTCTTAGAAGGAATGTAAATGATTGAACCAGGATCAGAGATTTGTGCCGAATCGGTCAGCATGAGAATACAAGGCCAGAAAGCATCAGGCTTTAAGGACCATTCAAAATGCGTACCCTTGATGGAGATGTATCCATCACTATAAGCATTGTGAACACGATAAAAACCCGGATTGGTGTATTGAGCTTGAGCCAATAATGCCACCATCAGGCAGAAGAGTGTAATGGTTTTGTACTTCATATCAATTAAGGTTAATACATGATTCTATTTGTACAACAGCACCTCACGCACTGTGCATATCACGTCCAGTAATTGTTGTCAAAAAAAGCCCTTTTTTAAAAAGCAATTATGATTGTATGTGCAAAATTATCTACAATATCAATACTTTGCAACTTTTTTTGAATGGTTTTTTCAACGACTATCATTTTTTGTTAGCTTTGTGACTTCGCTGTCACAGTTTTGCAATATTTTGACTACCAGCACAAACCAGCCTTGAGATATGCACGGCAAAGCCTCAACGCCGCCCGCCTGTCCATGGCGTCACACTCGGGCGGTGCTCCCATAAAATAGTATATAAATTGATGCGATTGAAAAAAACTATGTATTTTTGTGGCAAGTTAGGGCATCTAAGCCATAACCCATAGCTCATGAAACGAGATAACACCAATTTGTCGATTTGCAAGGCGATTGCCATCATACTGATGTGTGCGGGACATGCCGAGGGGCCCACTTTGCTGGTGACCTTCATCTACCTGTTCCACATGCCGGTGTTTTTTATCGCCGCGGGATATTTCTTTGACAAGAAGTACCTGAGCGACCCATGGACCTTTGTCAAGAAACGCTTTAAGGGCCTGTATGTGCCTTTCGTCAAGTGGAGCCTGTTTTTCCTCGTCTTCCACAACCTGTTTTTCAAGATCGGGCTGATGAACGAGCACTATGGCAACTGGGCGGGCGGGGCAACCCACCCTTATGACTGGCACCAGTTCTGGCAGCGCTTGGTTCACATCATCTTCTCGATGGGCGGTTATGACGAGTTCCTGGCCGGCGCATTCTGGTTCTTCAGAGCGTTGCTGGTGGCCAGCGTTGCTTTCCTTGTCCTGTATCTGTTGCTCTATAATCGCCGCAAGTGGCTCAGCCACGACACCGTTCCCTGGGTTATCATCATTTTGACCATAGGCTTCGCCTGGTTCAAGGTCGCCAACCACCTGACCATCGCCACGATTGTTCAGGGTGGCATTCGCGACTGCTGGGGCGTGATGTTCTTTGCCATGGGAGTGCTGTACAGGCGCTACGAGAAACTCATTCCTGAGCGCTGGGCTTTGACACTCGTTTTTGCCGCTGTTCTGCTCGTCGGGGCATCCCGGGGTTGGCAGGGCATGGCATTAAAGACCGAACTGCGCACGGTAGCCACCCTGCCCTTCACGGGGGCTATCGGCTTCCTGATGGTGCATCACATTGCTTCGTGGCTCGACCGCCACGAGGGCATCGTCAAGCGATTCATGGTCTATTGCGGCAACAACACGCTCTACATCTACGTGTTCCACATCATCAGCTTCAAGATTGTGTCGGCCATCAAGATATGGTACTACGGCCTTGACTGGGGCCAGATAGGCTGCCACATGGTCATCCACGAGAACTCGACGACCGACCTGTTTTGGGTCCTCTACACCATCGTCGGCACCGCCGTTCCGCTGTTGGGCATCACCCTCTACCGTCGCCTTAAGCCACCACATAGTTTTCAAACAACATAGACAACGGATTAGGCAACCCGCAAAACTTAGGCATCCGCACTCCTGAAGTGACAGGAATGTGGATGCCTCAATAAACTATACACTGCGAGCGCAGCGAACGTTATCAGTTGCCGCTCAGCAGCAGGTCAATCAGCGCTGACACGTCTGCAATGCTGACCTGGCCGTCACCGTTGACGTCGCCGCGCAAGTACTGTACCACCGCGGTGAAGTAGCCCGGGTTGCTCGGGCCGCCGTCGATGTGGGCGTATGCCTTGTCCACATGGCTGGCATCATAGGTCGTGCCCTCGCGGCTGCTGCGCTGGTTGTCGTAGTAAAACGTCAGCGTCGTGTTCGACTCGGTGTAGCAGGCATAGGCCTCGGCAGCAGCGGCGCCCAAGGCACACATCATGGCCGCCACCAGAGCGGCTAGCCTAAAGAGGAGTAATCTAGTCTTTTTCTTTGTGTCTTGATTATTGGAGGTTAATATTACTTGTTAATTATTACATTTTCGCCACAAATATAGTAAAAATTCAACAAAAGAGCCAAATAATCATGCGTTTTTTGCGTCCGGTAAAAGTTACAGGAGATTTTAGGCCGGA
>CAMJZI010000020.1 GCA_946410185.1 uncultured Porphyromonadaceae bacterium
ACGTCATCGACAAACTTCTTGGCGACGGGATAGCTGACGTCGGCATCAACCAGTGCACGGCGCACTTCCTTAAGGGTTGATGCTACGTTGATTTCGGTGATGCGGCCTTGTCCTTTCAGGACCTTGAATGACCGTTCGAGCTTCTCAGATAAATTTTCAAACATTATATGTGAGGTTTTTATGATTGCTTAGTAACATCCCGTGGAGGGGGAAATGTTATGTTATTATTTCTTCTTAATCAATTTGTTGGTAGCCGTGTCGGGGAAGACAATCTGGGGCTTGAACTCGCGGCCCTCTTCGGGGGTGACGATGGCATAGGCCATGATGATGACGATGTCGCCCACCTCGACCTTGCGTGCCGCAGCACCGTTTAGGCAGATGGTACCGCTGCCGCGCTCGCCGGCGATGGTATAGGTGTCCAGTCTCTCACCGTTGTTAACGTCAACGATATAGACGCGCTCGCCCTCGATGATGCCGGCGGCATCCATGAGGTCCTGGTCGATGGTGATGCTGCCAATGTAGTTGAGGTTAGCATCAGTCACCGTCACGCGGTGAATCTTGGATTTCATGACTTGGATATACATAATCTTAGTTGTAAGTTTTAAGTTGTGAGTTTTAAGTTGTAAGTTTTAAGTTGTGAGTTTTAAGTAACAATACTAACTAAAGCCTAAAGCCTAAAACCTAAAGCATCTTATAAGTGATATTGTCGATCTCGCGCACGTCGCCGCAATAGACGGTGATGCAACCCACGATGTAGTCGCTGTCGTCCCAGCTGGTAACGGGTTGCAGCGTGATACCGTCACAAATCGAGAAATACTCCACTTCCATCTCGGGCCAGGCGTTAAGGGTGGCAACTACCCAGTCGTGGGTCTGCTCCACGGTGTGATCCTTGGCAAACTCTAGGCTGCGCTTCAGGGTGGAATAAATCTGCGGGGCTACCTTGCGCACCTCGGGGGTGAGGCGCACGTTGCGGCTGCTCTTGGCCAGGCCGTCGTCCTCACGGATGCAGGGACACTGCACGATATCGATATTAAAGCCCAGTTGCTTGATCATCGCGCGGATGACGGCAATCTGCTGGAAGTCCTTCTCGCCAAAGTAGGCACGGTCAGGGCTCACCCACGAGAAGAGTTTGCTCACGATCTGGCACACTCCATTGAAGTGACCGGGGCGCATAGCACCCTCCATGACCTGCTGGACGGGGCCGAGATCAAACACGCGGGTGTCGGGCTCGGGGTAAATGTCCTCGACGGTGGGCATGAAAGCCACATCCACGCCACAGGCCTCAAGCATGGCTGCATCGCGCTCGGCGGTGCGGGGATAGGTGCGCAGGTCCTCCTTATTGTTGAACTGCGTGGGGTTGAGGAAGCAACTCACGACAACGGAATCGTTCTCCTTGCGGGCACGGTCGACAAGCGACTTGTGACCCTCGTGCAAGGCACCCATCGTGGGCACCAGACCTATCGATTTACCTGCCTCGCGAAAAGCCTTGACGGCCTCTTGCAACTCATTGACCTTGCTGATAATTTTCATTTTTTTTTAATTATAAGATGTGAATTCAAGCTGCAAAATTAGTATTCAAAACCCATACTGGCAAATTTTGTGCAAAATGTGTGCCAAAATCTTCTTGATTTGCTTGTGAGGTGAGTTCTTTTGTGTTCTTAGAGGAAAAACGGAAAAATTTTTTCATCTTTGTGCAACTTTTTGGCTGCTGTGTTGCGTCTAATGCATGAAAACGGCCAAAAGCCACAAATTATTAACAACAACTTAAAAGAAATATAACAATGAGAAAGACGATTCTGACATTAGCGTTGATGTTTACGATGGCGATTGCCGTTACTGCCGGGCCTGCCGTCAAGGCCATACCGGTCTCGAGCAAGACAAACGTCGAATTCAAGGGCGATACGCTGGTCGTTACCGATGGAGACGAGTCGGTGAAGGTGAGCGGCATTGACCTGCAGAAGGTGAATGAGAAAATCAACGAAGCCCTGGACGATACCTTGACTGCGGGTGGCACCACCGTGGAGATAGGCGACCGCAAGGGAGAACTGTCGCCCGATGACATCAAGGAAATCAGCAATCAGTGGGCCAGTGTAGTCAAGCAAATGGTCATCAGCGGCTCTTTTTGCCTGCTGGGACTAGTAGCCCTGGTGCTGTTTTTCCGTTACATGATGCGCCGCCGCAAGTATGACGTCATGGAAAAGGCCATCATGAACAACTATCCGTTGAACGATGTCGCGTTCAATGAGAGTAAGAACACTGCCATCTATGTGCCACAGCCTGTTTATCCGGCAAATGGCGGCCACATGACCTCGCCTCAGCAACCTGTCACAATGAATGCGATGCCTAACTGGCGTGCCTTGATGCCCGCGGTGAAATGGATTGCATGGGGAGTCTTGTTAGTCCTCTTCAGTGTCGCAGCATGCAATGGTGGTGAAGATCCGTTCTGGCCCATTGGCTTGGTTCTGATGTTAGTGGGTGTTTGCAAGGGATTTATTCTTTACAAAGAGCAGAAGGTTCTTCAAGAGGCCTGGAATCTCAATGCCGGTCGCCAGCAACAGGAGCCCATGCGCGAAGGCATCCCCGTGCCGCCGCCCTTTGACGAGGACTACAAAGAGGACGATTCAAACACTTATCAGCCCTACTAAGCGCATAAAAGATGCTATCCAAGCTTGATGAAATAAGGCTGCTGTCGCAATGCGCCCTGGCCGACAACCGGGACGCATTCGGCAGGCTCGTCGAGGCCTATCAGCCGCGCGTGCGTCGGTTCTTGTTGAACTTGACCATGGGCGACGAGATGCTGACCGACGACCTGGCCCAAGAGACGTTCATCAAGGCCTATGTGGGCATCCGCAGCTTCAAGGGGCTTTCGTCTTTCGGCACCTGGCTGTACCGCATTGCCTACAACGAGTTCTACAGCCACACGCGCCGCCACACCGAGGAACACGTCGAGGACATTGCCCGCATGGGGGATGCCAGCACTGCTGGCACCGATGCCATCGACGCGTCGATGACAGTACAGGAAGCACTCACTCGCTTGAACGATAACGAGCGAGTTGCAGTCACTTTATTCTACATCGAGGATCAACCACTCAAGCAGGTGGCAAAGATCATGCAGCAGCCCGAAGGCTCTATCAAATCGTTGATTTTTAGGGCCAAAGGCAAGATGAAACAATTTATCGTTAATTAAATCGTTACTAAGGATATGAGTACCAACGAAGAAGACAAGAAACTGGCGCAGATGCTCAAGCAGGGCGCGTACGACCCTGGGGAGAATCCCTGGTTTACGCGTCGCGTGCTCAACAAGCTGCCCGAGAAACAACCGCGCGGATTGTGGGCCACGGTGGTGGTCTATGCCATTGCCCTGGCGGCCTGCGTCGTGTGCTGGCTCTTGATGTGGCGCGGCCAGGACTGGGGTGCTGTTACGGTGCGCGACATTCTCTACAACGTGATGATGGGCATCGTCACCCTCACCGTTCTGTGGCAGACCATCGCCTCGCTGCTCCATGCCGCCGACGTGTGACCGCCTAACGGAGACAACGGATAAAACGGAGATAACGGGTGTGACTGCATTCCCGTTATCTCCGTTATTTCCGTTTTATCCGTTGGGCAGGCTTTACACTCCCAGCAGCTTTTTGCCGCGGGCCATGATGGTGGGATCCTTGATTTTTTGTAATTCGTTCAAGGTCCATTCGGGGCTGATTTCGCTCACTATTTTCTTCAGGCCAAGGGTCAATTGGGCTTCGGGGTGGTCGAGGCACCATTGCATCACACCCTGAGTGTCACAATACAGGCGGTTCATCACCAGCATGTGGAAATCACCCAGCAGTTGAGTGGGATCGGTGATGTGGCCTCTAGCGCTTTGGAGCATAGCTTCGACACGGTCACAGAAAGTCTTGTCGCTCAGCGGTGTCCACGACAGGACTTCAAGGGCACGTTTGTCACGCCAATAGTTGGTTAGCAGGGTAGTGTCGGAGCTATAGACGGTGCCGATTTTGCCGATGGAGAAACGGCCGTCATTGCCGATGGTCACGGGCAATTCATTGTCGATAAACCAGAGGGTGGAGTCGGTGTCCACTCCGTCGCGCTGTACATTGTAGGAGATCCAGCGGCTCACGTTGATGGGCTTGCCCCACTTGTCGGGCATGACCATGCGCATCGAGTCGATGCCCACATTGCGGGTGTGCTCGTCAATGTCGTCCCAATAGGACAGGTTCATGCCACCGCACTCTCCCAGTCGCATGAAGTCAATCATGCCGTTCTTGTCATAGGTAGCAAGCCAACAGGTGCGTGTGTCGCTATAGGAGGTCTGTCCCAACAGCAGGGAAATGCCCTTGTCGGGGTAGTCTATTACACCCCAGACGCGCACGATCGAGGTGATGGTGTCGACATGCATCACCTTGTCAATCCCTAATGCCTCGCACGTGGCCAGATCCAGGGTGCGGTGAGGCCATTTCTCCCCGTCGTTGTCATAGCGTAAATCGTTGCTGCTGAGCGTCAGCGAATCATCACAGATGCCGGCACTGCACAGGAAGTCATGCCCGTTGTTGATGTTATCTCCGGGCTGCCACTTGCCAGTGCACGACACAATGGCCATAGCCAATAGTATTAAAACCAGATGTCTCATATCTCTAACCTTAAACTTAAAACTCTAAACTTTGAACTAGCTTTCCAATTTGCGATAGCGCACGCGGGTGGGCTCTTCCTTGCCCAGGCGCTTCAGTTTGTTCTCCTCATACTCGCTGTAACTGCCCTCAAAGAAGAACACATTGCTATTGCCCTCAAAGGCGAGGATGTGGGTGCAGATGCGGTCTAGAAACCAGCGGTCGTGGCTGATGACCACGGCACATCCGGCAAAGTCCTCGAGGCCTTCCTCAAGGGCGCGCAGGGTATTCACGTCGATATCGTTGGTGGGCTCATCGAGCAACAGGACGTTGCCCTCCTCCTTGAGTGCCAATGCCAGTTGCAGGCGGTTGCGTTCACCGCCCGAGAGCACGCCGCACTTCTTCTGCTGGTCCACACCGCTGAAGTTGAAGCGCGACAAGTAGGCACGGGCATTGATGTCGCGGCCTCCCATGCGCAATAGTTCAACTCCGCCCGAAATAACCTCATAAACGGTCTTTTCGGGGTCGATGCTCGTGTGTTGTTGATCGACATAAACGGCCTTGACCGTCTCGCCGACCTCAAATGTGCCGCTGTCGGGTTTCTCCAACCCCATAATCAGGCGGAACAGCGTCGTCTTGCCGGCGCCGTTGGGACCGATGACACCCACGATGCCGTTGGGCGGCAGCATGAAGTTCAGGTCGTCGAACAACAGTTTGTCGCCGAAGGCCTTGGCCACATGCTGTGCCTCGATGACCTTGTTGCCCAAGCGGGGACCGTTGGGGATGAAGATTTCGAGTTTCTCCTCCTTCTCCTTCACGGTTTCGTTCAACAATTTGTCGTAGCTGTTCAATCGGGCCTTACCCTTGGCCTGTCGGGCTTTGGGCGCCATGCGCACCCATTCCAGCTCGCGCTGCAGGGTCTTCTGGCGCTTGCTCTCGGTCTTCTCTTCCTGGGCCAAGCGCTGGGTCTTTTGCTCCAGCCAGCTGCTGTAATTGCCCTTCCAGGGGATGCCCTCGCCGCGGTCCAACTCAAGAATCCATCCAGCGACGTGGTCGAGGAAGTAACGGTCGTGGGTCACAGCGATGACCGTGCCCTCGTATTGCTGCAAGTGCTGCTCCAGCCAGTCGATGGACTCGGCATCGAGGTGGTTGGTGGGCTCGTCGAGCAGCAGCACGTCGGGCTTTTGCAACAGCAGACGGCACAGGGCCACACGGCGACGTTCACCACCGCTCAGATGCTCGGTCAGCTGGTCGCCCTCGGGGCAACGCAGGGCATCCATGGCGCGTTCCAGGCGGCTGTCCAGATTCCATGCGTCGGTGGCATCGATAATGTCCTGTAACTCGGCCTGGCGGGCAAACAACTTGTCCATCTTCTCGGGATCCTCATAGTACTCGGGCATGCCGAACTTGAGGTTGATTTCCTCAAACTCCTTCAAGGTGTCCACCACGTGCTGCACGCCCTCTTGCACGACTTCCTTGACCGTCTTGGTCGGGTCGAGCTGTGGGTCCTGTGGCAGATAGCCCACCGAGTAGCCGGGCGCAAACACCACCTGACCCTGGTATTGGGTTTCCAGACCGGCGATAATCTTCATCAACGTCGATTTTCCTGCACCGTTCAAGCCGATGATGCCGATTTTGGCTCCATAGTAGAACGAGAGGTAAATGTTCTTGAGAATCTGTTTCTGGTTCTGCTGGATGGTTTTGCTCACGCCCACCATCGAGAAGATGATTTTCTTGTCGTCAACTGTTGCCATAATTCTGTCGTAGATTTAGTTACTGCTTGCAAAGGTAGTCTTTTTTTTCTACATGTGCAAGGTTGGACTTGGTATTGTAAGGTTGTTTGTGCTGCTTTGAAAAAGTGGATTTTGGTTCTACGAGGAGCTATGAGCGGTCATGAGACATGTATTCATTCACGATGGTGCTTTCAAACTCATCGGTATGGTATGTCTCTTGCTGGCCGTTGAAAAGAAAGCGGCCGTCTTTACCAATCATGTAGTGGTTATCCCACTCAACACGCCATAACTGGGTGAGGCTGCGGTCCTTGAGAAAGATGCTGGTGAGCGTCATCACGCGATGAAGTGTGAATCGGGTGGGGCCGTCGAAGGTCACGCTGGCATCGGTGGTGTAGAACCTGTTGCCGCCAAAGGTCATGGGTCCCTTGTGCTCGCTGGTGTGAAATTCGCGCAAATCGACGTGGTCAATGATGTCTCCATGGTTGTCGCGGGTGACGAAGACGACCCGGGACCAGTCGGGCCCCTTGGTCCGGGGAATCTTGTAGGCCTCAAGCGTGATACCGTCGCCTGCTGAGCGCCTGCCGATGAACTGGGAGTTGTCAGGCACGTCAAGTGCCATTTGTCGAGCCAGGTTGTCGCGCTGTTCCTCGTCGATAGTGGGATAGACGGCCTGTTGGGTCGTGTCACGGTTCAAGATACTCTGGCCCACTTGCAGGGTATCGGGGAGCGTATTGGCCTGCTGGTTGCCGGAGGCGCCGTTGCAGCTCATAATCATGACGGTGACGGCGAACGAAAGGACTGTTTTCATACCAGGTTATAAATGTTTGGTCAGTGGCTTGTCATCCCACGAGTTAACTAAAGTGTTGAGCCACTGGCGGGCATTTGGATCGTTGATGCGGGTGATTTCTTCAAGCAGGGCAGGGCGTTCGCCTGGCTGCAGCTTGAAGTTGCGCGTCAGTCGGCTGTCACGGTTGCCAGGCAGGGCCAGCCAGTTCAAGAACCGCTGTGGGTTGATGTGATAAAGCAGGTTGACGTCTTGCGGGACAGGACTATAGGGGTAATCGGGGGCATAAACAGACTCGGGCAAAGCGATAAAATCATTCCAGGAGTCCATGATTTCCATGTCATATAACGAGCACACAAGCATGTCCCACGACTTGAATTCCATGGTCGCATAATTATCGACCACACCCTTTTCGCCGACAACCTGTTGCTTGTCGAGCACAAAGTGCCCCTTGCTGTTGATGGTATAGGTCTGTTCCCATGCTTGTTGCCATTGCGGCGTGCCCTTGACATCATTATCAAAATCCATGAGGCACCGGCCCATCACGCGGTGTAATATCACTTTGTTGCCCGCAAAGGTGAAATAGCCGTCCAGTGTGCAGGCGTTATTGTCGTTGGGGTCGGTTAGTTTAACGCGCCACACCACATGTAGCTCTCGCGCATTGATGGCATCAAGGACATGTCCATACTTGTCATAGGTGACCAGATCCAGACAATAGCCCACGCCACTGGCGGCATAGTAAGCCGCCAGCGTGATGCCGCTGCCCATGTCACGCACGCCCAGCAGTAGCCAGTTGCTCATCGCATCGGGGAATCCGTTGCCGATGGGCGTGATGAGTGAATCGTATTGTTCTTTGGATATCTGAACACCCTTGAGGTCATCGGTGGTCTGATTAGGGTCGCCGCAATACAAGTCGGGCACGACAAGGCTATCGCCCAGCAGTAATTGCTCGTTGACGGTAATACCCGCATTGTTGAGGAAGGCGAACTGTGGATTCTGGACAGTTTCTCCATCTGAGCAGGCCGTCAATCCAAGAATTGCCCCAAGCATTATCGTCCAGATGAGTGATTTTTTCAGTGTCATATCGAGTATGTTAAGGGTCAGGAAAATGTTGTTACTACAAGAGCATATTGACGTGCAAAGGTAGAGGAATTGGGACTCCCGAACAAGAGATATAGGAAATTTTTGGGGTGATTAGGGAGTTTTTTGTAATTTTGCAGGATGATGGAAGGTAAACAAGATCATAACATCCAGCATCCCGAAGCATGGGAACTGCTTGTGTCGATAGACGACAAGCAAGTGGACTATGTGCTGTATGCCCCCACGGTGGCTGGCTCTCTTGTTATTGGCGAGGTCTCCCGTACCGATGACAAATTGCAGTCGCTTGAAGATGCCGTGTATGATACTCCCGAACTGCTCAACGAGTACCACGGCGTGAAGGTGATTGTTCATTCACAGCGTTTTGTCCTGTTTCCCGATGATATCAGTGATGACGATTGCTTGTCATTGCTGGGTCATGCTTTTCCTGGCGATGAGGGAGAGATGGCGGTGTGTGCCTTGCCGGTTAACAAGGTGAAAATCGCTTATCTGATGCCAGCTGGCATGCAGGCGTTTTTGGGCCGTACGTTCAATTATCCCAAGGTTTACCATCATCTGTATCCCATGTGTGAACACTTCATGGGTTTGAATCATGGTAAAGAAATCTCGCGCATGTTTCTCAATATGAAAGACGATAGCATGGACGTTGCTATCTACCGTGACGGACATCTCCAGTGTGCCAATACCTACCCGTTTGATCGTGTTGAGGATGCCGGCTACTATGCTTTGAATGCCTGGCGCACCCATGGCCTTGACCAATTGACCGATGAACTCCAGCTCATGGGAGACGGTGCGAAGCGAGGTGAGCTAACACCCATGTTGCGCGAGTATGTTAAATATGTGATGCCTGCCGTGTATCCCGCAGCCGCCATGCAGCTGGGGCGCAATGCAATGCAGGCACCGCTGGAATTAATCCTGCTAGCCCTATGCGAATAATCAGCGGAAAATACGGTCGCCGCCGTTTTGACGTGCCCACCAATATCACAGCTCGTCCCACTACCGACATGGCCCGCGAGAACTTGTTCAACGTCCTGGGCAACATCATCGACTTTGAGGGCAAGACGGTGCTTGACCTGTTTGCCGGCACAGGTGCGATGAGTTTTGAATTCCTGTCGCGTGGCTGCGCCCATGTGACAGCGGTGGAGAAGGCTCGTACCCAGGCCGATTTTATTAAAAAAGTGCAGCAACAGCTTGAGGATCCCAACCTGACCCTGGTGCGTGGCGATGTCTTCAAGTATCTTGCCACCTGTCGCCAGTCGTTTGATGTCATTTTTGCCGACCCGCCCTATGATTTGCCGCGATTCGGCGAGATTCCCCAATTGGTACTCGACTCATCGCTGGTGCGTGATGGCACGCTGTTTGTCATGGAACATCCGCGAGAGCATGACTTCAGTGCCTTACCCCACTTTTCACAGCAGCGAGTGTATGGCAAGGTCAACTTCTCATTATTTCAAATTGGCGATGAAGGACGAGAGTAAGTATATCGCACGGCTGGAGCAGCACGAGGTGAAGCCCACAGCATTGCGCATCTTGCTGTTGCGCACGATGATGGGCCACGAGGACGCTTTCTCGTTGCAGAGCTTGGAGGACGAATTGGACACGGTGGACAAATCCACCATCTATCGCACCATCACGCTTTTCCTCACTCATCATCTCATCCATGCCATCGATGACGGCACGGGGATGTTCAAATATGCAGTTTGCAGTCCCGACTGCCATTGTGGAGAGGATGATGGTGCCATCGACCACATGCACGCACATTTCAACTGCGAGAAGTGCGGCCGGACCTTCTGTCTGCAGACAACCCAGGTGCCGCTAGTGGCGCTGCCCGGCAATTTTCAAGTGCACAGCATCAACTATGTGCTCAAGGGGCTGTGTCCCGAGTGTGCCAGTAATTAAGAAATAAAGATGAAGAGTTAGGCATGAAGACATTTACCCGCTGGTTGCGCAACCTGTTGATTTTCTTTTTCACATCGACAATCCTGTCGGTGCTGATATTGAAGTATATCCCCGTCTATGTCACGCCGTTGATGCTCATTCGCTGTGTCGAGGCTGTCATCGACGGAGACACTCCTCAAATCCGTCATCACTGGGTGCCACTTGAACGCATCAACCACAATCTGCCTCAGGCAGTGATGGCAAGTGAGGACAACCTGTTCCTGAAACATAAAGGCTTTGACTTGGAACAGATTCAAAAAGCCCAAATCGAGGCTCAAGAAGGCAAACGCCAGCGTGGCGCCAGCACCATCAGCCAGCAGACGGCGCGCAACGTCTTCCTGTGGCAGAATCGCTCATGGCTGCGCAAAGGATTGGAAGCCTATTTCACATTTCTCATCGAAGCCGTTTGGGGCAAGGAACGCATCATGGAGGTTTACTTGAACTCCATCGAGATGGGGCGTGGCATCTATGGCGCCGATGCTGTGGCGCGCATCAACTTTGCCACCACGGCCGACAAACTCACCAAGTCGCAGAGTGCCTATATTGCTGTTTCGTTGCCCAATCCCCGAGAGCGAGATAGCGGACATCCGTCGTCCAAGATGAAGAAAATGCATCGCACCATCATGAAGCGCATGAATCAGATTGACACCTTTCCCCGTGATGTCTGCGCCCGATGATGGGACGTGCCAGATGCCAAATCAAGAAAGTCTAGAACAATGAATCAGACAGTTAACAAACAAACGTCAAGAATCGAGTGGATAGACCTGGCAAAAGGTTTCTGCATCATTCTCGTTGTATTGTACCATGTGAGCAAAATGCTGGGCGTGACTTATCCCCTGTGGGTGCAGTTGAGTGCCTTCAGAATGCCGTTGTACTTTATCCTGTCTGGTTTGTTCTTTAAGCAGTATGAAGGCTTTGTGGGCTTCCTGAAACGGAAAACCAATAAACTGCTCATCCCGTTTTTGTTTTTCCTTGTGATTTCTTCGGTATTACCTTATGCCATGTTGACGCATCAGTTCTCATTGCCCGTTTTGATTGAAGAACGTGAGGTTGTTTATAATCTGCCCATCTGGTTCCTGCTTTGTCTGTTTGAAATCAATATCATTTTTTACTTGATACAATGGGGGGCTAATTCATTATGCAAGAACGGTCGCACTGCTGTGGTCATCGTCGTTTCATTGGCATTGGGCGTGTTGGGACTATTCCTGGGCTTTTCTCGCATTAACTTGCCGCTCTATCTTGATACCGCATTATCTGCCCTGCCGTTCTTTGCTTTTGGCTGGTGGCTGAACCGGAAGACGAATTTCCTGAGGATACCGTCTAGGCGTTCTGACCTGTGGATTATTGCCGCCGGTGTGGCAATCGTCGGTTTTCTTGCCGTTCCGGTATCATGGCTTTACAATCTATTCACCTTTCAGGGAATATGCTTTGCCTACCTGTGTGGCGTATCGGGAACGATAATGATACTGCTGATAGCCAAATTCATCAAGCGGTTGCCCTTGATATCGTTCTGGGGTCGCTACTCTATCATGATATTATGCACCCATTTCCCCATAGCAACAGCCATCTCGCTCTTGCTGTCACGGGTATTGTCGGGAACGCCATTGCTCTTGTCAACACTGGCGCTGACCTTGTGCATCTGCCATTTCCTGATTCCGCTGTTGAAGAAATATCTGCCGTACTTCACAGCACAGAAAGACTTGATCAAGACGCACTGACAGCATCGCTGGTTGTTGTCAGAGTGATAGGGAGCAGAAGAAGGTGACCAGGAAAGGCACCGAGAAGTCCACCAAAAAGCCGTGGAAAAGTGAAAGAATGACAAAGTCCTGCCCGCTGGTGCGGGTGATGATGGGTAAGGTAGTGTCCATGGTCGTGGCTCCGCCGCACGATATAGGTGCCAAAGGACCAAAGAACTTGACCATCAGTGGTGCGCCTAACAAGGTGAAAACCTCGCGGATGATATTGGCCAGCAGGGCGACGGTGCCCAACTCCGGTCCACGATATTGCGTGATAAAAATACTCGACAGCGAGTAGTAGCCGAAACCCGACCCGATAGCAAGGCAGTCGGCCAGGGAGCGGTGTGGCAACCCGAATGAGGCAATGGCAGTGGCAGCAAGTGTGCCCGTTATGGTCATCAGCGGCAGCAACATCAGCCGCCGGTCCAGTTTGCTGAAGGTCTCGATAATCGTTGTGTTGTTGCCCACGGTGATGCCTACACAGAAGAGTAGTGCGCAAAGCGTCATGAAACTCACGTTACCCAAGGCATTCAGGTCGGGTAGCCAATGCATCAAGCCGCAAATGATGCCCAAGATGAAGAACGAGACAATGATGAGGCTGCTTTTCATGGGTTACCTCCTTTCCTTGCACTTACCCATTTCCATAGCACCCACGAGAACAGCACCGTGCCCACGATGCCTGCCAGCGCCAGCCACAGCGCTTCCAGCCCCAGGTTGCGAATGCCGTTAATGACTTGTGGATTCTCGCCGACTTCCACGCCGAGGAAAAACAGTAATAGCCAGATGAGTACCGTCACAGCGTGAGGTACCACCCTTAGCCGCCGTTTCCTGAGCAGGAAACCGACAGCGATTCCGCTAAGCATGATGGCAACTACCTTGAGCATAAGACTGCAAAATTAAATAAAAAATACTACCTTTGCCGCAATGCTAAAATAAAACACTGAAAAATGAGAAGATTAATCATTTGTGCGGTCCTGATTGCCGCGTTGTGCGGCTGCACGGCCCATGTTAGTAAAGAAGAAACTGCGGCAAGTGCCCTGGACACCGCTTCGGTCATCAAGCAAGTGGGTGGCATCTATGCCAGAGTAATCAACGCTTATGACCACATTCGCACCGTTAATGGCTCGTCGTCCATTACAGGCACTATTCATGCGCTCACCGCACAGCATTGCTCAGCCGACTGGCAGCAATGGGTGGCCCGTGTCGAGAATTACGATAAGCAGCACAACGACGGAATGGTGGGCTTCTTTGAAGCCGACTACTGGATCATGGGACAAGACTGGCACGACCTGTCGGTAAGCGATGTCAAGGTCCGGTCGATGACCGATTCGACTGCCACGGTTGAACTCAATCTTCACAATTGCGGCAACGTGACCGCTGTGCAGTTGCAGATGGTTCGTAACGAAGCCACATGGAAAATTGATAATTTTATCGATGAAACGAATGATATTGACTGGAAATCCAGTATGAAAACCTATCTGAATAGAGAAGGTGAACATCATTAATTTTATTGAAGAATCATGAAGAGAATCATATCGATAGTGGCGGCGGCAATGTGCTGCTTGCCAGTAATCGCGGTTCCGGCCAAGCCAGTGCCGTTTACCCATGTGCAGAGCGATGGCTCGGCTGTGACACTGGTCATGCGGGGCGGTGAATTTGTCCACTCGTTGATGACGATGGATGGGCTGACTGTTGCCCAGACAACTACTGGAGATTACTGCTACACCGTTGCTGGCAGGTTGAGTAATGTGATTGCTCATGAAAAGGGGAACCGCCCCCTCGAGGAGCAGGCGTTTGTCGCGGCCTATCGTGACCAGATGGCTCTGGGTATGGGTGTCCGACGGATGCCTCGACGTGAGCAGACTAAAGACAAACCTCAAGTGCCCACTATAGGCTCGCCGCGCATTCCTGTCATCCTGGCCAATTACAATGACGTGCATTTTGTGGATGACGATCCTGTTTGCACCTTCGAGAACCAGTTTAACCTAAAAGAAAAGAGCAGCCTGCACTATTTCGAGTCCCAGTCCCGCGGAATGTTTTCACCCCAATTTGATATCCTGGGTCCTGTACAACTTTCTCAAGACCGTGTCTTTTATGGCGGCAATAAGCGTGTTAATGGCACTGAAGTGGATCAGCAGCTGGGCACGATGATATATGAGGCATGCACCAGTATCAGCGATGTGGATTTCTCAGATTACGATAACGATAAGGACGGCTATGTCGACGTCGTGGTGGTGCTCTATGCCGGTGTGGGCGAGGCCCAGGCCTATAGCAGTGTTCCTGAGTCGGTATGGCCCTGCCAGTGGGACATGCAGGAGTCGTATGACTGGGGTTGCAGCACGATGGGTCCGTTTGAACTCAACGGAGTGATAATCAACAAATATGCCGTGTTCAATGAACTGGAAGGCAGCAGCAATTACAGCACGGTGATAGATGGCATCGGCACCTTTTGCCACGAGTTCGGCCATTGCCTGGGTTTGCCCGATTTCTATCCAACCAATAACGCTTACTGCTACGGTATGAGTTCATGGGACATCATGGACACCGGCTGTTACCTGGATAATGCCCACACGCCCGCAGGGTATACCTCCTATGAACGCAACTTTATGGGATGGCTGGACTTGATTGAGCCAGTAGCGGGTTCTCAATACATGCTGTCGCCACTCAATAGCGACGAGGGCACAGCCGTCAAGGTGACCAACGACGCCAATCCCGATGAGTACTACCTGCTGGAGTACCGTACCAAGACTGATTGGGACGCTTTTCTGCCCGCCGAGGGTATCCTGGTCCTGCATGTGGACTATGATAAAGCGATTTGGGAGGCCAACACACCTAACAATATTTCGAGTCACCAGCACATGACCATCATACCCGCCGATAATGTGCTGACCGGCTACAGCAACTCGACCGACACTTGGCCACTGGGCGAGCGCGATTCGCTCACCAATACTTCGATACCGGCAGCTACTGTGTTCACGGGCGATTACATGAACAAACCAATCACTGCTATGAGGGTCGATGCCGAGTCCCGTCTGGCCAGTTTTGTGTACATGCAACTGAGGGGTGACGTGAACCACGACAGCGAGACGAATATTGCAGATGTCAATGCGGTGATCAACAACATCTTGCAGGGTCCGACTGATTCAAACTGTGATGTGAATCACGACGGCGAGGTGAATATAGCCGATGTCAGGGCCATTATCAACTGGATACTGCAAGGTGGCTGATGTCGGTCGCATTGGCTCAAGACATCATGTCGTCCTGCAATTAACTAATGAGGGTACGCCTGAAATCGGTCGTACCCTCATTAGTTAATGTAACGTGGCCATTATTAATGGTCAGCGACTTCCTCAAGTTTGGCAAGAAAGGCGATGCGTGCGCCCTTGAGCAGATTAATCGCACGGGGCACAATGTCACCAATCTCGGGCGTGGTGTCGGCAAGGATTTCAAAGGCAACCCAGACACTGGTGCTTTTCTTGCCCTTTTCGTCCTCGAGATCCATTGTGTAGAGCTTCACAACCTTGATGTTGCCGTTCACGTCATTCATGGCGCGCATGATCATCTCCTCGTTGTCCTCGGTGACCTCAAAGATGGCAGGCATCATCAATCTGAAATACTGTTCGTCCTCCTCATCCTTGAAATAGAGAAAGTTGAAGCCTTCGATCTTGAAAGCGATGCCGAATTCGGTCTCATGTGGGCGGAAACCTTCTTCGGCCAGATAATCCATCATCAGTTTCTTTAAGTCCATGATTTATTGAGTCTTTTAGTTGTTAGTTTTAACCTTAAAATTAGCGGTAACCCACACGAGGCAGGGCATTGCTGCGGGTGATGCCCTCCATTTTGTCGCGCATCTCCTCATATTCCTTGAGCAGTTCCTTGCCCACCGACGGCTTGATACCCTCGATGGTCTTGAGCAGGAGTTCCTGGGTGATGTTCTCTCGGTTGAACGCAGCGATAGTGGCGGCCTCGTTGACGACATAGGCGATATCGCTGGCGACATAACCGTCGGATTTCTCGGCAAGAGTCTCGCTGTCGATTTCATCGCAGGGGCGGTCCTTGAGGTACAGTTCAAACATGAGTCGACGTGCCGTGGCATCGGGCATGGGCACGTATACCTGTTTGTCGATGCGTCCAGTGCGCAGCACGGCGGGATCCACCTTGTCGGGTCGGTTGCTGGTGGCGATGACAAAGATGCCACGCTTGGAACAGTTGTTGAGTTGGGAAAGGAACTCGTTGACCTCGCCGGCCTGATTCGTTCCCATGTCGCCTGAGCGGCTGGGCACAAAAGCGTCAAACTCGTCGAAGCACAGCACCGTGGGCGCGTTCTCTTCGGCCTTCTTGAACAAATCGGCGATTTTGCCTTGAGAGCCGTGGATATAGATGGATCCCAGATCACTGGCCTTGACCAGGATGAAGTTGAAGCCAGTCTCCTCGGCAAACTTCTCGGCAAAGAAGCTCTTGCCGCATCCGGGAGGGCCGTAAAGCAGCATGCCGTTGGGCGGCGTGAGTTTGTACTTCTCGGCTAGTTCTTTGTCCTTGAGAATGAGGATGACACGCTTGCGCAGCATCTCCTTGAGGTCGTCCATGCCAGCAATATCGGCAAAACCATTGCCGTTGCCCTTTTTGATCTCGATGTCGGCACTGGTCTCGCTGGCGGCCTGGGAGCGGTCATTGTTGTTACTTCTCCAGTCAAAGGTGGAGCCGTCATGCTCGTCGTCGGCATCTTGGCGCTGGCGGGCGGCGAGTTCGTTGCGCAGTTGCTGCGCCATCTCGCTGTCATTGTCGGCAATGAGATCATTCAAGACCTCCTCGACGCATTCATAGCGCTCGGTGTAGCTCAGCGATAGTCCGCAAGCGACGATGGCTTGCAGATTCTCGTCCTCAATGTCGTCAACGTTGATTTCGCCTTGCTCTTTGCGAGCGTTCTGCACGAGTCTGATTTTTTCTTTTCGTGACATCGTGGGGGTGAATTCCACTCCCCATGGAGTCTTGCCAGTGAGCATGGTGTAGAAAACTCCCGTGGCAGCAAAGATGTCGTTGCGCTCATCATACTTGCCCAGGAACGACTGCCCGCTGGCATATCGCGGATCCAGATCGGCGATATCAAATGGGGCGTTACCCATGAAGCACGGCGACACGTGCCCCATGTCGATGAGTTCGGCTGTACCGCCGGTCTTGCTGCTGAGCATGACGTTGGTGGGATTGATGTCGTTGTGCAGCAGGATGCCGGGTTGCTCGTGCAGATACTGCAGACCCTGCAACATCTCGATGAAAATCTTCACGGCGGTGTCTTTGTCGAGTTTACCCTCGCGCTGTATCATCTCGCTGAGCAGCTCTCCGCTGAAGTAGGTGGCTACCAGGTAGCGGCATTCTCCCGCTTCATCCTTGTAGGTGCCATCGTCAATATAGCTGACAATATTCTTATGGTTGAGTTTGCGGCAAGCGGCGATCTCGGTGATCTCGCCGTCCTGGATAAGCTTCTCAGGCGTGTTCTTGAGACGGTAGATTTTCAAGAAGTAAGGATTGCCGCTCTCATCCTCGATGCGGTAACTCTCGGCATAAGGGTTCTCCTTGATGAGGTAAACCACATGCCATTTTTCACCTATGGGTTGTCCTTCTTTGAGTATCATATTTGCTTAATAATAATATATATATGGCTTTTTCTGAAAATTAGCTGTTCGCTGGTTGATTGTTGCCGGTTGATTGCCTGCGCCGTTTCATCATGAAGTATCTCACGATGAGATGTGTACGGTTCAATGCAAGTATAGCAAGCATGGCAACAATAAAGGCCACCTGAATGCGCGACAGGATGGCTTCGGGTTGATAGCCCTTGCCCAGCTCGGCCAGTTCGATGGGTTGTTCTGCACCGCTGATTGCCGACAAGGTACGTTTCCACATGATGATGCCGTCCTCGATATAGACAACAGCAGGGTTGCCGCGAGCCAGCATCTTGAGTTCGCTGTCATCCATGTTGTAGATGGGGTAGCTGGCCATCGACAGGTCCTTCCAGGCCACGATTTGCTGGGCTGTTGCCGGGGTGAGGCCGATGACACTTGCCCCGGCGACGAGTGCGGCGTCGGTGAGTTCGTTCAGGTCATAGGAGTTGACGACTCCCACCTGTGGCAGGTCGGGAAAGAGCAGTAACACGGTGCGCCGGTTGTCGCCCAGCACATCGATGGTGATGTCGTTGCCATCCAAGTCAAGGATAGCGATGCTGTTCTTGTGGCTGCCGTCCTGGACAATGACCTTGCCCTGAGGTCGACGCGCATGGTAGCGGGTCACATATTCCCAGCCTTCTGCCTCGTCGGGCAGGCTGTCGATGGTGAACTCGTGTTCTTCTCCATCCTTGCTGTAGATGAAGATGAAATCATCCTCGCTCTCGTCGGTGTCGGCACTAGCTGCCGAAATCAGGCGAGTGCCCTCAGGGTAGGGACGGTAGTCGATGAGCGGTTGCTTGAAGTAGCCGAAGTAGGCGATTGCCATGACCGTGGCAAACGACACGGCAGCGACCATCCAGTGAACAGCGGGTCCGTAAATGCCCCGTAGCGACCTGTTGAAGCACAACAAATAGATAACACCCAACAAGAGCAACACATTCTTGCCAAAGGTGGCCCAGTTGCTCAAGTGCAACGCATCGCCGAAGCAGCCGCAGTCGGGCACAGCTCCAGTGACAGCCAGCCACAGCGTGAGCGGCGTCATGAAAAGCAGCAGTATCAGGGCTTGGATTGGTGCACTGCGCCTGTAGGCACCCACAACAATGAAAATGCCGAGCATGAACTCCAGTGTGGCCAGTGCCACGGCCACAAAGAGTGCCATGTTATCCCAGCGTTCCATGCCCAGGGCGAGCAGGTAGTCGGTAATCTTGTAACATGTGCCCCAGGGGTCAATCGCCTTGGTGAAACCCGAAAAGACGAATACCCCGCCCACGGTGAGCCGCATGAGCGTTGTCAATAGTTGGCACCAGCGTTCATTCTTGACTGCATTGATGATGACTTTAGGTTTCATCATTGGGACGACAGTTCTGTCTATTGTTCACAACCCTCGCTGTGCTTGATCAAGGCAAACACGCTGTAGTTGATCATATCTTGATAGTTGGCATCGATTCCCTCGCTCACCAGCGTTTCGCCATTGTGGTTCTCAATCTCCTTGGTGCGCTGAATCTTGGTGAGGATGAGGTCGGTATAGCTCGAGATTCGCATGTCACGCCAGGCCTCGCCATAGTCGGTGTTCTTGGCGATCATCAGGTTCTTGGTGTCGTTGATATACTTATCGTAGAGCTCCAAGGCTTGCTGCGCAGTGATGTCCACGGTGTCGCTGTATCCCAGTCGCAGTTGAATCAAGCCGATAATGCCGTAATTGATAATGCCGATGAATTCGGGCCAGATGCCTTCACCCACCTTGGTCTCTCCATTGAGCTCCAATGTGCGAATGCGCTTGGCCTTGATGAAAATCTGATCGGTTACCGAGCGTGGTCTGAGGATTCGCCACGAGGGCCCGTAGTCCTTCATCTTGTTGATGAACAACTCGCGGCACTGGGCAATGGCCTCGTCATATTGCTTGCTTGTATTGTGCATGATGGATATAGAGTAATAGATGTATAATCAACCTACAAAGGTAGTGCAAGCCGAGCGGAATGGCAAACAAATAACATTTTTTTTGACTATGGCACTTTGAAGTCATTTCTGCAGGGCGTTTTGCCACACAGCTGGTATGGTTTTTGCAAAGTGCTATCAAAACGTTAATCGTTGAAAAATAATAATAAATTGAGATAAAAAACACAATAACAGTGCCCATCGGCACATTAGAATTAAAAAAAGTAGTAATTTTGTAGTTCCATAAAACGACGACTAAAAGCATGCAATCACCAATGAAGTCAGACAGTTTGGTAATCATCCCGACCTATAACGAGAAGGAGAATATCAGGAATATCATCACTGCCGTGCTCAATGTTACAGAGCACCAGTTTGATGTGTTGATTGTTGATGACAACTCGCCCGACGGCACCGGCTCGATCGTGGACGCAATGATAGGCGAGCAGCCTGAGCGCATCCATATCCTCAAGCGGACAGGCAAGCAAGGCTTGGGTACCGCTTATATTGCTGGTTTCAAGTGGGCGTTGAACCATGATTACGGTTACATCATCGAGATGGATGCCGACTTCTCACATCCCGTCGATAAACTGCACGAGTTGCAGGCTTCATGCGCAATAGGCGGGGCCGACGTGGCCGTAGGGTCGCGTTATATCTCAGGGGTGAATGTCGTCAACTGGCCCATGGGCAGGATGCTCATGAGCTATTATGCATCGGCCTATGTGAGGCTGGTTACAGGTATGCAGGTGCGTGATGCCACGGCAGGATTTGTGTGCTATAGGCGCGAGGTGTTGCAGTCCATCAACCTGGATGCCATCGAGTTCAAGGGCTATGCCTTCCAAATCGAGATGAAGTTCACTGCTCACTGCATGGGTTTCACCATCAAGGAGGTGCCCATTGTGTTTGTCAACCGCGTGCTGGGCACGAGCAAAATGAACAGCAGCATCTTTTTTGAGGCATTGTGGGGAGTAATCAAGTTGCGCTGGGATTCCATTTTTAACAAGCAGCGATTCACTCGCAAACCACTGCCCAAACAGCTCACTGCTTGAAGTTTACCGAAAAACCGATTTGACCTGGTCATGTAAAGGCAAGTCGGTTTTTTGTTTTGGCATGGTATTTGCTGCATGACAATTGCAACATCACGCAACATAATTATCAATAATGGTTAAACGTAAACATCACAATACAGGCTTGACAGGCGAGCAAGTGATTGCCAGCCGTCAACAACATGGTGACAACGTCATCACTCCCCCCAAGCGTGAGCCGCTGTGGAAACAATTCCTCGCCAAGTTCGACGATCCTCTCATCAAGATTTTGCTGGTGGCACTTGTGCTGTCGGTGGGTCTTTCAGTTTATGAGTATTGCTGGCTGGGCATGGGCGCAAGCATCTTATTTGAGCCTATGGGCATCTTTATCGCCATTGTACTGGCCACACTGGTGGGATTTCTTGTTGAGGTCAATGCCAACAAGAAATTCAGGTTGCTCAATCAGAGCGATGACCATGTGATGGTGAAGGTGATGCGCGACGGCCACATGACCCAGGTACCGCGTTGTGACATCGTGGTGGGCGACATTGTGGTCCTGGAGACAGGTGAAAAAGTGCCCGCCGACGGTTTGGTGGTCGATAGTTTCAACCTCACGGTGGATGAGAGTTCGTTCACGGGTGAGCCGTCGGCCTGGAAAACACATGATCCGGTCCAGGGCGACCATGAAACCACCTATCCGGTCAACAAGCTGCTGCGCGGCAGTACCGTGATTGAGGGAGGCGCGACCATGTGTGTGGAGCGTGTGGGGGATGAAACAGAGTTTGGCAAGGTCTACCGGGACGCACAAATCGACAATAATATCAAGACCCCGCTCACCCAGCAACTCGACAGGCTGGGGCGCACCATCGCCCATGGCAGTTATGTCATGGCGGGTTTGCTGGTGCTGGGGCGCATCGTGGCCTTCTTTGTCTCAGGTAGCGAGGGACTGGTAGCCGATGCCCAGTATTTTATTGAGACCGTGATGCTGGCCGTGACCCTTATCGTGGTGTCGGTTCCCGAAGGTTTGCCCATGAGCGTCACTTTGTCGCTGGCCTTGAGTATGCGCAAGATGCTCAAGCATAATAATCTGGTGCGGCGCATGCATGCTTGTGAGACCATGGGCGCAGCAACGGTTATCTGCACCGACAAGACGGGTACGCTCACCCAGAACAAGATGCAGGTCTATCAGACGCATTTTTATGGCTTGCACGATGGAGGCCAACTCGAGCCGTCTAACAAGTTGTGCGAAATAGTCAAGGAAAGCATTGCCTGCAATAGTACTGCGTTTCTTGATGATAGTGACCCATCGCGCGTGGTTGCCCTGGGTAATCCCACCGAAGGAGCCCTGTTGCTGTGGCTGCATGATGCCGGTATCGACTATATGGAAACACGCGATGCGGCCGATGTCCTCGGCCAGTTGCCCTTCTCGACGATGAACAAGTTTATGGCAACGGTCATCGATAGCAGCACTGGCAAACGCCTGCTGCTGGTCAAAGGCGCACCCGAGATTGTCATGCGCATGTGCGATAGGGTAGAGGGGGATGCCAACTTCCAGCAGATTACCGACGAATTGGCCAGTTATCAGTCCAAGGCAATGCGCACCCTGGCATTTGCCTATTGCGAGCTGCCCACTGATGCTAACCCTGAAGCAGCGCTGGGTGCCCTCAAGTCGGGTAGCGGCCAGTCGCTGGCCTTCCTGGGCATCGTTGCCATCAGCGATCCCGTCCGTGTCGATGTGCCGGCGGCCATACAGGATTGCCGCAATGCGGGGGTGAAAGTGAAAATCGTCACCGGCGACACGGGTGCCACTGCACGCGAGATAGGCCGTCAAGTGGGATTGTGGACCGATGAGGACTCGGATGAGTCCATCATCAATGGCCCCGACTTTGCTGCTCTGGGCGATGACGAAGCAGCCCAACGCGCAGCGTCGATAAAAATCATGGCTCGGGCACGCCCCGACGACAAGGCCCGACTGGTGCGCCTGCTCCAGCAGCAGGGAGAGGTCGTTGCAGTTACCGGCGACGGGACCAACGACGCCCCGGCGCTCAATGCAGCCCAGGTGGGTCTCTCGATGGGCGACGGCACCGCCGTGGCCAAGGAAGCCAGCGACATCACCATCATCGACAATTCATTCACGAGCATCAACAAGGCTGTGTTGTGGGGCCGATCATTGTATAGCAACATCCAGCGTTTTGTTTTATTCCAGCTTGCGGTCAATGTGTGTGCCTGTCTGGTTGTGGCAATCTGCTCATTTTTCAGCAAGCAGCCAGCGCTCACGGTGACTCAGATGCTCTGGGTCAACCTCATTATGGACACTTTTGCGGCGCTTGCGTTGGCGTCTTTGCCCCCCAACAGCATATTGATGAAACAGAAACCCCGCGACTCCCGTGCAAGCATTATCACGTCTGCCATGATGAAATTTATAATGATCAGCGGTATCGTGTTTGCCGTCTTGATGATCGGCTTGTACTATTATTTCATCCGTGAAGCCAATGGCGGTCCCGTGTTTGTGCGTGGCATCAATCCTAATATCAATCCGCATGAGATGGGCATCTTCTTTAGCGTCTTTGTTTATCTGCAATTTTGGAACATGTTGAATGCAAGGACGTTTAAAACAGGGAAATGGGTATTTAATAATATAGAAGACAGCAAGGTGTTCTGGTCGGTGGCTGCCGTCATCTTTGCCGGACAAATTGCACTCGTGCAGTACTGCTCGCCGTTGTTCAACTGCTCGCCGCTCAGCCTGAGCGATTGGATATGGGTGATTGTGGGTACGTTGCCGGTGCTGATTGTAGGTCAGATGGTTGCGATGATTAAAAATCGTAATAATCATGAAAAATAATTCGTTAATCATTTTGTGGGTTCATTTTTTTTGTGTTTCTTTGCAGCAACTATATGGGTGACTGAAATTATTAAAATTTTTAACGATTATACATTTGTAAAAACTATGAAGAAATCATTACTTTCAGCATTTGCGATGATTATTGCAAGTTGTGGCGTTGCCAGCGCCAATGTACAGATTGCATCGCTCAATGTAGAGCAGCCTGCAAATGACACATTGATGTTCGCACTGCCTGTTGACGTGAACCACTATCAGGATATTCAGAACTATCCCGATGCCAATCCTGGTGCTCGCATGATGAGATTCCAGCCCGAGTACCTTGTTACCGCCACCGACTTTAGCAAGGGTGACATCAACAAGGGTACTGCTACTCTTCCTGCCAACGCTAAGGTGATTGGTCTGGGTCTTGATGGTTATGATGTAGCCAGCCAGAACACCAGCAAGGGCATCTTCCTTGAGGTGACCGCATGGTGCCGTAACGTGCCCAATGGTTCAGAGCTTAATGCAACCGATATCTTTGACGGTTACGGAGGTTATACCGATATGGGCTTCCAGTGGTACCACTATCCTCAGGGTGAACTCTTCACCGACACCGTGACCTATCGTGGCTATAACGTGGGAGCTGTAAACCATCCGGGTTACATCTGCACCTTTGATCCCGAGGCCAATGAGCAGGATCCCCGTTCCATCGTTGACATTCCTTTTGGTAATCCTATTGATCCCAACAAGCCTTTCTGGTACAAGGGCGAGAGCATCTACCTGGAGTTGTGGATGTGCAACTGGTTTGATGTTCGCATGAAGTATCGTTATATGACTTATGACGAAGCCGAGCTCGAGTGCGCCAGCCTGATGCGTTCGGGTAACTACTGCTTCAACAGTGAGACTTATGAACTCATTGCCGAAACGTTTGGCACTCAGCTGATGTATGAGTTGCCCACCCATCGCCTGCCCGCTTTCCGCACACCGTATTTTACCAATGACGTTCGCGTGAGCCTTACCGATCAGGATGCAGACGTGAAATTGCAGGATGCCGATGGCAACATCATTGCCCCTGCCGAGGACGGCAACTTCTACAGCCTGGATCACACCATGGTTTATCATGTCATCGTTGACGGCACCGATTGTGGCGAAATCAGCTTTGATGACATCTATTCAGATATTGACCTGACTGTTAACAAGGACGTCACCGCTGTAGAGGAAATCAACAACAGCAAGACCGTTGCCAGCGTTGTTTATTACAATTTGGCTGGTGAGCAGAGCGCACAGCCCGTTGATGGTGTGAACATCATTGTTACCACCTACAGCGATGGCACCCGCAGCACTGCTAAAGTCATCAAGTAATTGAAGGTCAACTCAGCTCATAGAGCTTCCAATTTAAAAGATCTTTTGTCATGTAACCGCTTGGCTCAAACATGGGCCAAGCGGTTGCTGTGTATGTGGCGCTCTAATGCGCTGTTCAAGAGAAAAAAGCTATTTTGTTTGTCATTCCGCTCGGTTAGCATTACCTTTGTGGTATTAGAGAAAACCAAATGATGAAATAATATGTTAGAAAAACTGAAATTCAAGTCTGGGGCGCTTTGCAAACTGCTGGTTGCATCGGCACTTGTCGTGGGCGGTGGCGTGGCGATGGCTGCACCAGTGACGCAAGCCCAGGGCAGTACAGTGCAAGCCGCGATGGTGACCGGACAAGTGGTTGACGAGAACGGCGAACCCATCATCGGGGCAACTGTGAGTGTCAAGGGTACTAACGCGATAACCGTCACCGACATGGATGGTAACTTTGCCATCAAGGCATCACAGGGCTCTGTCCTTGCCGTGAAATGTCTGGGATTTGCCACGCGCAATGTGACGGTCGATGGCGACAGCCTGACAATCAAGCTAGAAGAAGTCGCTGCCTGTGACCTCGACGAGGTTGTGGTGACTGCCCTCGGTATCAAGAAAGAGGCCAAGTCGCTGTCCTATAATGTGCAGCAGGTGAGTGGAGATGCGCTGATAAGGGTGCAGGACGCCAATTTTGTCAACTCGCTATCGGGCAAGGTGGCCGGTGTGACCATCAATGCCAGTGCGACGGGTGCAGGTGGCAGCAGCCGCGTGGTGATGCGAGGTGTCAAGTCCATCAACGGCAACAATAACGTCCTGTATGTCGTGGACGGCATCCCCATGCAGAACCTCTCCAGCGATCAGCCCGAAGGTATCTTTGCCGGTGCAGGTCAGACGGGTGACGCTACCAGCAACATCAACCCCGATGACATCGAGAGCATCAGCGCCCTCACGGGACCGTCGGCGGCAGCCCTATATGGTGCCAACGCGGCCAACGGTGTCATCATCATTAACACCAAGCGCGGCCGCGCGGGTAGGGTGGATGTGACCTACAACGGCAGTTTCCAGTTTTCAAAACCCTTTATCTTGCCGCAGTTCCAGAACCAGTACGGACCCAGCGAGACGGGTAGCTATTTCAGTTGGGGCGAGAAACTGGCAACGCCCAGCGACTACCGCCCCGCCGACTTCTTCCAGACGGGTACCAGCATCGCCAACTCGGTGAGCCTGAGCACCGGCACTGACAAGAACCAGACCTACTTGTCGCTCGCTGCCACCAATTCCCAAGGCATCATCCACAGCAACAACTACGACCGCTATAACGTGAGTGTGCGCAACACCACCTCCTTTCTTGACGACCGCATGACCCTCGACCTGGGCTACATGCTCAGCGCCGTCAAGGAGCAGAACATGATCAGCCAGGGCCAGTACCACAATCCGCTGGTCCCCGTCTATCTGTTCCCCGCGGGTGACGACTTCAGCAAGTTGGGCTACTATGAGCGCTATGACACGGGTCGCAACTTCCCCGTGCAGTATTGGCCTTATAACTACGACATCTCGATGGAGAATCCCTACTGGGAGACCGAGCGCGAGCGTTTTGTCAACCACAAGGAGCGCCACCAGGCGACCGTCTCGCTCAACTGGCGCATCACCCCGTGGCTCGACATCACGGGCCGCGTGAAGTATGACAAGAGTAGCGACAAGTACGAGGAAAAATTCTTTGCTTCGACCAACACGCTCTACGCTTCCAAATACGGCCACTATGGCCTGCGCAACGTGAACAACCGCCAGCTCTATGCCGAGGCCTTTGCCAAGTTTGACAAATACTTTGCCGGCGACCGCTGGAGCATTAGCGGTGTGTTGGGAACGAGTTTTGACCAGCGCGACAACAGCATAGAGGGCTTCAGTGGACACTTGAAGGGCACGGCTAACAAGTTCACCCTGGCCAACGTGGAGACTTCCAACTCGACATTCAAGCCCGTGCAGAGCGGTTACCGCACCCAGTTGCAGAGCGTGTATGCCACAGCCCAATTGGGTGGTAACAGCATGGTCTATCTTGATGTTACTGCCCGCAATGACTGGTCGAGCAAGCTGGAAAAGAGCTATTTCTACTGGTCGGCTGGCCTTTCCTTGATATGGACCGACTTGTTGAGAGAGTTGAATGTGGAATGTGATTGGCTCAACTACTTCAAGACCCGCATTGGCTACTCCCAGGTGGGTAACGAGCCCAACGAACCGTTCTTGACGCGTGAGACCTATGCCATCAACCCCTCGACGGGCTTGGCCGAGGCCTCAACGCGGATGCTTACCGACCTCAAACCCGAGCGCACCAACTCGTGGGAGGCCGGCGTCGACCTGTACATGTTCAACACCCGCCTGCGCATGAATATGACTCTATACAAGTCCAGCACACTCAACCAGTTCTTCTATCCCACGCTTCCAGCCTCGTCGGGTTACACGAGCGCTGTGGTCAACGGTGGCCGTGTGGATAACAAGGGTGTGGAACTTACTGCGCGTTACACCCAGCCCATCGGACCCCTCACGTGGGAAACCTACTTGACATGGACGCTCAATCGCAACAAGGTGAAAGAACTCCTCAAGAACTGGCGCAACCCCATCGACGGCGAGATTTACAACCTTGACGAGCTCTACATGGGCGGCACCTCGGGCTACCAGATTCGCTTGACCGAGGGCGGCACCCTGAGCGACGTGTATGTCTCGACGCTCAAGACCGATGAGCATGGCGCCATCTACGTCAACCCCGAGCGCCAGACCGTCGAGGCCAATCCCAATAACAATGCCTACTACATCTATGCCGGGCAGGCTGCTCCCAAGTACAACCTGTCATGGGGCAACACGTTCTCGTTCAAGGGCGTGACTTTGTCGGCCCTGTTGGCCTACCGCAATGGCGGCATCGTCGTGAGCGAGACCCAGGCAATTCTGGATTATTACGGTGCGTCCCAGGCCACTCAGGATGCCCGCAACGATGGCGGCGTGGTCATCAACGGCAAGAAAATCAATGCCCAGGGCTATTATCAGGTCGTGGGCAATCCCAACGGCACGGTCGATTCCCGATATGTTTACAGTGCGACAAACCTGCGTCTGGCCGAGTTGAGCATCGGCTATGACGTGCCCATCAACCGCTGGGTCAAGTGGATCAAGGGCCTGAACGTGTCCTTTGTCGCCCACAACCTTTGCATGCTTTACAACAAGGCACCCTATGACCCCGAGGCGACCTCCAACACGGGCACTTACTACCAGGGCATAGACTACTTCATGCAGCCCAGCCTGCGCTCGATGGGATTTAATGTGAAACTCAAAT
>CAMJZI010000021.1 GCA_946410185.1 uncultured Porphyromonadaceae bacterium
CGATGGCCTGGGCCACCATGGGAGCCGTGTCGGGGATGCCGGGACTCTTCACTATCTCGTCGGCATTGAGAATCTTCTCGGGGGTGTGTCCGCCTTCTTCCCACTCGATGTCATACTTGTTGAGCAGGTCCTTGTAGGTCTGGCCGATAGTGCCGGCATCGCTCAGCCACACGTCCATGCCCTTGACCCGTGCGAGCACAGCTGCTCCCGCACCGCTCTCACCACCGCCTAATACTACTAATCGTTTAGCCATATTCTGTAGTTGATATTTCTCTGCGTTATGTTGGTTTTATCTTATCTTGAGTGTCACAAACGTCAAGGCAGCCAGCATGATGCTCACCAGGAAGAAGCGCATCACAATCTTGGCCTCGGGGATGCGGTGGTCAGGTGTCTTGACCTTATAGTCCCACTTGAGGGCAGCGGGGTCGGCAGTGAAGTGATGATGCAACGGCGTCATCTTGAACAAGCGATGGGCCTGTCCATGGCGCTTCACATACCACACCTGCATGATAACCGAAAGTTCCTCAATCAGGAAGATACCGCACAACAGGGGTATGAGCCACTCCTTGCGGATGAGCACCGCAAACACGGCAATAATGCCGCCCAGACACAAACTGCCGGTGTCGCCCATGAACACCTGGGCAGGATAGGAATTGTACCACAGGAAGCCCACGGTGGCACCAATGAACGCCGCCGCATAGACTACCAGTTCGCTGCTATCCGGGATATACATGATGTTGAGGTAGGACGAGTAGATGACGTTGCCCCCCAGATAGCACATGATTGCCAGGGCAACGCCGATGATGGCCGAGGTTCCCGTCGCCAGTCCATCCACGCCGTCGGTCAGGTTGGCGCCATTGCTCACAGCCGTGATGACAAAGATGGTGACGAGGATGAACAGAATCCAGCCTCCCGTCTGCTTGTACTTGCCCATCCAGCCAGTGAAATAGGCATAATCGAAGTTGTGGTTCTTCACAAAGGGCAATGTGGTCTTGGTGGCCTTGACGGCCTGCGACTTGTGTATCTCGACCAGTTCAGGGGTCTCGTTACGACTCGTCACGTGCACGTTCTCGTTCATCACGATAGCCGGGCTCAGATACATCGTCAAGCCCACGATAATGCCAAGTCCCACCTGGCCCACAATCTTGAACTTGCCCTTGAGGCCCTCCTTGTTGTGGTGGAAGACCTTGATATAATCGTCGGCAAAGCCCAGCGCGCCACACCACAGGGTTGAGACAATCATGAGCAACATGTACACGTTGTTGAGCTTACCCAGCAGCAGGCACGGCACCAGGATCGAAATAATGATGATAATACCGCCCATGGTGGGAGTTCCCTGCTTTGCAGCATTTCCACCCAGCGACTCGGAGCGCTCCTTGTCACACATCTGGTGGTTCTTGAGCTTGAAAATGATGCGGCGACCTATCACAATGCCAATGAACAGCGACAGGATGAAGGCAAAGCCCGACCTGAAAGTGATGTACTCGAACAAGCGCGCACCACTCACGTGATATTGCTGCAGATAATGAAAAAGATGATATAGCATATCCTATCTCTTAGTTTGGTGAATAATCTCAATCATGACTCGCCGGCAAACACTTCAAGCACTTGCTCGCGGTCATCAAAATGGTGCTTCACACCCTGAATCTCCTGGTAGTCCTCATGGCCCTTGCCTGCCACAAGCACCACATCGCCCCGCTGAGCCAGCTGGCAAGCGGTGCGGATGGCCTGACGGCGGTCGGTGATGGTGAGCACATGCTGACGGCACTCATCGGGCACACCCACCTCCATCTGCCTCAGGATCTCGTCAGGATCCTCGGTGCGGGGGTTGTCGCTGGTGAGAATGACACGGTCGCTGCGCACTGCCGATTCGCGGGCCATGATGGGGCGCTTGCCCGTATCGCGGTCGCCACCGCAGCCGCACACCGTGATGATGTGCCCACCGGTACCCACCACCTCGCGGATGGTGTCCAGCACATTGACCAGGGCATCGGGCGTGTGAGCATAGTCCACGATAGCGGTATAGCCACGCGGGGAACGCAGAGTCTGGAAACGGCCGGCCACGGGCTCAAGCAGGCTCATCTTGACGAGTACCTGCTGCGGATCGAAGCCCAGCAGCAGCGATGCGCCATAGACCGAGAGCAGGTTATAGGCATTGAAGCGACCGGTGAACAAAACCTCTACCTGATTGCCGTTAAGCTCCAGCGTGGTGCCGTCGAGACGCGACTCCACAATGCGGCCTTTATAGTCAGCCATCGAGCGCAACGAGTAGCGATACTTGTCGGCGCTGGTGTTCTGTAACATCACCTCGCCCACCTTGTCGTCGGCATTGACCAGGGCAAAAGCCCCCTTGGGCAGGGCATCAAAGAACATCTTCTTGGCAGCGATATAGTTGTCCACGGTCTTGTGGAAGTCCATGTGGTCGCGGGTCAGGTTGGTAAAGATGCCTCCGGCAAAGGTGATACCCTCGATGCGGCGCTGCACACAGGCATGCGAGCTCACCTCCATAAAGGCGTATTCACAACCGGCAAGCACCATATCGTGCAAGAGGCGGTTGAGCGTCAAGTGGTCGGGAGTGGTCTGCTTGGCAGGCTGCTCCTTGGTGTCGATAATGTTCTTCACGGTCGACAACAGTCCCGCCTTGTAACCCATGAGACGCGCCATCTCGTAGAGCAGTGTTGCGGTGGTCGTCTTGCCGTTGGTACCAGTGACACCCACCAGGCGCAGCATGCGTGACGGATGGTCAAACCACTCATCGGCAAGGTGAGCCAGCGCAATCACGCTGTTCTCGACCTGTATATAGGTGACAGACTGGCTCAACTCCTGAGGCATATCCTCACACACCACCGCCCGTGCTCCTGCTTCTATCACACCGGGGATAAATCGGTGTGAATCCACGGCTACACCCTTGACAGCGACAAAAAGCGCTCCCTCGCGGGCCTGACGCGAATCATTGATCAGGTCTGTTATATCGACGTTGGTGTCCCCAACCACCTGCAGTGGCTTGATGGAATTGAGCAGTTGTGATAATTTCTTCATGATAATTGATATTTATGAATTTCTTAATCTCAAATTAATGCGTTGTCCACGTTTGAAACTGGATCCGGCAGGCAGGCTCTGGCTTGTCACCATTCCTGTTCCCGTGAAGTTGACGATGAGGCCGGCGTCCTCAAGCATCTTGATCGCCTCGCGGATGCTCAGCCCTATCACGTTGGGCACGCCCTTCTCAATGCGCTTGGGACGCGCATAGGTGTGCGGTGCCTGCAAGTTGAGCCCGCTCCTGAGGTTGCTAGAGGCATACTCGTTCATCGAAGCGAACAGGACAGGAGCCGCCTTGCCCTCGTCCTTGGATTTCTTCTTGCTTGTGGCATAGTCGGGAGCATCGCCCAAGAGTCCACGAGCATACATCTTACGGGCAATATTTTTCACGACCATGCCGCTGCACGCGCCGGCGCCGCGGTCGGCACCCAGCATGAGCACGATACATGAATACTTGGGCTTATCGTAGGGGAAGAAGCCGCAAAACGCCAGTCGTTTCATGACACCGTACTGTCCGCCAGCGTTGGTGAACGCCGTTCCCGTCTTGCCGGCAATTTCCACACAGGAGTCCCTTACCCAGTGGCGGGCCGTGCCATGGTCGCCCCACACGACATCACGTAGCATGATGCGCAGTTTGGCTGCATTCTCGGGCGAGCACACCTGCTTGCGGATATAGCTGACCGGGATGATGGAATCGGGTTCTCCCTCGCGAGACAGTTTCTTGAACAGGTGCGGACGCACAAATTTGCCGTCATTGGCAATGGCGTTATAGATAGCCAGCGTGTACAACGGCGGAATTGTCGTGGCATATCCATAGGCCTGGCGGGTGAGTGACAACTTGTCCCAGTTCTTGTTACCCAAGACGGGGAAATTGGGCGTTGTCTCACCGCCGATGCCCGAGTGGAAGGGCTCAAAGAAACCCATTTCCTCCAAGCGCTTGCGAAAACCGCCGGGGTTCTGTCCATAATCCTTGACAATCAACTTGGCCATACCGATGTTGGACGAGGTCTCGATGATTTCGCGAGGTGTGCGCGTCGCTGCACCGTGAGGTCTGTCGCTGATGTTGCGCCCGGCATACATCCAGTCCGAACCCGTCGCGATGGGCGCATTGATGTCGGATACCACCCCGTCTTCCAGGGCCACCATCATCGAAATGGTCTTGACAACCGAACCTGGTTCATAACCCAGCACGGCATGGTTCACGCCCTCGATATACTCGCCAGTGGTCTTGTTGCGCTCCAGGTTGCTGATGGCCTTGATTTCGCCAGTGGCCACCTCCATGAGCACACAGGTTCCCCACTCGGCTCTGGTCTCGAGACACATGTCATTGAGTTCGTTCTCGACAATGTCCTGTAACTGGACGTTGATGGTCGTGGTAATGTCATAGCCCTTGACTGCGGGCACGCTCTCGGCCCGCACGATGCCATTGGTGAGCTGGATGCTCTTGGCCTTGCCGGGTCTGCCATAGAGCAGAGAGTCGAGCGCCATCTCCAATCCAGAATGGCCGTGGATACTAGAGCTGACCTCGTTCTGGCCCACATTGCCGATGCTTCGTGCCGCCATGTCGCCATAGGGCTTGATGCGGCGGTTGTGCTTCTCGTGGTAGAAACCGTTCTTGTTCTTAGCACGGCACAGGAAGGGGAAACGACGCACCCGCTCATACTCCTTGTGGGTGAGCATATAGGGGAACAGCTTGTAAGCGCGGTTCTTGCGGGGTTTCTTGCCAGGAGCGGGCTTGTTGGCTGCGTCCAGGATGGTTTTGCGGTCCTGCAACAATTTCTGCCTCCACTGGGCCGCGGTCATCGAGTTGTCGAATACCGCCAAGCTGTCGCACAGCGGGCCGATATCCTTCATCAGCGTATCGGTCTTGATGCCTTCGGTAAACCAGTCGATGCGCACCACATAGTACTGCAGGTTGGCAGCGAGCACCGAGCCGTTATCGGCAAGCAGCTTGCCGCGTTCGGGCTCGATGGGCACTATCTCGGTCAGCACCTGGTCGGCCTTCTTGTTCCACTCGGCGGCCTGGATGGTTGTAGTCTTGAACAAATCCCAGACAATCGTGGCCGAGAACAGCAGCATGATGCCCACGACGATGCCATAGCGCATGAGGATATGTCGTTTGTTGTTTTGCTTCATTGTCTTGCTCAGGTTGCGGTGGGGTGAAACGATTACTTGGATTTCAACTCATAGGGCGGATCCAGCGGAGCACGCAATCCGATGTGCTTCTCGTGCATGAGCTTGGTCATCTCGCTCTCACGTATCATCGAGTTATACCGCGCGCTGGCGTTCACCAGATCGGTCTGCGCGTTGGCCAGTTCGGTCTTGAGAGAGATGACCTCCTCCATGCTGCTCTGGCAAACGAACTTATTGGCTATATAGGCAAGCGCCATGATGACAAGCGCGACGATGTAGACGGCATTGCGCTTGAAGAAGTCCAGCGAGAAGAAGCGGCCCTGGATAATGTCCTTGCCCGCCTTCTTGCCTGTTGATGACGTATAGTTTCTTTTCTCGCTCATTGTTGCTGGGTTGATGCTAAGGGTTTATCGTGATTGCCTCTCGGGGCGCGAGATGAGTTCGGCAACGCGCAGTTTTGCACTGCGCGAACGGGGATTGCGCTCCACTTCTTCCTCGCCAGGAGTGATGACCTTGCTATTGACCACCCGCCAGGGGGTGTTCACGCGGCCATAGAAGTCCTTTTGCTGCCTGCCCTCGACATTACCACTGCGCATGAAGTTCTTGACCAGGCGGTCCTCGAGGGAGTGATAAGTGATGATGGCTAGCCTGCCGCCAGGCTTGAGCACCTGCAGCGACTGGTCCAGCAGCTTGCGCAGGGCATTGAGCTCGCCGTTTACCTCGATGCGCAGGGCTTGGAAGACCATCGACAATTCTTTCTTCTCCTGCGAGGGTTTGAGCAACGGACGCACGGCCTCAACAAGCTGGCCTGTGGTGGAGAGCGGCCGTGCCTTGGCTATGGTTGCCGCCAGGCGGCGTGACTGCCGCAACTCACCGTAGAGGTACAGCACGTCGGCCAGACGCTCCTCGGCATAGGTGTTGAGCAGGTCCTGGGCGGTGAACGACGCGCCACGGTTCATGCGCATGTCCAGGGGTGCGTCGGCGCGGAAGGTAAAGCCACGTTCCACGTCATCGAAGTGATGGAACGAGACGCCCAAGTCGGCAAGGATGCCATCAACGCCATCAAATCTGTAATAACGCAAGAAGTTCTTGACGTAGGCAAAATTGCCGTGTGCAAATGTAAACCTCTCATCCTCTAACCGATTGCTCCACGCATCCAAATCCTGGTCCATCCCCACGAGCCTTCCGTCAGGGCCCAGACGTTCAAGAATGGCGCGACTGTGGCCGCCACCGCCAAAGGTGACGTCAACATATTTGCCATCGGGCTTGATGGCCAGCCCGGCAATTGTCTCGCTGAGCAGTGCAGGTATGTGATATACAGGTTGATCCATTGCTATCTAGTGTGTCTCTTTGCCTCGCTTTTTTTGAGGACTCCAAAGGTACTACTTTTTTCCCGATAATTTACAATCTCAAACACAAAAAATTTACAATTTTGAAAAATTAATTATCGACACCCCTGTTAATAAGTTTATTTCATTTGATACTCAGAATTTTAGTCCCTGGTTTACAACTGTAAAAAATTCTCATATTTTGCAATTTTTATGAATTATCTATTTTTTTTCAGAAACATTTTCCCTATCTTTGTATGAGTGTATTAAATCAGGCCGCTCGCAGATGGCTGCAAACAGCCTGTTTCCCGTGCGAAAAGGGACGGTTTTACTATTCTTCAGCATTAAAATTTCTTAAGATGGCAAGACGAATGAATCAATCTGGATTTGACATGAGTATAGTGGAACGGATTACAACGCCTTTCTATTACTATGACATGGACCTGCTACAAGCAACACTCGACCAGATCAACCACTTGACTGCGGGGCTCCCATGCTGCGTGCACTATGCCCTCAAAGCAAACAGCAATGCACACATTATCAGCAAGATATCAAGCAGCGGGCTGGGGTGCGACCTGGTAAGCGGCGGTGAAATCAAGGCGGCTCTCGAAGCCGGGTTCCTGCCACAGCAGATGACTTTCTCGGGCGTGGGGAAAACCGACTGGGAAATCGAGTTGGGACTGAATCACGAGATCGGATGCTTCAATGTGGAATCGGTTCCCGAGTTGGACATCATCAACCAGCTGGCTGGCACAATGGGGAAGACCGCTCGCGTTGCGCTCAGGGTCAATCCCGATATCGACGCGCACACCCACAAATTCATCACCACTGGCACCGCCAACGACAAATTTGGCATCAGCATCGAGTCACTGCCCCTAGTCGTGAAGCATGCGAGACACTTGTCAAACATCCACCTGCGAGGCCTCCATTTCCACATCGGATCACAAATCACCAGTATGCAGCCCTACGTCGATTTGTGCAAGGTCATCAACAACTTGCTCGACCACTTTCATCAGTCGGGCATCGATTTCGAGATGATCAACGTGGGAGGTGGTTTAGGCATCGACTACCTCCACCCCGACACAAATGCCATTCCCGATTTCAAGACCTATTTCAAGACGTTCGGCGAGCACTTGAAGCTACGGCCTAACCAGATGTTACATTTCGAGTTAGGACGTTCCATCGTGGGACAGTGCGGCACCCTGATTGCCCGCGTGGTGTTTGTCAAGGAGACTTGCGGCAAGAAGTTCGTCATCCTGGATGCCGGTATGACCGACCTGATACGCCCAGCACTGTATGGCGCTTATCACGAAATTCAAAACCTCAGTTCGTCAGGCGGACCGACAGAGACCTATGATATCGTGGGACCCGTGTGTGAATCAACCGACGTGTTTGCCCGCGCCCGCCAGCTTCCCGTCACCAGTCGGGGCGACATCATCGCTATCCGCTCGGCTGGCGCTTACGGGGAGTCGATGGCATCACGCTACAACATGCGACCCCTGCCAGGGTGCATCTTCTCATCAGAAACATAAAACCGCCCTGAATACCACCGACGCAACCACCTCCCATGGCAAGCGAAAAGCGCGCCACACCGCATTGACTTCCTAAGGTGGTCATACTGCGGCAAATACCTCATGAAGCCACCATCAAGATTAGATACCGAAAAATAATTATTTACCTATCCCACAACGAGTTACCAACAAAGCAATAAAAAAAATCAAAAAAAATTACCGAAACCTATAGCAAATTCAAAAAAAACTCTTACATTTGCAATTACTTAGAAAAATTTGATCACATGGAAAAAATTGACACTCTTGACAAAAAAATTCTTGAAATTGTGATGAATAATGCACGCATCCCCAGCAAGGATGTCGCACAAGTGTGTGGCGTCTCGCGTGCTGCCGTACACCAGCGCATTCAGCGCCTCATCGACGACGGTGTCATTACCGGATCGGGCTATAACGTCAATCCCAAATTATTGGGCTACTCTACCTGCACATTTATCGGCCTTACACTGGAACGGGGATCCATGTACCGTACTGTTGTACCCGAGCTGTTGAAGATTAAGGAAGTTGTTGAGTGTCACTTTACTACGGGCCATTATACCATGATGATTAAAGTCTATGCCCGCGACAACGAGCACTTGATGTCGCTGGTCAACGACCGCATCCAGCACATCGAGGGCGTGGCCGCTACCGAGACCCTCATCTCGCTGGAGCAGAGCATCAGCCGCACGCTGCCCATTTACTATAATGAGTGACACGTTGAGCCATCAACTCACCACCGCCGGGTGGGTGCCAAACCACCATTGTTGCACTTGTGCAACTCCTATTCAAGCCATTTAGACCTTATTATCTGATTTTTATTTGTACCTTTGTGGCAAATAACAGATAGGACATTGTGAAACCCGACCAAACTAATACAGTACACGATAATGGATAATAACCGATACTGCGTCATCATGTGTGGTGGCGTGGGCAGCCGTTTTTGGCCCTTCAGCAAGACAGCAAAACCCAAACAGTTCATCGACTTCTTTGGTACCGGCAGGAGTCTGTTGCAGATGGCGTTTGACCGCCTTCAGGGCATTGTTCCCATCGAGAACATCATCCTGCTCACCAATGAGAGTTACGAGCCCCTTATCAAGGAGCAATTGCCCGAAATCAAGGATAACCAGATCCTGCTTGAGCCGGCACGCCGCAACACCGCCCCGTGCATCGCATGGGCAGCCCACCACATCATGGCACTCAACCCGCAGGCCAAGCTCATGGTAGCACCCAGCGACCACCTCATTATTAATGAGGAAAAATTCAGGCAGAGTGTGATCAGCGCGTTTGAGTTTATCGATAGCCGCGATGCCTTGGTTACCATGGGCATTAAGCCCAGCCGCCCCGAGACGGGATATGGTTACATCCAGGTAGGCGAACACATTGAGGGCAATTTCTCGTCGGTAAAGACCTTTACCGAGAAGCCTGACGAAGATCTGGCACGTGTTTTCCTCAAGTCGGGAGAGTTCTTCTGGAACTCGGGCATGTTCTTTTGGAGTGCCGAGAGCATCCTCAAGGCCCTTAACACATTTGCTCCCGATGTGAGCGAAGTCTTTGAGCAAGGGAAACAATACTTCGGCACCAGCGAGGAGATGGAATACATCAACACCAACTTCGAGGCATGCCCCAGCATCAGCATCGACTTTGCCGTGATGGAAAAGGCTCCCAACGTCTATGTCGAGACCGTTGACTTTGGATGGAACGACCTGGGCACCTGGCGTTCACTCTATGATCACTCTCCCAAGAACAGCGAGAGCAACGTCACCCAGAACTGCAAGGCGCTCATGTTCAACAGCCACAACAATATCGTGGCTGTTAAGGGCGACAAGCTGGTTGTGGCTTCGGGCCTCGAGGGTTACATTGTAGCCGACGTGGACGATGCCCTGCTCATCGTCCCAATGGAGGAGGAGCAAAAGATCAAGCTATACGTCAACGAGGTAAAATCCAAGTTCGGAGACAAGTACCTCTAATAGGGCAAACAGCTGATATCGAGCACAAACAACAAAACAGTTCACGGGACTCTTGCATCAAGCAGAAGTCCCGTGAATGTTTTTTTATACAGCGCTATTCGAGTCCCCGACTCACAAGGGAGCAACCGACGTTGTTCTACTAGTTGGCAGGTTGTTGAGGTTGAGCTGCAGAAGCAGGCCTTGCCAGCAATTCAAAGGTGTCCACATAGACCTCGGTGGTGTAGCGCTTAATCTGATTGCGGTCTTCCCAAGCGCGGGTGCGCAGGCGACCTTCGAGATAAATCTGGGTGCCCTTGCGAATGTAACGCTCGGCAACCTCGGCATTCTTGCCCCACATCACAATGTTATGCCACTCGGTGCGCTCAGGTACCTGCACACCATTGGCATTGGTATAGGCACGGTCGGTAGTTGCAAGGGTGAACGATGCTACGGGCTGATTTTGTGCGACATAGCGCACATCCGGATCTCGACCCACACGGCCCAGCAAAATGACTTTATTGACTGACATGATTTAATGGTATTTTATTGTAATTGATAAATAGTACGATTATTCTTGGTTCAACAACCAGTCGCCTTGAGTGATAACCCCACCCTCTCGTGCAGGCCGAACAGCAGGTTCATCACATGAACCGCAGTACCGGCGCTGCCCTTGAGCAGCACGTCCATCACGGCATGAATGGTGAGCATTCCAGTGGCCTCGTCCTTCTCAAGCCTGATGAGGCACTTGTTGGTATTCTCGACATCGGCAGTGACGATGGGACGGTCAACAAGGAAGACAAAATTATGATCCCCGTAGTATTGCTCATACAGCTGGCGAATCATCGGTCCATCGACATTGCACTTGAAACGCGCCGTCACTGCAAGCGTTCGACGGTCGGAGATCGGTGCCACTGTCAGTGTCACAGGCTGGTCGAAACTTGACTGGCATTGCCTTAGGGCATATTCCACTTCCTGCTGTTGGTCTTTGGCCCAGGTGTCAAGCGCCATGCCGTCGAGCGTCTTGTCCTCACCATCCAGGGCGCTCATTCCCACTACCACATTCAATGCCAATGGGCTATTGAGCAGCAAGTTGCGAGCCACAGGCATCACAGCCAGCAACGATGCCGCGGCAGCACTACCAGGCACCGTTACCCATTGCGACTCATGCACGAGCACTCGGCGCTGCATCTCGCTCAAGCCATAAATCCACGGCTTGTCGGTGCCATGGTCAAGATGATGGATGCCGCTCATGTCGATGACCCTAAGGCCGTCAGGCAAGTCCATCGATGACAACTGTGCTGCCACCGTCTCGCGCGTGCCACACAGGTAAACCAGGTCGACATCATCGAGCGATGCCTCATGACTTACCTCAAGGTCACACTCGCCAATGATGCCAGGCACAATCTGGTCAAGGCGTGTACCCACTGGACTACTACCGCACACCCATCTCAACTCCACATCGGGATGGTTGATGAGAATACGCAGCAGCTCGGCAGCCCGCAGGTCTTCACACCCTATCAGACCGACCTTAATCATCGGCTGCCGTGGGTTGAGACGCGCTCAACGTGTGCAGCGAGTTCTTGGGCAAGAACTGCTCAAACACAGTTTGAGCCTGTTCGTGGGTCACACCCTCGGCAAGAATGGCAACGACAGTGTCGGCACCGGCGATGGTACCAAGCACCTCGGGCGGGCGGCTCATGTCGATATCATAAGCCAGGCCAGGTGCATAACCGTTGCGGGTCTTGATGACAGCAAGGTTGCCCGAGAAGGTTACCGACACCAGACCCACCTGCTTGGCGGCATGGGTATCGGTCTGACGCATGCTCAGCAGCCTGTCTTGCAACTGGTTGCTATCAGGTATGATATACATATACGTATTGCGGTCGGTGGCCACCTTTGAAATCTTCAGGGCTTTAAGGTCGCGCGACAACGTGGCTTGAGTCACATTGATGTTGTGCTCACGCAGCATGTCGGCCAACTCACTTTGGCTACCGATGCAATTCGTCTTGATCAGATCTGTGATCAACTGTAAACGGTCACGTTTTCTTTTCACGAGTACTTTCTTTTTTCTAGGTTTCTTTGTTAATGTTGTAGTCTCCATAGAACATATATACTTAAATTAGGTTCATGATGCAAAGATAGTGACATTTTTGCAATTCCAACAACATATTTATTGATTTTTTTTGCTCTTTTTTTACCTGACTGTGAATTTTAATGAATTATTCATCGAATCCAGTAAGTACTGCCACGACACATTATATAAATAGTATAGTCAGGAATTTTGTTTTGGAGAGGACTGACGATGGCATCATGTTTCTCAAAATTCCGGGATTTGGACTAGCATCTTCATCACCAATCCCATTTCACCCCTAATCTTCGAGTTATAAAGTCATCATTACTCGAGCGCATCATGTTCATCGCTTGTCAGCAGGACAACATCTTGTGAACCATCCACTGCGGATCAAGTTGGAACTTGCCCCAGGCTTCAAGCAGCCGGGGCTTACAGGCGATGAGCAGGCGGTGGCCGTCGGTGAGGTTGGTCGGGTCTTTCTCGATTTGTTCGATATAGTCGAGCAGATTGTAACACATGTTGTACTGGCCAGCCGAGAGCAGCGCCTGTGGCATGCCGGCTGCTTTCTCCTCGGCTGTGAACCACAAGGTGGTGCCCATGCTGGCCGCACGGGCACTGTTTTGCTGGATGGCCTCGCCAGGAACCAGATATCCGGGCTGAGTGCCATTGCGCATCCTGCTCTCCCACCGTTCTCCCTGTCGCAACTCGTAGATGGTGCTCGTAATGACCCTGTTGTGCCAGGCTTTATCGTTATAAATAGATCCGTAGCTCATCTGACGCAATCGCTTCAAGAACACCTCACTGCTCATCATCACTACCGACTTGGCACGGTTCATGAGCATCGACTCGAGCGTAGCAAATTTCAGATGACTGATAAAAGCAGCTTTGTCGCCGATAAACGTCCTGCCGATGGCACGGAACATCTTGTTCTTGAGAAGTACGGCCACGACATTGGCCAGCGTGACAATAGCCAGAATCACCGACATCGCACCTAGCCAGAAGTTGCTACCCAGCACCAGCGACAATAGGAACATAGCCATCACAACGACTTGACTAATCAAACCATAGTTGCGCAATCGTCTCAACGTCAATTTACCAATGCCCTGCGGCAGGGCTTGTCCGCACGGTTCATAGCCGTCCATATAGGGGCTTGCTACGTCACTGATAATGACCAGGTCAAGGGCTTTGTCGGTGCGGGACTTGTCGCTACGATATTTGCACATTCGCTGCTCTGCCAGCAGGATGGGGTCTATACCTTGATTATCCACAACACCGCCGTCCATGATACCAAAACGGCTCTTGATATGGCCAGCTACGTCGGGCAGCTGCGATACCTTGAAATCATCGGGATACATCATCGGCTCAAACCCGCTTGGAAAGCAAGATGAGCAGGCCAGAGCCTCGCCAGGAGTAATGTAGCGTACCAAGCTGCGGCCGATGCTGTGCTTCTGGTTGCCAAACACGCCATAGCTCATCTGTGCGCCATCGGTCATCCTGCCCTCGGTGAGACGAAACCGGAAAGGCAACGAGTTGTCAAAGTCGGTGGCCAGCGCCGTGTAGTCCTTGACAGGAATACGCTCAAAGTGGTCGATGATGTCGCCCATCGTAGCCCCGCCAAAGAGCCGTGTGTCGTAGATGTCGGCCATCATCTTGATACTCGACGCGTCGCGGTTAGCCCTCTCGGCGCTTAGGCGCTGCATGACCTGGGCCACCAAATCCTCGTTGCGCAAGAAGTCGAACAACTCCTCGACCATTTCGCCAACTGACTGTCCGCGGGCCTTGGCAAGCATATACTTCATTGCAGGAATTGTGCCGCCCGAGACCGACGTCATGACCGATACGCAATCAAGCAGCGTGCGACCGTCGTCCAGGCGGATGCTATCCAGAAAGGACATGGTTCCCAAGTCGAAGGTGGCCGCACGGTAACCACCGCCCGAAAAAGCCATACCGATGTTGAGCTCTTTTTCCATAACAACTATTTTTATCTTAATTTGACAAAGGTAATCATTATCCCCGTCAAAAACAAGAAACGGAGAGCAAAAAAAGGGCAAGCTTCGCACAGGGCCTGCCCTTTTATCAAAGTGGACTTCAATCAGTCACATCAAGCTTTACTCGGCATAGGACGGACGAGACAGCAGCAAGTCGATCAAAGCCGAAACATCGGCAATACTGATATTACCACTCTCGTTGACATCAGCCTCGGCAGGAGCGCTGTTAGGATCGCTCAGCAGGTAGTCGATCAAGGCCGAAACATCGGCGATCGAGACCTTGGTGTCATGGTTGACATCTCCAAGCTCATACTCGGGCTCGTCGGTACCAGCCAGGGTCACTGTAATCGAGGTAAAGCGAACCTGCTTGTTAATGGTAAAGGCCACAAACTGGGCATTGCCTTCCCAAACACCATCGGTTCCGCCAGTGGTCCAGGTGCCCTCGTTGCCCTGGGGCAGCGACAGGTTGCTGGCAGTGTAACCACTAAGGCCGTTGAACTCAATCTTGATGATGGGAGCACCCGCCGAGGTAAAGTTCAGGGCGGTGCTGTCGCTCTTGTACATGCGATAGTGGTCGGGATAAACGGTACCGTCACCCACATACATGGCCACGGGCTCCTTCACGACGGTGTAGTGGTGGCGCACTTCATTGCCGTCACCCTTGTCAACAGTAGCATCAAAAGTCACATCGACGGTGGTGGCAGGCAGTTTGGTGTAGGTGGCGCTGACAACCTCACTCTCCAGGTCGCCGATAACGGCCTTGGCCCAGATGGTGATGTCGTCGGTCACGGGAATAGCGTCAACATACTCACTCCACAGCTCGTTGTCCAGGCTGTAGTAAATCTTGGCATTGGGGGTGGCACAAGTCAGGGTCACCTCGATGCGGTCGCTGAAGGTGCCGGCTGCGGGAGTGAACACGGGAGCATCGACGGTCGGCTCAACCTTGGTGAAGGTGGCGTATACAAAGTCGGTATAATCATCGCCCTTCTCGGCATAGGCTACATAGGTCATCGTCTCGGTCACATAGAACTCGCCACTCTCAAAGAAATACATTTCTGTCGAATAGTCTATCTCGCCGTCAATCACCTTGTAGACATAGATTGATGCATTATCGGTAGCACATGAAACGTTCACAGCCAGGCTGCCCGAGAACTCACCGCCAGCAGGGGTAAACACGGGCTTTACCAACGTGAGAACCGGCTCGGCATCCTCCATGGTGATGACCAACTTAGCCACACGTCGGTGGCCACTGGTGCCTTCGATGGTAAACACAACATTGCTTGAGGGTTCAGAGGAACCGATAGTCCACTGCTTGCCAGCCTTGTTGTAATTACCAACATCGCTCAGAATGTTGTTGGATCCATCATCCGATGCAAAGGTGAAATCAATCTTCTTGAGATTCTGGGGAGCAGCCACGGTCATGGTGTTGCCGCCATACAGACGCAGAGCGCCACCCGAGGTGTTGGTGTAATAGGTGGGCTTGGTGGTGCCTTCACCCTTTTCAAAGGTGAGCTTCACATCACCAACTTCCAACTCACTAACCAACGTGTTGGAACTCCAACCCTGATCGTTAAAGTCAACTGTGACAACAGTGTCGGCCCACGCCGACATGGCCAGCAGGGCAACAAAGAGGAGAGAAAAAACTTTTTTCATAAAAAAACTATTAAATAAATGAGGTGAATAAAATATGATAAAAAACAATTGAGTTCATTTTCAAGTGATGAAAACGGAGATCGGACAGCAACTTCAGAAACATGCCACAAAGATACAACTTTTAACCCATATAATCCCTCAAAAACAACAGGATTTTCACTACCAAGTCCAATATATGTGACAACAGTTGCAATAGCATGAGATATTTAACGCTATTGAGCGATATGAATTCTCTAGCCCTTGCCGCCCGTTTGTAATGAAAGGCAACCTGATTGAGCTATCCTTTGATCACACTACAGGCACAGCGTCTATTCATGTATCCTTTTTGCGATAAACTAAAAGCCATTCTGGCAAAGTCGTTAAATTTCTCAATAAATTTTGCATGTTTTGCACAAGATTAAAAAAAATAAGTTACCTTTGTGCACATCAAGGCCGCATACGGCTCTCAATAAAAAACCAAAACCATTAAACCAATTGTTATCATGTATAAAATTAAAAATCATCCTATTCTTGATCTTCCCGAAGAGGAATATGTAGAATTCCAGTTTGAAGGTAGAACCGTTCGCGGCCAAAAAGGTAAAACCATCGCTGCAGCCCTTCATCAGGCAGGATTGATTGTACACAGCCACAGCACCACTGGTCGCAACCGCAGCCTGGAGTGCGGCATCGGCAAGTGCGGTGCCTGTGAAATGCTTGTTGACGGGCAGGTGCGGCGCATCTGCATCACCAGCGTTGACGGCGTGAAAGAGGTGCGCGAGATTCCCAAGGACTACATGCCTGAGGGCACTCCCCGCGCAGCCAGCGAAACCAAGATTTACAAGACCACGGTAGCCATCATCGGCGGCGGCCCTGCCGGTCTGGCATGTCGCGAGCAACTCACCGCACTGGGAATCCCCAACATCGTGGTGGACAACAACGCTACCGAGGGCGGTCAGTTCAATATGCAGACCCACCAGTTCTTCTTCTTTGAGAAGGAGCAAAAATTTGGCGGCATGCGCGGCTTTGACATTGCCAAGACCCTTGCCGGTGACAACCATGACGGCATCCTGCTCAACAACACCGTTTGGGATTTGCTCGAAGGCCGCCGCATAGCCTTGAAGAATATCGTCACCCAGGAGGTGAGCTACATCGATGCCGACCACCTGGTGGTGGCCACGGGTGCCGTGCCGTTCATGCCTGTGTTTGAGAACGATGACGTGCCTGGCGTCTATACCGCCGCCGTGTTCCAGAAAATGATGAACCAGGAACACACCCTGCTGGGCAAGCGCGTGCTCACTGTGGGTGCTGGCAACATCGGCTACCTCACCAGCTACCAGGCCATGCAGGCAGGTGCTACCATCAAGGCCATCATCGAGGGTATGGACCACGAGGGCGGATTCCCCGTGCAGGCTAACCGCGTGCGCCGTCTGGGCATTCCCATCATGACCTCACACGTTCTCATCCGCGCCATCCCCAACGAGGACTACACCGGGGTGACCGGTGCCGTGATTGCAGAGTGCCGCAATTTCCAGCCCATACCTGGTACCGAACGCGTGATTGACGACATCGACATCATCAACATCTGCACGGGTCTGATTCCCGACAACCAGCTGCTCGTTAAGGGCCGTTCGGTCTTTGGCCGCAACGTGTATGGTGCCGGCGATGCCGTGCGCATCGGCGAGGGCACCAGTGCCGTGCTACGTGGCCGCCAGGTGGCCTATGAGGTGGCTCAGGAGATGGGTCTGCGCTTCCCCTATGAGGATTACCTGGAGGTTTCCCGCCAGTATATCGACTCGCAACAGCGCCCGGTGCGCCTGCTCGACCAGCCGCGCTTACCCAGCGAGAACCGCATGGCACTCAAACCCTATGTCAAGATCAACTGCCTCTACGGTTTCGCCTGCAACCCCTGCACATTCTCCTGTCCGCAGGGAGCCATCAGTAAGCCCACCACATCGTCGGTGCCCATCGTGGATTACGACAAGTGCATCGGCTGCATGCAGTGCGTGAACCACTGTCCCGGTCTGGCCATCTTTGGTTATGACAAACGCAAGAATGTGGTCTTCCTGCCCGTGGAATATGAGGTTGAAGAGGGCAAGGAAGTGTTCCTGGTAGATGACAACGGAGCCAAGGTGGGCCAGGGCATCATCGAAAAAGTGCTCAAGAAGGACAACAAGACCAATGTGGCCCGTGTTCAGGTCACCCAGGCGGACGAATTAAACCAGGTGAACGGTTTCATCCTCAAGGAGCGCTATCCCGATCCACTGAACCTGCGCCCGCTGACCGACCCCGCCGAAGGCAAGGCCTTTGTCTGCCACTGCGAGGATGTGGACGTGAAGACCCTGCTGGCCGTGGTGGGCGACCGCAAATATATCTCGGTGGACGAACTCAAGCACACTACCCGCATGGGTATGGGCCCCTGCCGCGGCAAGCGTTGCGTGTCGCGCGCCAAGCAGATCCTGCGCGCCCACGGCATCGAGGTGACAGGCGACAGCACACCGCGTGCACCGCTAGCCAACCAGGTCACCCTGGGCGACGTGTATAATGGCGAGACTAAGGAGACCTACGTCTTTGAGCACGGCTCGGTCATCGAGAAGGCCGAGACCGAGATTCTCGTCGCTGGCGGCGGTATGGCCGGCAGTGCCGCATTCCGCTACTTCGCCGAAGCCGGCAAACGCGTCATTCTGGTCAACTATGACCGTGGCTCGACATGGCGCTGCATCGGCGGCGGCCGTCCGGCGTTCTCCAACCCCGACATCAGCGACATAGCCATGCACAACCTGGAAATCTTCCGCGATGACCAGGAGCACTGCAACATCGACTTGAAGATGACCCGTTATGTCAACCTCGTGCACGATGATGCCACCTATCGCTCACTGGACGCCTCACGTGCCTGGAGCGAGGCTTATATGATCGACCGCAAGGACTTTACCAAGGTCATCTCACCCTACTGGAATCCCAACGACAACATCTACAGCCATGCCCTGATTTCGGAGAACTGCTGGCAGGCTACCCCGGGCCGCACCATCGAGTATGTGCGCAACGTGGGCAAGCAGCATGGCGGCGAGGTGCTCGAGGACTGCGAGGTGCTGAGCGTTCAGCGTGCCGGTGACAAGTTCCGCGTGCTGGTGCGCCGCCACGACAAGCACTATGTGGAATACACCTGTGACCACTTTGTCAACGCTATGGGTTGGGGTTCAGAGAAGTTTACCGATATGCTTGGCATCGACACGCAGCTCTATCCTGTCAAGCACCAGGCATTCATCACCCGCCGCTTGCCCAACATGGGTGTCAACGGTGATTCGCTCGACATGATCATCGACCGCCGTCATTACAAGGGCTTTAATGCCGTATACGGCCAGCAGTTCCTGCACACCGGACAGATCATAGGCTGTGCGTCACCCGACTGTGACCCCTACGAGGCGCGCCAGAACCTGAAGTACAACAGTCAGGCCTTCCTCAAGATCGTGAGCGAAATGTTCGCCCAGTGGATACCTAACCTGGCATCGGTCGGCTTCCATGCCGTTTGGGCTGGCTACTACATCGAACCACGCTACATCATCGACCCCGAGGTGGGTCTGCTCACCGGTCTGCGCGGCCACGGCTTCATGCTCGGCCAGTATCTGGCCAAACTCTATGTGGACAAGTATCTGGGCAAGCCTGTTCCCGAGTACATGAAGGATCTGGCCATCGGTGGCAAAGGCTTGAGCGAGAACGCCTTCCAGTAATCATCAGCCTGCAACCCAAAGAACTGTGTCATAATTCCTTCGCTGCAAATTAAGTCGCGCTTCGCGCGAGAAATTAAACAAAATTCTGTATAAATATTAAACAAATAAATATCTATTTTAATTTTATTTATAATTTTATTTAATTTCTCGGCCGTCAGGCCGATTTAAAACCATGAGGCGAATTATGACACAGCTCCCTTTTCGTGAAAAAGATTTGGTTTCCTTCTCATGTTTTGTGAGATGGATGATTAGAAGGGATTGATTTGTAATATCCATTCTTTCACATCATTTTATTTTATAAAAAATATTGATTGTTCTCGAAAAAAGTTATCCACGTTTAATAACCCATAAATTATTCCTGTTTATGAAAAAATTACTGAATTATTTTTTTATTGTAGCTTTACTGGCTATGCCTGTTGTATTGACATCATGCGGAGATGACGATGATGAGCCCAAGGGCAATGGCGATGTCTCTCTTCTCCTGGGTGACACATGGAATTTCCAGAAAGCTGTGGTCAATGTGATGGGACAGAAGATTGAAATGTCTTACAACCAAATTTTATCCTACATGAAGGAAGAGCTTGGCACTAGCAATGTGATGGTTATTGATCAAAAACTGAGGTTTTCTGAAGACGAGATGATTCTGGTCAACACTGGAGACCGCGTCAAGTATCGCCTCTCGTCCGATGGGAGTTTCTGGTTTGAAGGATTAGATGAACTCAACGACGATGACATCAGTATATCTGTCAAAATCAACAGTCTCACTAGCAATCAACTGGTATTCAGATATAGTTTTGGAGTAGAAGGCATGACCTTCTACGAGGATCTCTACTATACACGGTAGAATAAGAATCATTGTTACCCTCCCCTAAAAACGCGAGTTCGGGATAATGCGTTAGCGCTTGTCTCAATCACATTGAAGACAAAAGGCAGCACACAGGCCACCAGCTCTGGTCTCTATAGACCTGGAACTGGTGGCTTTTATGCCTGGGAGGTCTGGGTAATGAATTAGATTGATGTGCATACCACATAATCATAACATTGAGAACCATTGATCCAAGAAATAAGGCTATGGACAAGAATAGGCTAACAGTTATATAGCCAGCACCAGTCACATTGCCCAAAGCAGCAGTCCGGCGCAGATGATGACGCCAGTGACGAGCAGATCGATGAGGCAGTATCCCATGATGTCTTTAGCGTCAAGGCGCGCAATTGCCAGGGCCGGGAGTGCCCAGAAGGGTTGAATGAGGTTGGTCCATGCGTCGCCCCATGCAATGGCCATACCTGTCAAGCCTGGATCCACACCCAGATCGGCACCGGCCGTAAACATAACGGGTGCTTGCACAGCCCAATGGCCGCCGCCACTTGGTACAAACAGGTTGAGCACTGCGGCGCAAAGGAAGGTGAGCAACGGATAGGTGACAGAATTGCTTATCTGGATGCAAGCGTCGGCCATGACACCGCCAAGGCTGATACCACTGATGCCGATGCCAGTAACGATGCCCATGATGCCGGCATAGAAGGGGAACTGCAAGATGATGCCGGCAGCACCGGTGGTTGCTTTACCGAAGGCGCGCACATAGTCGACTGGCGTGGAATGCAACACGAGCCCCAATGCGAGGAATATCATGATGACCCCGCCAAGGTCTAAACCCGCGTCGCGCACGCCGAGATGAATCACGAGATAGGCCACGAGCATCAACGCCACGAGCCACGAGAGCAATCTGCTATGCTCGAGCCGCTGCGCCGGTGTCTGGGCGGGAGTCGAATCGTTGGTCACGATATGATTATCGTCCTTCAAGAGCGCGGGATCGATGGTAAGGATGCCTTGCTTGGGGTGCATCAAGGTGTTGGCGACGGTGATGCCGATGATTGCCAGCAACACTGTCAGCAAATTGTGCCAGTCAATGACGGTTTGCGCCAGCGGCACAGGGTCGGTCAGCGCACCATCGGTTGCCATTGCCAGCGCCTCGCCGGGAGTAGCCATCGTCAGGGGAATGGAGCCAGATATGCCGGCATGCCACACCACAAAGCCACTGTATGCCGATGCGATAAGCAGTCGATAGTCGACATCAGAGCGCTGACGCGCTATTGCCTTAGCAAACACGACCCCCACGATCAGTCCAAAGCCCCAGTTGAGCCAGCAGGCTACTGACGACACAACAGTCACAAGGGCTATTGCTGCAGGAGCACTCTTGGGCAAGCGAGCCATTGCAGCGATGGCACGTTTGACAACCGGCGCGGCAGCCAGGGTCGACCCGCAAACAAGAACCAGAGCCATCTGCATGGCAAACGCCAACAAATTCCATACGCCCCCACCCCAGTGCTCAATCACCTCGAGAGGAGTCTGGTGACACAATGGCATCGCTACCAACGCAGCCACAAAGGTGAGCAGTATGGCGAAAATAAACGGTTCTGGCAACCAACGTTGCACTAATCGCACGCAGAATTTGATCATGAGAGCTATCTGTATTTAATTGAATAAACCTTTTGATGATTTTTTAATGAAATCTTCTTTTTTTGATTTGGTGGCGCAAAAGTAACACTTATTTCCCAAATCTTTTCCAATCCAACTTTGGTTTTCCCCAAAAAGGGAAGTCTTTCAGTATGTTTTTGTTTATCGGCGGCAGTAAAGAATTGAGTTCATCAGGAAAAGCAAACCACTGAAACGACTCGTACCCAAGTTAGACAAAACACGCAAGAGTTGCCACAACGAAAAAGCCAAACGGCTCATTATTAACCATTTGGTTTTCCTTCTCGTGACCCCGGTGGGCTCTGATTCATAACACACCATGGCAGTAATTGACACCATAATCGCCTGATTCCCATAAATTTCTTAGGCTGATACTATGTCATCGGGTGTCATTAGGTGTTAATCTCGGTTGTCATTTTTGCCAACCGTTTTTACGGCGTCGTTCGTCTCGCCGATGCCCTGGATGCGGATGTAGTCCTCGGCGGTGAGCACGCCGGCACGGGTGCGTGTGGCCGGGCCGATGGCGAGCGTGAGCGACGAGGTCGCCCCGTCGACCATGCTGCGAGCCATGAGCTGCAGGATGACGTTGCTGTGGTCATCGACGTTGCGCTGCTGGATGTCGTAGAGGAAACGGTACTGCTGGAGCGTTTCCTTCCAGAAGCGGATGATGTTGTACTCGGTCTCGCTGGTGGCGGTGGCCAGCAGGTCGGCGATGGCCTGGAGGATGGAGCCGACGGTCTCAGGCGAGATGCTTTCTTTAAATAATCTGCTCACGTTCGGCAATGCTCAAACAAGTTTGGCATTGCTCTTACTTAATCGCAGATTTCTCGGTCTCGACGCGGAATGCGGAGATCAACGAAGTCAGTTGTTGAATGTCAATCATAATCAAAATAGCTTTGCGATTTTACGACGCAAAGCTACTTTGATTGGGCGGTATGATAAAAGACACGGTTTTTCATGGAAAATGCCCTCAAAAGGTTGCTTTATTTATTAAAATGTGTAATTTTGCGACAATTCATTGCGGTCATAGCGTTGACCGTATGCAATGATGACATAATTGAGATGCGTTTTTGCATTATCCTTTGCAAGGAAATCGCCAATTTTCAATAACACAGGGATAAGCAGTTACAAAACGCTCATGTGTGCCTATATCCATCCCCCAATAGGAGGGAACAGTATATTGGCATCGCGTGGGGGATACTGTTTATTTGTGTTAGGGCGTTTGGCGATGCCTCTTGTGAAATAAGCAGACAAGTCTCCACGCATTTCATTCATAGTAACTTTAATGCCATCTTCGGGAGATTTAGTGGCAACCTATCGAGTTATGGACACATTAAATACCCGTGAGAAAGTGATTATCGCTGTATTTGGCCCAGCCAATGCAGGCAAGAGTACGGTGATAATGGAACTGGCAAACCGTTTCCCGTTTAACGGAAAACCTGTTACAATTTATTCCCAATCTGATGATGACGGACATGTGACTGATCTGGTCTTGAAAGGTGATTTCACAAGTAAACTGACTGGTAAAAAAGCGTCGTTGGGAATTTGTTCCTACGGAGACGATAGGCAAACATTGGAGAAATATTTTTTACCATTTGTCATCGAAAACTGCGATGTAATAGTGGTCGCTTGCCATAATCTTGTCGAAGTCGATGGTAATACCTATAATTTTATTGATAAGGTTGCCCTTAATCACAACTATAGATTACTCACAACATCTATACTCCGCGATGATTATGTGAGGTGGGAAAAAGAAGGCTTGTCGTCAGGCCATTTAGCATTTCATGTGAACTGCGTGAACATCAACGAGATTTTTGCTGATAACATGATTAACCTTATCAAGTCTATCGTATGAAAGCGTTAACCACCATTAGGATTGTTATCATTTTGTCTTTTTTATTGTGCGGTGGAGTCATATCGGGAGCATTTGCCGAACCAGTAGCTGGGGTAGATGGGATATATTATGATCACGACTCGGACTCTGCTTGGGTGACTGGATGTCGGGATTGGGTTACTCATATTGAGATTGATGATGAAATCACAATTAAAGAGTCTGGATATACTTATAAACTCCCTGTCAGTCACGTTAAAGAAGGCGCTTTTCGGAACAATCAAAATATAACCTACGCATTAATTAATTCAAAGAGGATCCTAAAAGATGCTTTCATGGGATGTTCAAATTTGACAACTTTAGAAGTATGGGACAATGTAGAGTATATCGGCAAATCGGCTTTTTGGGGTTGTACGAGCCTTGAGTTATTAGCATTAGGCCATGATAGTGATATAGCTTTAGTAATTGATGATGGGGCTTTTAAGTATTGTACTGGATTGAAGTTTCTGGATCTTGGGAAAAATGTCAGATTGCATCAGGGCGCCTTTTTAGGTTGCCTAAGATTAGAAACTTTGAATTTAAGTGAGGGGATTAAAACCATCGGATCTGACGCTTTTTCTTTTTGCGTAAGTCTGACATCAGTTGATATTCCAAGTACAGTTGAGACTATCGGGGATTGCGCTTTTTCGGCGGATTCTTCTTTAGTCCACGTAGGGTTTCAAGAAGGATTAAAAAATATTGGTGAGATGGCTTTTGCGCTATGTTACAGTCTTAGTTCAATTGATATTCCCAAGAGCGTAGAAAACATAGGGATTTCGGCTTTTGGCGCTTGCTATAATGTAGCATCTATTAATGTGGCTCCGGGGAGCTACTATTACGATAGTCGTGAAAATTGCAATGCCATCATTGAGAAGGCCTCGAAAACACTGATTGCTGGATGTATAAACACAGTCATTCCAAACACAGTGATTAACATTGCCAAAAATGCTTTTAACCGTGTAGGGTTTGAATCAATTCTTTTTCCAAACTCAGTCGTAAACATTGGCGAAACAGCATTTTATAAATGTAATAAGTTGAACGATGTCAAGATTGGTTCATCCGTTAAAAATATCGCTAAATATGCTTTTAGGAACTGTTCAAATCTGCAGACTGTAACTCTTGGTCGTTCCGTTGAAAAGATATATGCTGGGGCCTTTATGGGTTGTCCTATCTTGACAGTCACCAGTTTAAATCCAACTGCACCTCTTTGGGGTGATGATCCTGTGGCTTGCGACGATATTTTTGATGAAGAAGTTTATAGCGGAACCTTATATATACCCAAAGGCAGCTATTCTTCATATGATGGATTTCATCCACAAAGATGGAATTGGTTTCATGAAATCAAAGAAATTGATCTCAGCGCTGACGTCAATGATGATGGAGAAGTCAATATTGCTGACATAAATACAGTTATTGACTGTATCTTGAAAGGCAATCAGATTTCAACATCAGATGTGAATTGCGACGGTGAGGTCAATATCGCCGACATCAATGTCATCATAGATTGCATCCTGAAAGGATGATCGATACTAAGAATAATCATTAATTAAAATCATATTAAGATGAGAACATTAATCAAAACGCTATTTGTGATAGTTTTATCATTTTATTGCCTTAAGACAAATGCTGTTTCTTATTCTTTTGAGAAGAATGGTATATACTATAGTATTAATAGTGACAATAAAACGGTATCGGTTGTTGATGGGCCCTCTTCAGGGGACGTTATTATTCCAGACGAAGTTACATACGGTAAATACACAGTCAAAACATACTCTGTAACAAAAATTGCAAAGAAAGCGTTCAGAGGCTCCCAAGAATTAAATAGGGTAGTTCTCGGAGAGAATATAACCATAATAGAAGACTCTGCATTTTCTGCCTGCGGAATCATCCCGGAAATCAATATTCCAAGTCAAGTTTCTTATATTGGATATAACGCTTTTGATTGCCATGTAAAAAAAGTGTACTGGAATGCACGCAACTGTTCAGAGAGCAGAGATAGAGGAGGGACCATACGCCCCGTATTTAAAAATCCAATGAATGCGTTTATTATAGGAGATAATGTAAAGCGGATAGAAAGAAAGATTGTCACAGGACTGTGTGATACAATCACATTGGGTCGTTCACTTGAGTCTGTTGGAGCAAAAGGCTTGCCAGATTGGCCAAAAGTGCTTAATATCCAGGATCTTAAAACCTATTTACAAATTAAATATGGTGATAATTACGAACTACGATGTCCTGTCTCCTTTTGTGATAAAATATATGTCAATGGAGTAGAATTAGTTGATTTAGTTATACCAGAAGGTATCGAAGTTATTCCTGCGGAAGCATTCTATGGCTATATAAAACTCAATTCAGTTGTAATTCCATCAGGTGTGAAAGAAATCAGATATCGAGCTTTCTGCACTACTGGTGACGGATGGGGTGGCGATCATCCGGGGCCAGGATATTGCGGTTTGAACAATGTAACCTTTCCCAATACGCTAAAAACAATTGGATCATACGCATTTTACGGAAATCAGTTAAAATCAGTTGTCCTTCCAAACTCTCTCACAACTATCGGTGAATGCGCATTCGCACGTTGCAGACAACTTACATCAATCGATTTCCCAAATTCTCTGAAATCAATTAATGCAAGAGCATTTGATTATTGTGACCAATTAACATCAATATCAATTCCAAAATCCGTTACAAGTATCTCAGGAAATCCATTTGATTTTTGCACAAAACTTGAAACAGTGAGAGTGGATCCAGATAATCAGGTATATGATAGTCGAGACAATTGCAATGCAATTATACATACGGAATCAAATATGATTAAATCAGGATGCAAGAACACTCAAATTCCAAATTCAGTGAAGACAATTGGCAAGTTCGCTTTTTATCATGTGATATTTGACATTACCGTCACAATACCAAATTCTGTAACAAGCATAGAATCCTGTGCGTATTTTGGTGCTACTTTACCATCTTTGATTATTGGTTCCAATGTAAGTGAGATTGGTTCACAAGCATTTTCTAATTGCAAAAATTTATCGGAAATACATTGTAATAATATTGAACCACCAACTTGTGACACTAGTTCTAGTCCTTTCACGGATTATACATGCTTATTGTATGTGCCATTAAGCAGTGTAGAGAAATACAAGAACGCACCAATTTGGAAAAAATTCAAAAGTATAACTGGTGAATCATCAGGCATCAATGATATCGAATCCGATAAACTCAATATCGAAGAAATTGAGCGGTACGATATAGAAGGTCATCTACTTTCTTCCCCTCAGCCTGGTATCAACATCGTGCGGTACAGTGATGGAAGCGTCAGCAAAGAGTATGTACCATATAATTGAATGAGATAATCTTTGATATTCTTTTAAAAGGCAGGCGACGCTCGCGCGTGGCCTGCCTTTATTACAATGATTATTGACCAAGTTTCTATTTCTTGCCAAAGTCCCGTCCCAATCGCATCAGGATGCCACAAAATTCTCTACCAATGTTCTCCTCGTAGAACTCCTTGATGTTCATGACTGAGGCGTAATACTTTCGTGAGAACCAGCGGCGGCGCTGGCGTTTCTTGGCTCTGCCAAGATCGCCACTGTTGCCACGGGGCGTCTCGCGGCCCTTGCCGTAGTCCTGCCACAGGCCGTATTCGAGGAAGGACTGGGACAATCCGACCTC
>CAMJZI010000022.1 GCA_946410185.1 uncultured Porphyromonadaceae bacterium
ATTCTTGAAAGAGCAGTTCGATTCTGCTATGGGCTACCGCAGCAAAGCGTTAACGCCGCGTCAAGTGGAGTTTTAACGCTTTGCCTTATTGTTTTTATACACAACCCACTCATAAAATCCAGAGCTACACTACCCTTGAATAACTTGAGTGCGATAGTATAAGGTACAACCGGTTAAATGCCCCACCCGACAAAAGGTGGGGACTATGAGATCGAAGACCTCGACAAGGCCAGCGACCTTGCTGTGGTCTGCGACCACACCCGCAGTCCCTACCTTTTGCCCGCTGAGCCGGCTAAATATGTAGGGGGACTGGAATCTTGCGTTTCTCATCACCGGCATTGCCAATACCGCAAGGAATAGAGTTCGCAGCTAACTATGCAACAGGTGGGCACACACCACCGATGTACAACATGCCGGGCATGCCCACAAGAAAAAAGAGTTGAACGCAATGTTCAACTCTTTTTTCTTGTGGTTGCCTTGCCCGGACTCGAACCAGGAAATGCGGCACCAAAAACCGTTGTGTTACCATTACACTACAAGGCAATCCCTATGTCACTAGAACGGCTTGCCGCTCCAAATGCGGTGCAAAATTACTTCTTTTTTTTGAATTACAACCTTTTTATCACATTTTTTTGTGACAAATGGCTTAAATCACTTGACAATGAGCAGGTAATAATTCTTCTTGCCCTTCTGGGCCAGGATGTACTTGCCGTTGAGCAGCAGCTCGGCGCTGGCTGCCATGTTGGGATCGGCAATCTTTTCCTTGTTGACGCTCACACCACCGCCCTGGGTCAGCTTGCGCATCTCGCCCTTGCTGGGAAAGACGGCTGCCACATCGGTCAACAGCGAGATCAGCGGCGTGCCCTCGTCGATTGCGCTGCGAGGCACCTCAAATGTGGGCACTCCCTCAAACACGCTCAGCAATGTCTCCTCATCAATCTTGTGCAGGGTATCCTTGGCCTTGTTCGAGAACAGGATTTGCGAAGCCTCGACGGCGTTTTCATACTCCTCGGCACTGTGAACCATGGTGGTAATCTCCTTGGCAAGGCGCTTTTGCAGCGGACGCAGGCCGGGATCCTTCTCCTGCTCGGCAACGAGCTCGGCAACCTCTTCCTGGGTCAAGTCGGTGAAAATCTTGATGTATTTCTCGGCATCGGCATCGCTCACATTAATCCAGAACTGGTAGAACTTGTAGGGCGAGGTGCGCTTGGGATCCAGCCACACGTTGCCGCTCTCGGTCTTACCGAACTTGCCGCCATCGGCCTTGGTAATCAACGGGCATGTGATGGCAAAGGCCTCGCCACCATTCATGCGGCGGATGAGCTCGGTGCCCGTGGTGATGTTGCCCCACTGGTCGCTGCCTCCCATCTGCAGCTTGCAACCCTCGGTCTCATACAGGTGCAGGAAGTCATAGCCCTGAAGCAACTGGTAAGAGAACTCGGTGAATGACATGCCGTGGTCGGCATTGGCGGCAAGACGCTTCTTAACGCTGTCCTTGGCCATCATGTAGTTAACGGTGATGTGCTTGCCAATGTCGCGAATAAAGTTCAGGAACGAAAAATCCTTCATCCAGTCATAGTTGTTCACCACGATGGCGTGATTGGGGGCATCGCTGTCAAAGTCCAGGAATTTGGCCAGCTGCTGACGGATGCACTCCTGGTTGTGGCGCAGTGTCTCCTCATCGATGAGCTTGCGCTCTTGTGACTTCATCGAGGGGTCACCAATCATGCCCGTTGCACCGCCAATCAGGGCGATGGGACGGTGGCCGGCACGCTGCAGGTGCTTGAGCATCATGATGCCCACCAGATGGCCGATGTGCAGCGAATCGGCAGTGGGGTCAATGCCCACATAGCCACTGGTCATTTCCTTGTTGAGTTGCTCCTCGGTGCCAGGCATGATGTCATTAATCATGCCGCGCCATTTCAATTCTTCTACAAAATTCATTGTTTCGGTCGCTTATGTTATTGATTAGTTATTTCTTGTATCAAAAGATGGGCAAAGGTACAATATTTTTTTAACATTCACCACTTTTCACTCATTCGACGGCATGAGTGCGCCCATTTCAAGCAGTTGCCGTGCCAGGCAGCGGGCAGTACGCTCGGTGGCAGGACCGGTCTCGATATCGGTAGAGTCAAATTGCAGCTGCGCCTTGCTATAATACACTGAACGGCGCTGCATTTCCTCACGCACAAGAGCGAGCACGGCCTCATCAGGCAAGTGGACGATACGGGGACGTTTCACCTTCTGCTCAGGCAGCAACAGGCGGGCGGTGATGCGCTCGGCACTGGCCGTCAACCACACGGTCAGCCCTGCAGCGTTCATCAGCTCCATGTTGCCGGCATGGCACGGCGTGCCGCCACCGCAGCCCACCACCACGTCAGTCATCGATGCCACGCCACGCAGTGCCGATGCCTCTAATTGGCGGAAACGCGCCTCACCCATCTCATCGAATATCTGCCTGACCGATGCCCCTTGCGCCTGCTCGATATAGGCGTCTAGGTCGATAAAGCGCAGCCCCATCTGCCGGGCAAGCACCTCGCCCAGCGTGGTCTTGCCGCACCCCATGTAACCGAGCAGAAAAACGGGTTTCATAGCCATCCCGCACTGCGGTACCAGGCGATAGCCTCACGAAGGCCTTCGCGCAAGGAATATTTGGGGTTGAAACAAAAGTCGTTGCGGGCTTCACTGGTATCACACAGCCAGTTGCGCTGCTTCAATATCTTGAACTTGTCGCGGTTCAGCGTGCTCGGCTTGAGGGTCACCTTGCCAATCCACTCGGCAACATGGCACACCAGCTTCACCAGCCACAGCGGACACACCACGGGAATCACAAATTTCTTACCTAGTTCCTCACACACGATCTGGCGGAACTCCTTCTGGGTATAGCCCTTGTCCTCGCTGATAAAGTAAGCCTTGTACAGGGGCCCCTTTTCAAGAGCATCCATCACGCCTGCCACCAAGTCCTTGACATAGATAAAGGTGAGCATCTGCTTGTCAAAGCCCACGCTGAAGTCGAAGCCACGCTTGATGCTCTTGATCATCAAGAAGTAGTCTTTCTCGTGAGGACCGTACACACCCGTGCAGCGGAAGATGGTATAAGGGAAGCCGACAACCGACTGCAGATAAGTCTCGGCCTTGAGTTTAGACACACCATAGTAAGTGTTAGGGAAAGGGACGTCGGTGGGCGAGATGGGCTTGTAGCCCTTTTCGTCGCCAGGGCCCATGACACTCAGGCTGCTCATCAGCAAGAACACATCAGGGGTCGTGCAGGTATTCTGCAACGCATCGACAAACGAGCGCAGGTAACCGTTATTGACTTGCTCAAAATCCAGGTAGTTGGTACTCTTGGTCACTCCCAGGTTGTGGACGATGTAGTCCCACTTGCCCCACTCGCCCGCATGGTCGCGCAGGGTCTCCTCCAGTCGGTCCTGGTCTTCGTAATCCAGCTCGATAAAATGGATGCGCTCATCCTGCAGGAATTCACGGCTGGTCGTCGAGCGCACGGCGGCCCAGGTGTCATAGCCGCGCTTCAAGGCCTCCTCGACAAGAAAGCCTCCAATGAAACCGCCTGCACCGGTAATGAGTATATTTTTTTTCATTCTTTAGTGTCCTGTGATTCCGGTTGCCTGTTGCGTGCCTGCGACAACTTTGTGGCCTGGGTCTTGTGCTCGGCATTATACTCCACCGCTTTGATGACATGCTGGGCAATGTACTCGGGAGGGATGTTCTTCAAGCAGCGGAAGTCCCCGTATTTGCAGGGTTTGTCTCCCGTGATGGAGCATGGACGGCATTCCATGTCGAGTTGGATATCGTCCTCAACGACCTGATTGTAGCCCAGATAGCCGCATGCCGGCGAGGTGGGCCCCCAGATGGTCATCGCCTGCAGGCCAAGCAGCGAGGCCAGGTGCATGTTGGCCGATTCCATCGTGAGCATCAGGTCACACTTGCCCAGCAATGCATACTCGTCGATAAAAGTGTGCTTGACCTCGGCCATCGAAACGACGTTCTTGTACTTGCGGGCAATGGAGCGCAGCGCGATTTTCTCGGCTTTACCACCACCCATCAGGAATATCCAATAGTTCTCCCGCTTGCACAATTCGGCAACGACTTGCTCCATCTGCTCAAGGGGGTATGCCTTTTGCCTGTGTGACGAGAACGGCGAGATGGCAATCCAGCGCTGCCCTTCTTCCTTGCCCAGAACAATGGGGCTCACGGGCAAGTCATGGCCATCATACAGGCGAGTGAAGTTATCGGGAGCCTCAAATCCCAGATTCTTAAAGACGTTGCGATAACGGTCGTGGATAGGAGTGATCGCCACATCAGACTTGTGGCTAACCAGTGCACGACGTTTGGATTTCTCCCTGTCAAGACGAGCGACAGCAGCACCACGCATCTTCATGTATGCATCAATAATCCATGTGCCCTTGACATTGTGCAGGTCGGCAACGGCATCGATATCATAGAGTTTGTACATCTGGGCCGACAGTTTCAACAGCCCTATCAGGCCACTATGATTCTCGTTGACGTCAAAGTCCACCACCTTGAGGTTGGCGGGACGGTCATGGAACATCGAGGCAGGCCATTTCTTAGTGAGCATGATGAAACGGGTGTCAGGATTAGCTCTACACACAGGATACAACACTGGTATCGTCATCGCCACATTGCCAAGCACCGACAAACGGATAACCAGCACGTTGCGGAATCTTTTATTCTCCTTTGCCATGATAGCACAAGATTGATATTGAGTTATTTATTTGGCAAAGTTACGGATTCTTGTCGAATTATGCAACAATCCGTCAATTTTACTTTCCTATTTCTTAATGAATATAGAATTCATGGATTCTTGGGGGCGGAACCAAGGCCCTCGGCAATCTGAACAACGCGCCCGACGACCTGTTCGGGCGAGATTCCTGACAAGCACCTGAAATCGCCATAGCGGCACTCTCGCTCGCCATAGATCGAGCAGGGCCTGCAAGCCATGTCAAGTTGAAGGTCATCGCGGGAATCCTGCCCATAGCCTTGAAAACCGCAGGAAGGTGCCGTAGCTCCCCACATGGTCACCGTCTTGAGGCCCATCAGCGAGGCTAGGTGCATATTGGCCGAGTCCATCGTGAGCATGACATCACACTTGCCCAGCAAAGCATACTCGTCGGTAAAGCCGTGCTTGAGCTCGGCCATCGAGATAACGTGCTGATTCTCGCGGGCGATAGTCCTGAGGGCTATTTTTTCATCCTTGCCGCCGCCCATCAGAAATATCCAATAATTGCCCCGCTGGCTTAACTGGGCCACTACCTGCTTCATCAACTCCAGAGGATAACACTTGCCCTCATGGGCCGAGAAGGGTGACACGGCAACCCAGCGTTGCCCTGGCTCCTTGTCAAGGACAATGGAACTCACCGGCATGGGCTTGCCATCATACAGCCGGGTAAAATCCTTGCCGGTGGCAAGGTTGAGCTGCTCAAAGACCTTGCGGTAACGTTCGATAGTGGGTGTGACGGGATCGTCACTCTTGTGGGTGATGAGAGCCTTGCGGCGGGCACGCTCCTTGTCAAGGCGCGCCACGTCAATGCCATGCAGTCTCATGCTCGTGTCAATGACCCATGTGCGCAACACGTTGTGCAAGTCGGCCACAGCGTCGATGTCATATTCACGACGCAGCATCGATGCAAGCCTCATCAGCCCGGACGGGCCTTTATATTCTTGCTTGACATCAATGCCCACCACCATCAGGTTATCAGGACGGTCATGAAACATCGATGCCGGCCAGGCCTTGGTCAGCATGACGAAACGTGTTTCAGGATTGGCCCTGCACACTGGATACAGCACTGGAATGGTCATCGCTACGTCGCCCAGAGCCGACAAGCGCATGACAAGCACATTGCGCCGTCGCACCTCACTTCTTGCCATAGAGGACCGGGTTGGTGGCAGGGTCGTTATACATCTTCATCTGCATGTACACCTTCATGTACTTGCGACCCGCCGCAATGTCGTCCAGCAACTGGTCGATGGCTGTGGTCAGGTCGCAACGCTGCTCGAGCAACACGGCGAGCTTGCCCTGGCACTTGGCAATGTGGGCGGCATCGGCATCGGCGCGCTCGGTCTGCTCACGCATGTGCCAAATTTTGAGGGCAAGTATCGACAGGCGGTCGATGGCCCATGCTGGACTCTCGGTGTTGATGGTGGCATCGGGCTGGACGGCCACACCAGCATACAGTTTCCTGAAGTAGTCATCTATCTTTTCCACCAGATCGGTACGATCCTGGTTGCTGCGGTCGATGCGGCGTTTCAGGGCCAGAGCATCCACGGGGTCTATATGCTCGTCGCGAATGATGTCTTCGAGGTGCCATTGCACGGCGTCGATCCAGTTTTTGAGGGCCAATTTGTGCTCAATAGTCCCTTCCTTAAACGGATTGTCAAACGGTGCATTCACGTCATCGGTGACATGGTAGAACTTAACTATCTGGTCAAATATCTCGTTGCAATTCTGGGCAAATGTCATCACTATAGCTTTTTAAGTTTTTGTTGTCAGTTTTATGTATCATTTCTGCAGTCATGCCATTTCCTGAGCCTACTGGTCCACACGCTCTCCCTTGAGGGTAGCACTCGAGGCACTAAGCACGCGGCACATCACCTTGTCACCGGGCTTCTCGCCGCTGGCGGGAAAGACGATGACCTTGTTCTGCGGCGTGCGGCCGAACATGTCGTCATGGCTGCGCTTGCTGTAACCCTCGACTAGCACCTCAAAGGTCTTGCCCACATCCGCCCGGTTGCTGCACAGCGACAATTCGTTTTGCAGAGCTATCATGCGGTTCAAGCGGTCGATTTTCACATCTTCGGGGACATTGTCGGGCAGATTCTTGGCGGCAAAGGTACCGGGGCGCTCGCTGTACTTGAACATGAAAGCCGAGTCAAAGCCCACCTCGCGCATCAGCGACAACGTTTCCTGGAAGTCCTCCTCGGCTTCGTCATGGAATCCCGTGAACATGTCGGTGGAAATGCCGCAATCGGGCATGGCGGCACGGATGCGGGCAATGCGGTCCAGATACCACTCGCGGGTGTACTTGCGGTTCATGAGTTTCAACACCTTGTTGCTGCCGCTCTGCACCGGCAGGTGGATGTGGTTGCAGATGTTGTCGTGGGCGGCCATCGTCTCGATGATGGCGTCGCTCAAGTCCTCGGGATTGCTAGTGGTGAAGCGCACACGCATCTCGGGGGCTGCCTCGGCAACCATCGCCAGCAGACGCGCCAGGTCAACAGGCTCTCCGCCATCGGCAGGCTTGTACAGGTAGGAGTTGACGTTCTGTCCCAACAGGGTCACCTCCTTGAAGCCACGTTCACGCAGGTCGGCCAGCTCGTTGAGAATGCTTTGCGGCTCGCGGCTGCGCTCGCGGCCACGAGTATAGGGCACGATGCAGTAGGTGCAAAAGTTGTTGCACCCCCTCATAATGCTGATGAAACCGCTCACCCTGCTGCCTGCCACGCGCGACGGGATTATGTCACGATAGGTCTCGGTGGTGGACAAATCGGTATTAATAGCCTTCTCACCGTTCTCGGCCAGGCCGATGAGCGCAGGCAACTCCAGATAAGCGTCAGGACCGGCAACCAGGTCAACACCATACTCGCTGATGAGGACCTCCTTCATGCGCTCGGCCATACAGCCGATGATACCGACGATGAGCCGGCGCTGCCGCTTGTGACGCAGGGCATTCAACTGGTTGAGACGCGAAAAAATTTTCTGCTCGGCATTGTCTCGCACCGAGCACGTATTGATGAATATCGCATCGGCCTCGTCAATCGTATCGCAGGTCTCATAGCCAGCCATCTTCATGACCGTTGCGACAACCTCGCTGTCGGCCACGTTCATCTGGCAGCCATAGGTCTCGAGCAATAACCGCTTGGCGGCATCGCCCTGTACGTCATATTTTAATTCCATTCCCATAATGTTGCAGATAATTGGCACAAAAGTAGTTATTTTTTGCCATTATTCTTACTATTTCTGTCATGTTTCTGCACCAGTTTGTGCAAGTAGACACCGAAAATGAGCCCGTGGGCAAAACGACCCACATGAGCCACAGCACCTACAAGACCCACAACACCACATGCCTGTTTTGGGCAAATCGACTGCTTTTATCACTAAATTGCGACACTTGCGCAACTTAAAGTGAGAAAAAATATTGGTGATTATGAAAATTTATTTAACTTTGCTTGGTTGAATTGAATCAAGGTAAAAAAGATGAAGACAGATTTAAAGACCAACATCAAGTTTTATCAGGTGTCGAGCCGTTATTATCGCCCTGAAAATGAGATAGAACTGGCATCGCTCACGCGATATGAGAAAGTGCCTACAACAGTACTCGAGAGCGCCGAGGAAGGGGCCCGAGAGGCCGCAATGGACGTGGCCCGGACCATCAATGAATGTGTGGAAACGCATGGGAGATGCGTCATCGGATTCGGGTCAGGTAAATATGTGCTCAAGGTTTATGACGAATTAGTCAAACTCTATTTTGCCGACAAGGTGAGCTTTGCAAGCGTGGTGGCCTTTAACCTGAGCGAACTGGGCCTCACCGACGACGCCGAACTGAGCCTGCACCACCGCATCAGCGAACACCTCTATAATAAGGTCGATATCGAGCCCGGCAATATACACACACTCAACCAACTGGCTGCCGACGAGAACGCCCACAATCAATGCAAAGCCTACGAACGCGAAATCATTGATGCTGGCGGATTGGACCTCGTGCTGTGTGACCTGACTACCGATGGTTCTATCGCCTATAATGAGCCAGGATCGGCTCGCAACAGCGCATGCCGGCTGATGCTCCTGGGAAACGAGTCACGCACACGCGTGGCCGAAGCCTTCCAGAGCGATACGGCCCCCAAAACAGCTGTCACGTTGGGAATCGGCAACATATTGAGTGCCAGCAAAATCATCTGCGTGGCCTGGGAGGAAGACTCGGCCACAGCCTTGTTCAACACCATCGAGGGCAAAATGACCGACCTGGTGCCCGCCTCGTTCTTGCAGGTGCACGAAGAGGCCACTATCTATGCCGACCTCGATGCCGCGTCACGACTCACGCGCATCAGCTACCCGTGGAAGGTGACTTCATGTGAATGGAACGACCACCTCATCCGCCGCGCCATCGTGTGGTTGTGCGGCCAGACAGGCAAACCTATCCTTAAGCTCACCAACGAGGATTATAACGATTACGGCCTGAGCGAGCTGGTAGCGCTCTATGATTCGGCCTATAATGTCAATATCAAGATTTTCAACGACCTCCAGCACACCATCACCGGCTGGCCAGGAGGCAAACCCAATGCCGATGACACTCACCGGCCCGAGCGCAAGGCACCATACCCCAAGCGTGTGCTGGTATTCAGCCCCCATCCCGACGATGCGGTTGTGTCGATGGGTGGCACCGTGCGGCGCCTGGTTCAACAGGGTCATGACGTGAGAATCGCATTTCAGACCGATGGCGATGTGGCGGTGAGCGATGAGGATTTGTTGCGCAGCCTTCTGCTGGCCGACCGCTTGACCAAGCACTTTGAGGGCAGCAGTTTCAAGTTCATCGAGGAGACACTGGCCAAGCTCATCAAGGGCACCACGACCAACGACGACGTGAACGACATGCGTTACTTCAAGGGCTCCATCATGCTGAGCGAGGCCATGATGGCTTGCCGCCAGATGGGCATTCCACGGAAAAATCTTTATGACTTGCGCATGCCTTTCTACATCGACGACCCCCATGGCCAGGGCAAAGTCACCGATGCCGACGTTGCCGTGATACAAGACCTCATCACTCAAATCAAGCCGCACCAAATCTTCTTTGACAATGACCTGGTGGACCCCAATGGCACTCATGTGCGCGCCACCAGCGCCGTGATGCACGCTCTGGACAATCTCAAGGATGCTGAATTCATGCGTGACTGCCGTGTGTGGATGTACCGTGGACAATGGGGACAATGGGATGTCGATCATGTCGAGATGGCTGTGCCCATGAGTCCTGAGGAGTTTGGCGACAAGCGCGATGCCATTCTCAAATTCCACTCCCAAATCCATGACGCTCCATTCCGCGCCACAGCCGACGGCAAGTTATCGTGGCAACGTTCCATCGACCGCAACCGCGACTTGGCCGAGAAATACCAGCAACTGGGACTTGCCACCTATGAGGCTATCGAGGCCTTTGTGCAGTACAAAACGCACAACAACGCCCCTGAATAACCTTTATTGTTACAGACACTGTTTCCTATAAGACCGCACGCGGCAGCGACATCATCTCGGGACTGAGGCCGATGGTATATTCCCCGCCCCTCACACCCGTGATGAGGTATTGCTGCTGCAGGCTCCTGTCGGGTATGCACTTCTTGATGAAACCATTCACCTTGGATATCGTTTCGTTGAGGGCATTGCTATAGGGATCACACAGGTTATCGACGCTGCGGCACACACGCTCCTCGTTGGCCCCAGGCTTCACAAGGCAATAAATGTCCACTATTTCGTCACGGAACTGGTCGATATTCCTCAGCTCAAAACCACCGTTTTCCTGAACGCGCCGCTTCATGAACAGGATATAAAGCGTGCGGCACATGGCCGACATCTTGATTTCCATTTCGTCATAGTCGGGCAGCACGATTTTCATGTCTCCGTTCACCAGCAGGCGACCCGGTTCTTGCCCCAGCAGCACTTTGCCCTCGAGCATGGTCGTCATCACTTGCCTGGGATCTTGATGATACTTGGCGATAAAAGCGACGATGCGGGTTCTCAGATCTCGCACGTCACGCTCATACTCCGACTCGATTCGGTTCGATTCCTTGACCTCCTCGGCTTCAAGGTCTTGCAAGCCGCCCTTCTCGTCATTGACAAGATTGTCGCCACACACGCACTCGTCGATCGAGACATCGGTTTGTAAGCGTGTACCCTTTTTGCGCCTCTGCCGTTTGGGTGCGAGTTTCTTGAAGCGTTTGAAGATGCTTGGCTCCTCATCTTGTTCCTCGACACAAGCCGCACTCGATGGTGATAAGAGTATTTCCTCATCGAAATGTCGAGGAGTACTAACACGCGTGTGGTCTTGAGGTGCGGCATCCACGACAAGGCCATCCGGCATCTCTCCTATGGGAGGCGGGGTGGCCGAAGTCCCCCACTTGCCCTTGGGCAACTCGTTGCGGTCGCTATAGTCTTTTTCCTGTATCAGGACATCGCCCTGCCCGCCATCCATCACATCGCTCAAGCAGTCACTGAAGGCGTGCACGGCCGCCAGCATCGAGTAACTGCTACTTTGCCCGTAACCGTTCATGTGCAGCTGCACAGTGGCATATCTTCCTATATTGCCCACATTGAAGCGGCGCGCCACTATCAGTGTGTGATCCACATCCCAAGTCTCCACCCACTTGATTGACATGGGGCGAATCATGGGTTGAATCATCGTCGCAAACCAGCGCAGGTTGTGCGTTTGCTTGGGATTACCGCACACATAGATGATGCCATATTCCAAATTTTTGAGCAGCTGTTGAATCTGAAGGTTTTCCATATCGATGAACGGTTATCTAATAAAAAAAATAGGCAAAAACCATGCCAATACAGGGCTGTCACCCTTGGCACTCATGACAACCCTGCAAAAACATGCCGTGCGTTTATTCAAAGTAGCGCTTCTTGTTAACTTTCTTGACGCGTTCCATGCGTTCGGCGGTCGATGAGCAAGGCATCGACATGACAGCGTTCATGTCGTCCATCCATTGCTTGCGCGACTTGCGCTCGCGCTCAAACATGGCTCGCGTGCCGGCCTCGGTCTTGTCGAACTGCATGTGGTGGTCGATGTGCAGCGAGTAGGCCACCTTTTCTACATCATGGTCAGCGCCGATGTAAGTAAACTGCCAGCCCTGCTCCTTATAGCTCTCGACGAGCGATTGGATCGCCGTGAGGGAGAACTCATGCGAGGCATTCTCATAGCCGTCGGTGATGATTGTTACCAGCGCCAGCGAATTCTCGTCACGGCTCTTGAAGCCATGCACTCGCGTGATGGTCGTTCCCACGGCATCATACAGGGGAGTCATGCAGCAGGGACGGTAATCCCTGTCGCTCAGCTTCTTGACATCGGCTACCGGCACGTTGTCATAGATGAGGCGTTGCTCACAGCCACAAAAGGCGACAAGCGTTACTAAATGCTGTTGTTCGGGGTTCTTTTCCTGGGCACTCTTAATTGAGCCGATGGTCTCGTTAACGCCATCGACTGCCTGACGGGCGATGTTTGACATGGATCCGCTCTTGTCGAGGATAATCACGTTGTAAACTGTAGTTTTCATCATGTTGGATTTTTATTGTTGGTAAATGCGTATTGAACCAGCGCCATTGTTGACACCGCTGCAAAAATACATCAAGGCTTCACGCTCCTTTGTTTTCGACAACCTTGCCGTTTTTATTCGTTTGAACCACGACCGCTGATGATAAAATGGCGATATCGCGCAAAAAACCGAAAGCCAGAAGCCCAAAACCGAAAATTTTATTGTATCTTTGCAAGTTAAACGATTTGAAACCGCAAGAATGAAAGTCAAAATCCATCACGAAGGAGAAAACATCCTGCTGATGTTATTCTTGATCATACTGGCATCTGGAGCTCTGGCTTACAGGTTCTTTGACTACAAACCGGTAGCATGGGTGCTCATAGCACTCATGGCGATTTTGTTTCTGCTTGTACTCAACTTCTTCAGGCTACCTCGCAGGCACTTCAAGGGCGACAACAGCGACGGCACAGCGGTAGTGTCGAGTGTCGATGGCACTGTGGTGGCGCTCGAGGAGGTATATGAGGACGAGTGCCTGCACCGCAACTGCATCCAGTTGTCGGTGTTCATGACCGTTTTTAACGTGCATGCCAACTGGGTTCCCGTCAAGGGCGAGGTCACCTACTACAAGCACCACTCGGGACGTTTCCTGGCGGCCAACCTGCCCAAATCGAGCAGCGACAACGAGCGTTCGTCCATTGTCATTCGCACCGCCACGGGCGAGGACATTCTTGTCCGCCAGATAGCAGGCGCCGTGGCACGGCGCATCGTCACCTATGTCGAGCAGGGCGAAACGGTGGACATCAACGACTTCATCGGTTTCATCAAGTTCGGCTCGCGCGTCGATATTTTCCTGCCTTTGGACACTAAAATCATGGTCAAACTGGGCGACCGCACCTGGGGCGGCGAGACCCTAGTGGCCCGACTCAACAACAAGAAAAACTCATGATGAAAGCCATTCGCAACAATATTCCCAACGCCATCACATCGATGAACCTGCTGTTCGGCAGCATGGCTTGCATTGCTGCCTTCAGTTGCTATGATACGGTGTGTGGAGGGCTGCAGGGGTATCAACTGGCATTTTTGCTCATTGCATTGTCCGCAGTAGCCGATTTCTTTGACGGGTTGGTGGCACGTCTGCTGCATGCCGTGAGCGGCATCGGCAAGGAGTTGGATTCGCTGGCCGATCTGATAAGTTTTGGACTCGCCCCGGCGATGGTGCTCTATAACATGATGGTAGGATATGGTGAAGGGCACTGGGCACTGGTAGCCTTGCTGCTGCCGGTATTCGGAGCCTTGCGCCTGGCGCGTTTCAATGTGGATACCAATCAGGCGACCACCTTCACGGGGCTTCCCATTCCGGCCAATGCCATCTTCTGGATCGGCTTCACCGACTGGTATTACCAGCATGATTGCCCCGTCTGGATCGTGGTGCTGCTCATCGTGGTGCTGTCACTGCTCATGGTGTGCCCATTGCGCATGTTCTCGCTCAAGATGCACAACCTCTCGTCGCTCAAGCAGAATTGGGCACAATATTTGCAGATAGTAGCCACAGTTGCATTTGTCGTATTGCTGGGTCTGCCCGGCCTTGCCGCCGCCATAGCACTCTACGTGCTGCTGTCTATCATTAAAAGAGAAAAATAAATGAGTTTCTTATTAATCATATTATTCATCCTGCTCCTGATGGTGGGCATTCCACTGTTAAGGGGATGGCTATATATGCAGAACCTGAGGCGCCGCGTCAACGAGTCGTTCCGCGGCCGCCAGCAGCACGAACGCCCAAGCCGCGAGCAATATGAAGAGGACGAAGAGTATACCGAAACCGGCGAGCGCAAAATCTTCACCAGCAACGAGGGCGAATATGCCGACTTTGAGGAAGTGAGCGGCTCCGTCATCGAGGAAACCACCTCGACCGGCAGCACCATCATCGAGGAACAAATCACCGACGCCGAGTACGAGGAAATCCCCTGAAAGGAACAACAGCCTAATAACAACTGAACACTCTGAGGGAATCTGATAATCAGATAATTCAGAGTGTTCAGTTGCTTTTAGATACCTGAAAACGATAGGTTAGAGTTTCAGGTCATCCTCGCTCTTGGGTGCAGGGGGATAGTCGATGGTGTAGTGCAGGCCGCGCGATTCCTTGCGGTCCTTAGCCTGGCGGGTGATGAGGTAGGCCACGTTGATGATGTTGCGCAGCTCGCAGATGCGGCGCGAGACCTTGCTAGTCTTGAACAGCTTCTCGGTCTCCTCATACAGGATGTCCAGTCGGTTCCATGCGCGGTCCAGTCGCAGGTTGCTGCGCACGATACCCACGTAGTTCGCCATGATTTCGCCCACCTCTTTCTCGCTCTGGCTGATGAGCACCATCTCCTCGGGATGGATGGTGCCCGCATCGTCCCAAGCGGGAATATCTTCGCGATAGGAATACTCGTTGCGGTGCTCGATGGCATGCTTGGCGGCTGCGTCGGCATAGACCACGGCCTCGATCAGCGAATTGCTGGCCAGGCGGTTACCGCCATGCAGGCCCGTGCATGAGCACTCTCCCACGGCATACAGGCGCTTGATGCTCGAGCAGGCGTTCAGGTCCACCTTGATACCGCCACACAGGTAGTGGGCGGCAGGCACCACGGGGATGTAATCCTTGGTGATGTCGATGCCCAGGTCCAGGCAATGCTTGTAGATATTGGGAAAATGGTGCTTGGTCTCCTCGGCATCCTTGTGGGTCACGTCCAGATAGACGTGGTCCTCGCCGCGCTGCTTCATCTCGTTGTCGATGGCGCGGGCAACCACATCGCGCGGTGCCAGCGACAAGCGGGGGTCATACTTCTGCATGAACTCCTCGCCGCCCAGGTTGCGCAACACACCGCCATAGCCGCGCATGGCCTCGGTGATGAGGAAGGCGGGGCGGTCGCCGGGATGATACAGTGCGGTGGGATGGAACTGCACAAACTCCATGTCCTGTACAGTACCCTTGGCGCGATAGACCATGGCAATGCCGTCGCCGGTAGCCACCAGCGGGTTGGTCGTGGTACGATAAACCGAGCCGATGCCACCTGTGGCCATGAGGGTCACACGCGACAAAAATGTGTCCACCTCGCCCGTCTCCTGATTGAGGACATAAGCACCATAGCACTCGATGCCCGACGTGCGGCGTGTCACGATTTTGCCCAGGTGGTGCTGGGTAAGAATTTCCACAGCGAAATGATCCTCATAGACATCGATATTGGGGTTGTTCTTGACGGTCTCGATGAGCGACACCTGTATCTCATGACCGGTGTTGTCGGCATGGTGCAGGATGCGGAACTCGCTGTGTCCGCCCTCGCGGTGCAGGTCAAACTCGCCCTTCTCGTTCTTGTCAAAATCAACGCCCCACCCCAGCAATTCATGGATCTGGGCAGGCGCCTCGGTAACGACCTTTTTCACAGCCTCGGGGTCGCTGAGCCAGTCGCCGGCCACCATCGTGTCATGGATGTGCTTGTCAAAGTTATCGACTTCGAGGTTGGTCACCGTGGCCACGCCGCCCTGGGCAAGGTCGGTATTGGCCTCTTCCATCTTGGACTTGCACACCAGTGCCACCGTTCCGGTCTTTGCCACCTTGAGGGCAAAACTCATACCGGCTACTCCCGAGCCGATAATGAGGTAATCATATTTCCTTACCATAAGTTTTTCCTATTTTAGTTCTAGATATTCTAGAGTTTCTAGATTCTCTAGATTGATTCTCTAGATTAACTGGAAATCATTACTCCTTCTCACCATAGAGCAGGTCACCGCAATCACCCAATCCGGGCACGATGTAGCTGTGCTCATTCAGTTCCTCATCAATGTCACAGGTCCACAGCGTGGTCTTGGCCTCGGGGAGGCGTTGACGAACCACCTCGATAGCCTTGGGCGTAGCCACCACGCTGGCCACATGGATGTGGGCAGGATGGCCCTTGGTCACCAGCGCCTGGTAAGCCAGTTCCATCGATGAACCGGTGGCAAGCATGGGATCGACGATAACCAGCGTCTTGCCGTCGAGACGTGGGCTGGCGATATACTCGATGTGAACCACAAAGTCGTCGGTCTCGGGAAAATACTTCCTGTAGGCCGAAACAAAGGCGTTGTCGGCACCGTCAAAGTAGCTCAGGAAACCCTCGTGGAAGGGCAGGCCTGCCCGCAGGATGGTTGCCAGCACAACCCTGTCGGCCAACACATTGCACTGCTTAACGCCCAGCGGGGTCTCAACACCCACCGTATTGTACTGGAGCTGCTTGGAAATCTCATAGGCCATAATTTGGCCCAGACGTTGAATGTTTGTACGGAAGCGCAGACGTTCCTGCTGCAACTGTTTGTCACGGATTTCGCTCATGAACTGTCCCACGAGCGAGTTGTGTTCACACAAGTTGATAATGTCCATCGTTATTATTATGATTGTTTAGTGGTTAAGTATTCTTGCAATATGCGCTTGGCATTGTCGCGGTCAAGTGTGAGCTGATGCTTGAGTTCCTCAATTCCGCACATCTTGAACTCCAAGCGCAAGAAACTGATAAATTCCAACGAAATATCGGCGCCATAAATATCACCATCAAAGTCAAACAAATTGACCTCGATGCTTAATTGGTCGCCATTGTCCAGGGTGGGACGCTTGCCAATGTTGGCCATGCCCTGCAACTGCAGACCATGAACATGGACAAGCACAGCATAAGCCCCATTGTGTGGCAACAGCAGGTTAGGGTCTATCTCTCCCACGTTGGCAGTAGGGAAACCCAGGCCGCGTCCATTATGGAACCCGTGCACCACCTTGCCGGCGATAGTGTGCGGACGGCCCATGCAGTGCATCGCATCCACAACCCTGCCGGCGGCAATGAGGCCGCGAATGATTGTGGAACTGACCGGAGCATATTCTCCTAAATACTCTGGTGCCTTGACAACCTCGACACCGAGTCGCTTGCCATGACGGCAGTAATCTTCAAACGTCTCCCCCCTCTTGTGGCCAAAGCGATGGTTATAGCCTGCGACCAGCACGGCCACGCCATAGCGATCGCGCAGCATCTCGATAAACTGGGCCGAGTCCATGTGTGCCAGTTCGGGAGTAAAGTCCAGTGGCAACAGCAGGTCAGGGTTCAGTTCCCCCAGGCGCTGCAAACGGTCGGCCAGCGGCATGATGAGTTTGAATGACGAATCATCGTGAAGCACCTGGCGCGGATGGCGCAGGAAGGTGATGACCAGCGACTGCAGGCCTAGCGCTGCCGACTGTTGATTGAGAAAACCGACCAGCGTGGCGTGTCCGAGATGGACTCCGTCAAACATGCCTATCGTGGCGACTGTGCTGCCTTGAGACAGTCGGTCGTTCTCAACGAGAATCTTCATTCCTGAAAAAATGTGAGTATTATAAAAAAGTGGACTCCTGTGAAAAGATATCCACTCATTCAATTCATTGCTTGTCTAAATCCAGATGCTCCTTCAAAATGCGCATCGTATCGTTGCACACGCGGATGAACATCTCGCGGTTTTTGAGCATCGTTGATGTCTTCACCTGCTTGTCGGCACCCGAGAACAAGTAACCCGTATCCTTGCTCTCAAGGGCGCGGAAGGTGGGCACCACACCAGCCTCGGGGCTGGGAATGTTGCGGCTCAGGTAGTCGGGCACACGGTCCATCCAGCGCGACATGGCCAGGGCTCCGCTCTTTAACAGGCCGGGATTCACACAGTTCACCGACACGCGGCGCGTCTTCATCACGCTCGACATGTAGATCGAGAACAGCGTGAGCGCCAGTTTGCTCTGTGCATAGGCTCCCCAGGGTGTGAAATGAGACACAGCGGGGAATTCATAGGGTAACGAGACCAGGCGGCGCGATACCGAGGTGGACAGGATGATGTGACCGCCCTCCTGTATCAGGGGATAGACCTGCATCGACAACAGTACGGTGCTCAGGTAGTTGACCTGCACCGAGTGTTCAAAACCGTCCTCCGAGATCTCGCTGCGGCGCGGCAGCAGGCCGGCATTATTGATCAGCGCGGCAACAGGTCGGTTAAGCGCGCGCAGACGCTTCACAAAATCGTTGACCAAGTCAAACGAGTTAAGATCAAGTTGCAAGCATGAAATGTCCTTGTTGCGAGTCACCGTGCGCAGTTGCGCGGCATAGTTCTCGGCCTTGTGGATGTCGCGGCTGGCAAGCAGCACGGCCTTGCCTTGCTCGGCGAGTTTGCGCGTGATCACACTGCCCATGCTGTCGGTCGAACCTGTGACGATGTACAATGGCTTCTCCTGGTCAACCATTAGTTTGTCGTTATCGGTCATCATATCATAGTTTTTAGTTCAGTTCATATATTTCTAACCTGCAAAGGTACATAACTTTGCCTAAAGTCATGCCATGTCGCGGGAAAAAAGCAGGGCAATTAAACTTTTTTTAAGCCTCTTACAGATTTTGGCAACTACATAGCCCAATTGCCTGCCACTAAATCTCACGTCGAGTCACTGAGGCGCTAAGTCCTTCAGGCTGCACCACTGATCATTCTTAACATGGCCACCTCATGGTGAGGCTCTATATTTTGCAAGGTTCTTGCAAGCGAAATATCATCCTTATACGACTTTGCGTGATGTCATCGGCTGATTTTTTTGGTCAAAAGGCTGAGAATTGCTAATTTTGTCCTCACTAAACATCATTACTTGCATGGAGAGATATGTAACTGTTATCGGGGGCGTGAACATGGATATTGCGGCGGCATTGACGGCGCCGTTTGTCCCTGCCGACTCGGTACCGGGCCAGGTGACCCTAGGCTGCGGTGGCGTGGCGCGCAACATCGCCCACAACCTGCGACTGATGGGGCATGAGGTGAAGTTCGTGAGCGCCTTTGGCGGCGAGACATTCGGCGAAATGTGTTGGCGCGAATGCCAAGCCATCGGGCTGGACCTGTCGCTGAGCGAGCGCTGCGAGGGGATGCGCAACGGCCTGTACCTGTGTGTCAACGACCAGACGGGCGACATGATTGCTGCCGTGGCCGACACCGACATCATCGACCACATCACCCCCGCATTCCTTGAAGCCCGCATCATGGACATCAGCAACTCGGCACTCGTCATTGCCGATACCAATATCTCCACCGAGGCCCTGCAATACCTCATCGACCACAGCACCGCACCGCTCATGGTCGATACCGTGAGCACGGCCAAGGCGCCCCGTATCGTCAAGGCCCTGCAGCAGAGCGAGAAAAAGCATCTGCATTCCCTGAAACTCAATCTCATCGAAGCCCAGACAGTCACTGGCCACGACTCGGCCAGGGTTGCCGCCCAGCATCTCACATCGATGGGCGTCCACGAGGTATATATCACCATGGGCAGCGACGGCGTGTACTGCAGCGACGGCATCCGCCACGAGCACTACAACGCCATCCCCACCCGCGTGCTCAACACAACAGGGGCTGGCGACGCTTTTATTGCCGGAGTGGCACATGCCCAAGCGTCGGGCACGCTGTTCCCCGACTGTGTGCACACGGGGATGCTGGCCGCGCACGCCACCCTGCTCTCACAACAGACAGTCAATCCCGAGGTGATGAAGTGGCTACGCCGCCAGAGGTGAGATATGAGAAGTAATTCCAGACAAAAGCAATCTTACTAAAAACTTAAAACTCAAAACTTAAAACTTAAAACTAAAAACTCAAAACTCAAAACTAAAAACTAAAATATATGAACAAATACTTATCCATTTCACCCGAAGTGCAACAGGCGCTTGACGAGGGCCGTCCCGTAGTCGCCCTCGAGTCCACCATCATCTCCCACGGCATGCCCTATCCCCAGAATGTGGAAACGGCACTGAAAGTGGAGCAGACCATCCGTGACAATGGTGCCGTTCCCGCCACCATCGCCATCATTGGCGGCCGCCTCAAGGCCGGCTGCACCCCCGAGGAAATCGAGTACCTGGGCAAGAAGGGCCAAGCCGTGACCAAGGCCTCCCGCCGCGACCTGCCCGTGCTCATTGCCCGCGGCCAGGACGGAGCCACCACCGTGACCACGACGATGATTATCGCCGCGATGGCAGGCATCAAGGTCTTTGCCACCGGCGGCATCGGCGGTGTGCACCGCGGTGCCGAGACCACCATGGACATCAGTGCCGACCTGGAGGAACTCGCCATGACACCCGTCATGGTCATCTGTGCAGGAGCCAAGTCGATTCTCGACCTGGGACTCACGCTGGAATACCTCGAGACCAAGGGCGTACCCGTCATCGGCTACGGCACCGAGGAGTTGCCCGCCTTCTACACCCGTCACAGCGGTTTCAAGGTGGACTACCGCATCGACACCCCCGAGGAATTGGCAGCTGCCTTCAGCGCCAAGATGGAAATGGGTCTGCAGGGAGGTATGCTTGTCACCAACCCCATCCCCGAGGAGTATTCCATGCCAGCCGATGTCATCAACAAGGCTATCGACGAAGCCATTGCCGAGGCCAACCGCCTGGGCATCCGCGGCAAGGAGACGACACCTTTCCTGCTGGCCAAGGTAAAGGACCTGACCGGAGGAGACAGTCTGGCTAGCAACATCCAGCTCGTGCTCAACAACGCACGGCTGGCGGCCAAGACGGCAGCGGCACTGGCACAATAGCCCCCAAACTGCATTTAACGTGTCACAGGGCGCCAATAACCACATCACTTTTTATGGTCTTTGATGCCCTGGTTGAATTTTTTTGAGAAAAATAGGATGCCATTTTGTCTAAAATAGGTACTTTTGTAGTTTGAAATTAAACGAAGTTTAATCAAAGCTAAAAATAGACTAATTATGAGATGTCAACATTGCGGACACGAGGTTCCCGACGGTTCGGTCTTCTGTAACCGATGCGGCTACCGCATGAGTAACGACATGGCTTGCCCCTACTGCGGCAAGCAAATTCCCGCCACTTCGGTTTTCTGCCCGGCTTGCGGCAAGGCGGTTAACGATGGCGCCAAGGCCACATCCGCCTCTTCAACGACCACCACGCGCCGTCCACAGCCACAAGGCCAGACTTACAACGAGCAGCGCCGTGCAGCCGCCAGCCAAGCGTCACGCCAGCCGGCAAATGCCTGGCAGCAACCCGCTCAAGTCGAAGGCGAAGATGACGACGACAATGGTGGCAACCGTTCAAACTTTAACCGCAATCTTATCATCGGCATCGTCCTGGCTATCCTGGCCATCGCTCTGCTGAGCCTGATGCGCCACTGCAACAACCAGGAGAATGACCGATTTGAGGCACAAGCCGACAGCCTTGCCCTGGTTGCCGAGGGCAGTCAGGAGCCCATAGCCATCTTGAATGCCGAGCTGAGCCGCAACAATTTCACCGAGGACAAGGCCTACACGGGATGCGCCGTTCGATTTGCCAGCACCGACCCCGACACTCCCGAGCGCATTGTGGGCGTGACTTACAAGGATGACACCGACCGCCCTTTCGTCAAGGTCTATAACCTCACCCGAGACGGAGCACAATGGAAAACCGAATTGGGACAGACCAAGTACTTTGACGGGCGTAGCATCATTATGGACAACAGTTCGCTCATTGCCGATGCTATGAACGTGCCCCGTGCTGTGAGCATCGACGGCAAACAATACCTTTACTTCGCCTTCCTCAACCACCTGAAAGGTGCCGGCGAGGGCGGCAATGGCAGGGTGACCCTGTGCCTCTATGATGTAGACGGCAAGAAGCTCACCACGCTCACCTATGACGGCAAGATACGCGCTCGCACCGATGGACGCCAGTACGTCTATTGCCGAGGTCCCTTGGAGAGCACCAACAGCAACGAGCGCCGCTTCCTTCAGCAGGAAGCAGCCAGCATCGGCTCCATCCATGTAGCTACCCAGGACGAGATTGATGCCGAGGAAGAGGAAAAAGCCAAAGAGGAAGAGGAAAAGGCCCTTGAAGGCGAGGAGAACGCCGATGCCAAGTGGAGCCACGACAATGCCGAGAACATCGACAAAATCAAAGCGGGCGAAGAGGTGAAAATGAAACCCACCCAGTACGACAAGCCCATCATCAACATGAAGGAGATCAAGGACAAGCTCGAGAACGACCGCTACCTGGTCTTCTTGGACACCAAGGGATCGGTGGTTGGCTTTAACAAGAATTCGCGCAAGTACTTCACCATCTATGGCGGTAAGAACGGATCGGCATCGGGCATCAGCTTCAACGGCGACAACAACGTGCTCATCAAGACACCAAGTGGTTCTATCACCTATGACCTGGTGCATGACAAGGCCAAGTCGGCCAACTAATCATCACATGGGACACCGGCCGGATTGACGCATGACACCCGAGAAAAGATATTATTTCTGGTTCTTCATCAAGCTCGACATCATCATCGTGGGGCTGCTTGCCCTGCTATGGTGGCTCAATAATGTGGTTTATGCTGGTTGACCCCTGTAGTTAACTTTAAAACTCAACACTTACTACTCACAATATGGTTGAAATTAGAGAAATCCAACCCACAAAACGCAACCTGCTCAAGTTTGTGCACTTTCCCATCGATGTCATCTACCGTGACAGCAAGTACTATGTGCCGCCTCTGGTGACCGATGAGATAAATACCCTCAGGCCCGACAAGAACCCGGCATTTGACTTCTGCGAGGCAGCCTATTTCATGGCATACCGTGATGGGAAAATCGTGGGCCGCATCGCCGGCATTATCAACCATCTGGTCAATGAGCGCAACAACAAAAAGGAGACCCGCTTCAGTTACATCGACTTTATCGACGATGTTGAGGTAGCCGATGCGCTCATCGACGCCGTGACCCGTTGGGGTAAGAGCAAGGGCATGGAACACCTAACCGGACCCTTAAGTTTTACCGACATGGATCCCGAGGGCCTGCTCATTGAGGGCTTTGACCGCATTGGCACGACAGGCGCTGTGTATAGCCACGCCTATTATCACAAGCATTTGGAGCGCATGGGCTTTGTCAAGTATGTGGACTGGCTGGAGTTCCTGATCACTATCCCCAAAGAGATTCCCGAGAAGATGCACCGCATCGCCAACCTGATAAGCGAACGCATGAATGTGACGACCATCAAGTACACCAACCGCAAGCAACTGGTCCAGGACTACGGTGACGCTATCTTCAAACTGATTAATGTGGCCTATGACGAGTTGTTCGGCTACTCGCCGTTGTCCGACAAGCAGATCAAGCACTACATCAAGATGTACCTGCCCTTCCTGCCTCTCGACGACCTGTCGATGGTCATTGAGAAAGACACGCGCGAGCTCGTCGGTGTGGGCATCAGCATACCCTCGATGTCCAAGGCGCTCATCAAGAGTCGCGGCCGCCTGTTCCCCATGGGCTGGAAATACTTGCTCGATGCCTTCAAGCACAACAATGTGGTGGATCTCATGCTCATCGCTGTCAAGCCTGAACTTCAGAACAAGGGAGTGAACTCACTCATCTTCAATGACCTCATCCCTGTGTTCAACAAGCATGGCTACACGCATGCCGAGAGCAACCACGAGCTGGAACTCAATTCCAAGGTTCTCAAGCAATGGGAATACTTCGAGTATGACCAGCACAAGCGCCGCCGCGCCTTCACCAAGCCCATTTAAAGACTCCTGATCAAAGGGGACAAGTCAAAACACGTCACACGTTGACATTCAGACTAAAAACCAAGGACTAAAAACTAAAACTACTCATATGAACAACTCTATTCAAGTCATCAACAAGCACGCCCTCAATGGCAAACTGGCCGAGCGCGCCCAGGCGCTGCACGCAAGCGCCCTCGCCGCCAAGCTGACCCTTGAGAGCGGTAGCGGAGCGGGCAACGACTTCCTGGGGTGGCTGCACCTGCCCAGCAGCATCGACGAGCAGCAGTTCCAGGCTATCGAGAAGAGCGCCGCTCAATTGCGCACCGAGTGCGAGTACGTCATTTGCATCGGCATCGGCGGCAGCTATCTGGGCGCCAAGGCGGTCATCGAAGCATTGAGCGACCACTTTGCCGCCTACAAGCAGGCCGGCGGCCCCAAGGTCTTGTTCGCCGGCAGCAACATCGGCGAGGATTACCTGTATGACATGATGGACCTGGTGCATGGTCACCGCTTCGGCATCATTGTCATCTCCAAGTCGGGAACGACAACCGAGCCGGGCATTGCTTTCCGCATTTTCAAGGACATGCTCGAGAAACAAGAGGGTAAGCAGTTTGCCCAGCGCAACATCATCGCTGTGACCGATGCCCGCCGCGGCGCGTTGCGCAGCCTGGCCACCCAAGAAGGCTATGACACCTATGTCATCCCCGACAACGTGGGCGGCCGCTTCTCGGTGCTCACACCCGTTGGCCTCTTGCCCATCGCAGTGGCAGGATTTGACATCCGCGCCCTTGTGGCAGGTGCCGTTGAGATCGAAAAGGGCGGCGACGAGCAGGTGCTCAACTACGCCATTACCCGCAATGCCCTCTACCAGAACGGCAAGAAGATTGAGGTCCTAGCCAACTTCACTCCACGCCTGCATTTCCTGGCTGAGTGGTGGAAGCAGCTCTATGGTGAGAGCGAAGGCAAGAACCACAAGGGCATCTTCCCCGCAAGCGTGGACTTCACCACAGACCTGCACAGCATGGGACAGATGATTCAGGACGGCGAGCGCACCCTGTTTGAGACAGTGATCAGCGTTGGCGACCAGCAGCATGAAGTCATCATCCCCAGCGACGAGAAAGACCTTGACGGCCTCAACTACATCGCTGGCAAAAATGTGGACTACGTCAACAAGATGGCTGAGCTGGGAACACGCCTGGCCCATGTCGATGGCGGTGTCCCCAACATCATCATCACCATGCCCGCCGTCAATGAGCGCTTCATCGGCCAGCTCATCTACTTCTTTGAGAAGGCTTGCGGCATCAGCGGCTACATGCTGGGCGTGAATCCGTTTGACCAACCCGGTGTTGAGGATTACAAGCGCAACATGTTCGCGCTGCTCAACAAACCCGGCTACGAGGAGCAGAGCGCAGCAATCCAGACAAGACTGAAAAGCTAAAAACAACACATACAACCATCAAAAAAAACTAAAAACAAAAAAATGATTTATCCGATTATTTCGGCCGAGGAAGCCGCCGAATATGTACAAAATGGCTTCACCGTGGGCGTTTCCGGTTTTACTTCACCAGGTTGTCCTCAAGTAGTGCCCGTAGCCATCGCCGAGCGCGCCAAGCGTGAGCACGAGGCTGGCCGCGAGTTCAAGATCAACCTCTTTAGTGGTGCATCTACCAGCGACCACATTGACGGTGAACTCACCCGTGCCGACGCACTGAACTTCCGCACCCCCTATCAGTCACACCCCGATATGCGCAAGGCCATCAATGCCAATGCCATCCACTATAACGACCGCCACCTGAGCGAGCTTGCACAGGAATTCCGCTATGGTTTCTACGGCAAGATGGACATCGCCATCATCGAAGCCCAGAGCATTACCGACGACGGCGAGATCGTGCTCGGCACCTCGATGGGTAACACTGCCACTTGGCTCAAGATGGCCGACAAGGTGATTGTCGAGGTCAATGACCAGATTCCCGAGACCATCCGCGGCATGCACGACGTCTACACCCCCAATGACCCGCCTTACCGTCGCGAGATTCCCATCTATACTCCTCACGACCGCGTGGGCACTCCCACCGCCCATGTTGACCCCAAGAAGGTGCTCGGCGTTGTCAAGACCTCTCTGCCCATCAGCAAGGAGGGTACTTTCACCCCTGTTGACGACGTGACTGCCGCCATCGGCCACAACGTGTGTGCCTTCCTGGTTAATGAACTCAAGCAGGGCCGCATCCCCAAGGAGTTCCTGCCCCTGCAGAGTGGTGTGGGCAACATCGCCAATGCCGTGCTCGACGCCCTGGACAAGAGCGATGAGATTCCTCCCTTCGAGATGTACACCGAGGTGATTCAAGACAGCGTGCTCGAGCTGCTCGAGAGTGGCAAGTGCAAGTTTGCCAGCACCTGCTCGATGACCTTCTCCAGCGGCGCCATGACCGAGTTCTTTGAGAAGGGCGAGGCCCTGCACGGCAAGGTGCTCATGCGTCCCAGCGAGATCAGCAACAACCCCGAGGTGGTTCGCCGTCTGGGTGTCATCACCATGAACACCGCCATCGAGGCCGACATCTATGGCCACATCAACTCGACCCACGTCAGCGGCACGCGCCTGATGAACGGTGTGGGCGGCTCGGGCGACTTCACCCGCAATGCCTACACCAGCATCTTCCTGTGCCCGTCGATCAAGAAGGACGACTGCATCAGCACCATCGTT